>CAZWCD010000056.1:6347-16304 GCA_964632275.1 uncultured Thermodesulfobacteriota bacterium
TCATCGCGGATGTCCTTGAGCACCGTGGGAAACCCCACCGCATGGATCCGCACCCGCCGCTTCCCGCTGCTGTCCGCCCGGTTTAACCGGTCTACCGTATCGATCGCCCCCTGCATGTCATAGCCGGCGAACTCATCGCCGAACACATAGAGGCTGACTTTCTTGTTGGGATCATAATAGGTGGAAATGGCCTCGTTGATCCCTTCCACCGGGCTGCTGTTGCTGAAGGGGGTCCAGCTGCTTAAGGTATTGATGATCACCTTGCGCCGGCCGGGGGTGTCGGGAATCCAGCTGCCGCGGTACTCGGGAAACAAGTAGGTGCCTTCGTCGTTCATCACCTGGATGCCCTTGACCCGGGGGTAGACGTCCAGCGTCTCGCGCAGTTTTTTCTGGAGCAGCTGCCAGGCATTGCGCTGCATGCTTCCCGAGGTGTCAATGATGAAAACGATATACTCGCTGTCAACCGGGATTCCCACGATTGATCCGTCGGAGACGCGCGGCCGGTCTTGCTGCAGGCGCTTCATCTCCTCGGTCAGCTCCTGCAGCGCCTGGGCGAGCTTTCCTTCAATGGTGTTCTGCACCGCGGCGTTCTGTTTGGAGGCGGCAAACTCTCCCTGCAGCGCTGAGAGGTCGCCCTGCAGGCGCGCCAGGCTTTCCTTTTCGCGCGAGAGCTGCTCCTGCTTGCCTTGCAGCTCGCGGTTGAGCACCTGCACGTCACCGCGGATGACGAACAGCTCCTCCTCGCGTTTCGTTAGCAGCGCCGTGAGGTCCTGCCGCACCTCCTCGATCTTGACCGGCTGTCCGAATTTCGACAGGACAAACAGCAGGATGATGGCCCCGAATCCGCAGCAGATGCAGTCCAGGAACGAAAGGCTGAATATCTCGAGATCTCGTCGTCGCGCTTTCATGATGCTAAAAATTACGGCCAGTCCCGCGAGGGGGAGAAAAAGGATCCGCCGGTTTGCATTGCCAGGCGCCAGCAGGCGCTGGCGGCGGCAGGATCGCCCTCCATGGGATACAATATTATATTAACCGGGACCTGGGGCGGAAGCTGGCGGGTTGCTTCGTTAAACAGGGCCAGGCGCTTTTCCCCTGACACCCTCGTGCCCCAGGGCTTGTCTCTGCCCATGGTCGGCAGGCCGTCAGTGAGCAGAAAGATGTTGTCCGGCGGCGGTGACATGGCGCGCAGAGCGGCCATGGCGTTGGTGAGGCTGGTGCCGCCCTGAGGCACCAGCAGGTGCAGCCGGTTAACGATCTCATTCAGCTGCGCGGCATTGTTGCCGTCCAGCCATTTTCCCTGGGTTCCCTCGAGGACCGGCGCGGCGGTTTCGCTGAATCGGTACACCTGGTACGAGCCGGTGAGGGGAAGCTGGGTGGTCAGCCAGTCGAGGGATGAGACCGCATGCCGCCACTTGGACGCCTTCCGCTTCTCGGCGTCGCCCACATTCCTTGTGCGGATGACGCCTACAATGGTATCGTCGAGCATGCTGGCGGAGGTGTCGACCAGGATGAAGATGCGCTGGCCCCCCATTTTGAGGCCGGTCAGGTACTGGCGATCGCCTTCGCCGGGGAATTGCCGTATCTTTGCGCCGTGGTCTTCGCGGGAGGTGCTCCCGCCTTCAAGCCGCTTGAGGGCCTCCTCCCTGGCCTTGAGGTCCGCCTTGAGGCGGTTGATATGTTCTTTTGAGGCAAGGGTGTCGTTGTCATAGGTTGCGAGCTCGGTCTGCCGTTGGGTAATGGTTTCTATGGCCCGGCGCGACAGGCCCTCGGTTTTTACCAACTCGTCCCGGGTCTGCTCCAGGGTGTTGCGCGCTAGCACCAGGTCCTTTTTCCCCTGGAGCACCTCCTGCTCGATCCGGTCAACTTCCCCGCGGATGTCCGAGGTGATCTCATTCCGGCCGGCCACGCTCCTGGCATTCACGATGACAAACAGCAGCAGCATGGCGCCCAGGCCGCAGGTGATGCAGTCAATGAAGGAGATGCTAAATACGGTGACGGTTCTCTTTTTCATCAGCGTCGGTGCACACGATCAGTGTGAGCTCTTCGGTTTGTGTCCCCACCCGGACCATCTGGCCCGGCAGGAGCGCACTTGATTCCGCAATGACCCGGCCGTTCACCAGGGTGCCCGCCGGCCACTCATTGGCCAGCACCACTTCATTGCCTTCCCGCCTGATGGTGCAGCAGCGCTGTCCCGCCTCCGCGGGGTCGCGGCTGATCCGCAGCGGGGCCGCGGCATCCCGTCCGTCCTGACCGATGATCAGGGGGGTGGCGGTGATGGGGTAGGCATACGCACCATGGAGGATATGGGTGGGCCGCATGCCGCTGTGTTCGGGTGATCCGGGGATATGCTTGCCGGCTGCTTCCGCCGGCCATGGACGGCTGCTTAAAAGCGCCACCCCCCGGCCTGTCCGCTCGCCGGCAAACCTGTCCCGCAGCGTAAGCGCGCCCAGGGCGCCCGCCCCCGGAGCAAGCTCACGCAGCATCAGCGAAGGGATCTTGTGCAGGGCTTCCCTGAAACCGGGAAGATGACTCACCCGGTTGGTGATCTGGAGCACGGGCACTTTTTCGGGTGTGCCGGCTCCCGAGGCCATGTCGCTGATGATCCGTCGCGCCTCCGCAAGCACGGCTTCGGTTTTTTGCGCAAAAAGATCATAGGACAGGGGCACGCGGAAGCTCTGCGCTCCCGCCTGCAAGGCAAAGGTCGATGATGCGTTGGGCTGCAGGCTTTCGATGGCCCGGGGCAGCCGGTTGTACAGCTCCTGTTCGTATGCCGCCCGGTCGAACGGGTCGAAACGCGTTGTCCGCACAAACTCGTCGGCGACCATTCTCACCCACTCGGTGTAGAGATAGTTGAAACCCCGGTCGGCAATGGTTTTTACCTCCTGCTGGACCAGGTGGCCGTTGTGCACAAGCAGGGTTATTTCAATGCGGTGCAGGTGGATGTCCAGGTGCAGGAGGGGATGCCGGGGATGCGGCGCCTGTGACCCGGCCAGCGCGATGGGTACAAATCCCCGGACCGGGAGGGACAATTCATGGGCGATGCCCAGCAGGAGTCCGAGCTGGTGCGAGGTATAAAAACCGGGAACGGCGATGACCGCCTCGTCCCCTGCGAGTGCGAGGTTGTCCCGCAGCTTCAGCAGGTGACGATATGCCAGCTCCGCGCAGGTTTTTCCTTCCAGGCCCGGCTGCTTGATCGGTTCCGTGCCCAGGTCATCCCAGAAACGGCTGGTGCAGGCGCGGGGATTGAAACGGAATCTCCGTACGGCGTCCCATCCCATGAGCAGCTGATTGTTGAGTTGCAGGGCAAAGCCGGGGCTTGACGGTTCCGTGCCCTCGACGGTGAGGAGCCGGGGCGGATCTCCCGCGGCGGCCATGATGCCGGCGTCGCTCAGCTCGATTCCCAGGGGTGGCATAGCGTATGCTCCTAACGGGCGTGGAGATGGCTGATGAGCTTTTCTTCGCAGTAGGTTTCCGTGTCAAGCACATACCGCTCCTGCATCAGCTGCAGCTGGTGCAGGAAAAACATCAGCACCAGGCTGATGAGCAGGGCGATGAGGGTCGAGTTGAAGGCCGTCCCCAGGCTTTTGGTGACGTCAAAGATATCGCCTTCGACCGCCCGGTGGGCATAGCCCAGCGCCAGGCTGATGCCCCGCACCGTTCCCAGAAAGCCGATGGAGGGAATGGCCCACAGCACGTACCTGATCATGGAAAGCTCGGAGTCCAGCCGGTCTCCTTCCGAGGCGCAATAGGCGTTGGTGGCATCGGACACATCCTGGATGTTGCGGGTTGAGCTGAAGCGCTGCAATGCGGCCAGCAGTACCCGGGGAAGCAGCGCTCCCTTCTGGACCGGAGGCAGCGATTGAATCTGCCGGGAAATGTCGTGCACATCCTCCGGCAGTATTTTCATGCCCTCGGCCATGGGTATCAGGTCTTCCTGGAGCAGGGACCGGTTTCTGCTGATGATAGTGCCTTTATAGATCATGATGGACATGGCCCAGAGCATCAGTATGAAGCACGCTTCCTGCTCGTAGTCGCGCAGTATCACAAAGACCGATTGCCTGACCACGTGGGAAGGGTCCTGCTGCATCAGCGCCGCCTGCTCGGCCAGGAACGCATCCGCCGCCGGCCAGATGATCCCCACGTAGATCGCGTGCACCAGGATGATGCTGATGATCAGCGCAAACACCTGGTAGAGGAACTCAAAGGAGAAGGGCGAGGTTTTGTTCATCGTGGGGTCCTTTTGAGATGGTAAAGATGATGTTTGCAGTGAGCCGTTTACAGTTTCCTGCAACATAAACCTGCGGGGGGGATGAGGGAGCGGACAACTGTCAACTGCAGACTGGCAACTGTCTTTTGCCTCCTCCTATATATCCACCGGGAAATCCACCGCCTTGTCGGCATCAATCGTTTCCGAGGGCACAAAATCCCTGGGCGGCGGCTTTTTTTCGTCTTTTCCGGGAGTCGCTTCCGGTTTCCGCGTGTCTCCCGAGGCGCTGTCTTTCTTTGGCGGAGCGGGTTCCTGCCGCGGCGGCGCGTCCGCCTGCCCGGCCTGGGTGAGGCGGATGCAATGCTCCGCGACCGGCGGGAGGATGCGCGAGGCTCCCCGTGCTTCGCTCCGCGCCTGCAAGGAATAAGCTGATGTCCCGTGTGAGAAAGCCGGCTGATATGAGCAGATCAGGCTCAGTATGGTTATTGTATACCACATGTCAGTTGTATTGCGAAGGTTTAATCCCCGTAGCGGCAGACGCGGAAACCGACATCACTCCGTTTGTCGCTGCTGTAATCCCGGAATGCCGATCGCAGGGCGCTGATACTCGCATGCTTCCAGCTCGAGCCCCGTACCAGGTGGTGCTTGCCCGCCGCCGCCCCCGCCGGGTCCTGGTAGCGCTGCCCCGGCGCATAGGAGTATATGGAATAATAATCATGACACCACTCCGCGACATTGCCGGCAAGGTCAAAGATGCCGAGCGCGCCGGCGGCAAAGGAGCCGGGAGGAGCGGAGACCGGATAGCCGTCCTCGTAGTTATCAAAAAAGCCGGGCAAAAAACTCCGGGCGGAGACGTCGGCTATGTTGACCGTTTTGCTGGACGGCGGGAATGCATCGCCCCAGGGGTAGACCCGCACGGCCCCCCGGTCCGGGGTGAATCGCGCGCAGTATTCCCATTCCGCCTCGCTGGGGAGCCGGTAGCCGGATGTGAGCGGGGAGGAGGAGAGTAATGTCCCTCCCTGTTCCGCGTAGGCGGGAGGAAGCTTTTCCATCCCGCTCAGCCAGTTGCAGTACCGGGCGGCCTGCTCCCAGGTGATATTGACGGCCGGCTGATCATCCCTGTTGAGGCTGTACTCCTGCAGCGAGCCGGAATCATGGCCGGGCAGAAAGGTTCGGAACTCCCCGTTGGTCACTTCCTTGAGACCCATGTAAAAGGGGCGTTTGAACGTTACTTCCCGGATGGTTTCATTGGATCTGCGTCCCTGTTCCTGGCGCGAAGAGCCCATGGTAAAGGAAGCGGGGCGGACCAGGATCAGGGGATAGCCGTTGCCGGCCTTGATCATGGGTGCCGCGCCCGCGGCTTTGACCGCGGTTTTTTGCAGTGCGACGGTTATCTCCCGGGGAACCCCCGGCTGGGGGGTTATCTCGGCCCGGTAGGATTCATAGCCCTCTTTGGATATCCTGATCTGCTGCGGCACGGCGTTGAGGGTGAGGCTTTCGGGAACGGCGCCATGCGCTGTGTCGTTGATAAACAGCGCCGCATCATCCGGGATCACTTTGAAATAAACGGTTCCGGTGATTGGCTGCAGTTCAAGGCTGAGCTCCCGGACTTCTTCGCCGGCCACCCGCACCCGCTGTTCGATTGCTGCATAGCCCGCCTTTGAGATATGCAGCGTGTGCTCGGCATCCGGCGGAAGGGGAATGGAGACGGGAGTCCGCCCCGCGAAGGTTTTGTCAAGGGTCACGCCGGCCCCGGGCGGCTTGGTCTGCAGCTTGAGCATGCCCTCAGCCGGGAGGAGGGTGATGACATCCAGCACCCGCTGCTCTCCCTCCTTCACTTCCAGTCGCGACGCCCATGGCTTGTAATGGGGTGCGCGTACTTCCAGCTGGTAGGTCCCCGCGTCGAGCGTGCATTGCAACGGCGTCTTCCCCCGCGCGGTACCGTCAACCGACACGTCCGCGCCCGGGGGGATTGAATCGACCGTGATTCCCGCCCGGCCCGGCACCAGTGCGGCGTTCACTGTCTGCAGGGCGCCCATTCCCTCAACCGCCACGGAGGTTTTGAAGTCCAGGTATCCGTCTGCCCTGATCAGCAGTTCCCGCGGGCCCGGCTCTGCTTCGATCCCGGTGAGGGGGGTGACTCCTTTTTGTGCGCCGTCAAGAAAAACTGCAGCGCCAGCAACCGTCCGGGATGGCTCCGACTGATCCTGAGCGGTTATGGTCAGGCGGCCGGGAAGCTTTTCCATCGCGGCGGTCAGCCGCTGGTTTGATTCGCCGGTGACGGGCAGCGGCAGCTCGAGCGCTTTGTATCCGGCTTTGGAGGCGCGCACCGTATAGCTTCCCGGGCGCAGCAGGTAATTGCCGCCCAGGTGAATGCTGAAAAGCGAGCCCGAGACGGAGAGGCGATCGGGGTTCGGTCGTATCCGGATTGACACCTGCCGGGCGGTAAAGACAAAAATGACGGCGTACAGGCAGCATACCAGCAGGCAGGCAAGAAGCGAGATGAACAGCCATCGGCCCCGGGACAGGAGTCCTGCAGGACGGTGGGAGCCGGCCGGCTTGAACGGGATGGGCTCAATAATTTGTTCCCCCGGGTGGTCTTGAGACGTGTTCATATTTTTTCACTGCAGGTGACGGTTACGCGCAGAGCGGCGCTGCCGGGCCGGACCGAGAGGCTGTGACGCACATCCTTGTAGCCTTCACGCGCGCCGGTGATGGTGTATGTCCCGGGGCGAAGGGCGAGCTCCCTGCTTTGAAACCGGCCCAGCCTGCCCACCTTGTAGACGGCCACGTCGGTTATCCCGTCCGACTCAATGGTTACGGTGACCGTGGTGCGTGCGGCGGCAACCAGTGCATCCAATTCGGTTGTGAGCCGGCTCAAGCGGGAACCCTGCGGCTCCGCGCGTCGCGCTTCATCAAGCAGCGCAAGCGCCCGGCTCAGGGACTGATCGGTTTCCAGGAGGGACGGTTGGGCAAGGTAGCTTTTGAGCCCTTCCTCCAGCGTCTTGCGCTTGAGCGCCCGCTCCTTGCCCTGCAGGGCAAACTGGATGGAACCGTCCAGGGAAAGCACGCTTTGATAGAGAGAAAGGGCCTGCTCCCAATCCTCGGCACGCTCGGCGCCGTCGGCGCGCGTTTTCAGCTCATCGATGCGGATTCGCTTGAGGGCTGCTTCCGCCTGGAAGAGCGCATCCCGAACCTCGGGGGAATCAGGCTTAAGCGAGCGGGCCTTCAGCAGCAGCCGCTGCGCCCGCTGGTAATCATGGTCATGCAGCGCGGTTATTCCGCCTGCCATCAGTTCGTCATATTGACGTGAAGCGATGAGGGAGGAGACGCGTGCAACGCCTGCCCGGGCCTCGTCTGATGCGGGGTCGAGCCGAAGCGCTTCCTCGTAATCGTCGCGGGCGCGGGAGAGGCCGTTGTCCGCTTCCTGTCGCGCGGCGGACCGGAGCAGCTGTACAACCTTTTCGCAGTTTTTGGCGCGTTCGAGATCGCGCTGCGCCGCGGGATGGCCGGGTTCGATGGTGAGGGCGAGCCTGAAGAAGCGCTCGGCGTCCGTTCCGTTCCCTTCCGCGAGGGCCCGACGGCCCTGATCGAGGATGTCACGCAGGACATCGGGTATGCCGGCCTCCAGGCTGAGCGCCGCTGCCGACGCCTGCGCATAGCGCGCCGCGGCGACAGCAAACGATTCCTGCATCAACGCGGCATCGGCGGTCCGGCTGAGCTCCAGCACTTGCGCATAGCGCTCTCCGCCCCACTCGGCCGCGCCTTTGGAGTCGAGCGCTTGTTTGATGTTTAAAAATTCGGCAAGCTTTTGTTCCGCTTCTTCCTTTCCCTGTGCTGTATGCTGTGCCTGATCGACCGGTGACCGGCCCTGGGGCGGAACGGTTGCCGGCAGCTCCTGCGGCGTTACGCCGGACACCTGTGTTTGCTCTTGCGATGCGTCAGGGGGGATGGGGTTTTTTGAGAGGTAGCTGAACAGCCAGAGCCCGCCGGCGACGAGGATCACCAGGGCGGCAATGACCGTGGCGTAATAGCGGACGGATTGTTTCCTGCCGTCCGATTGGCCGGGCCCCGCTTCTCCGGTGGCTACCTTGAGAGGGGTTATAAGAGTGTCAGGGGTATCTGACCTGGGATGAACGGCAGGTTCACTTTTTGGAGGTGTTGAAGTGTGTCGATTGTTGCTGTCATCCATCAAGGAGCTCAGTAGAGGAAAGATCGTTGCCAATAGCAGTCAAAAGCTGCGAATCATATTGCAAGGTTACCGGTTATCAGTTATCAATCAGAATCCAGTATCCAGTATCTTGTATCTTGTCATCCCATTCGTTGCCTTTGTTTTGAACATTTGATATTTGGCTTTTGGATTTGTTTCGGATTTCGTGCTTCGGATTTCGGATTTGCCATGCATCCTGTATCATGCATCTTGGATCCTGTATCAGGTAACCTGCATCGTGCATCATGCCGCTCACCTGTTCCCCGCCTCCCCGGATTTCCCTGACTCAGGGAACCCCGTCTCGGCTTGGTAAATTTGCCGCAACAGCTCCCGCCATTGCTTGTACTGCTCTTCGGCCGATCCGGTCAGCTCATACTTCTTGCCCTCAAATTCCATTACCGCGGGCTTCATCTCGCTGCCGAAGGATTCACTCAATTCCGCCAGCGTTTCATAATGCATTTGCGCCTGCTTGGAGATGTTAACCCCGCTTAAAAATACCTGGCCGCCCAGGATGACCAGGGTGCCGGTCAGGGCGCCGGAATCATGCACATCGCTTACCTCGCCCAGGATGGCCAGCGCTATCAGCAGCGCGCCCGCCGCCTCCCGCAGGAGGGCGGAACGTTTTTGTTTTTCCAGGGCAAGACGCTCGGTGAGGTTTGAGGAGCGCCAGCCTTCATAGGGCAGCCACATTTGATTATAAAATTCCTCGTAATACTCGTTGATGACATCCTCCAGCATGTATTGTCGCTCACGTATCTGTAAGACGCGGGCCATCATGGTGTCATTGTCGGCGGGCAGCCGCTTTACGGTGAAGGCGCCCTTGTCTTCCTGCAGATAGTCTCCAAAGACCTGGGGGGCGAAATCACCGGCAAACCTCAAATTGGAAACAGTGCGCAGCGTTTGTATCTGGTCAGGGCTCAACTGTTGAAGAAATTGTGCCATGTCATTGGAGACGGCGTTGTAGAGGCCCTGAAAAGCATCCTTCTCCCCGGGGGCGGTGCCCAGGTAGTCGCTGCCGGTGGCCGAGGCGCGATACCGCTTGTCCAGCCACACCCGGCCGCTCGCGTCACTGACCGAAAGCTTGATCTCAAGGTTCTCGCCGTTCGATTCTACTATTTCACCCCGCACCATAACCTCCGCCGCATCGGAGGTCACCGGGGTGACCCGAACCATGCCCCAGTAGCCGCTTTCCTCCAGGGTGTTTTTTAAATGGTAGGGAATGAAATGGTTCTCCGCCTTCCGCACGTCGGGATTGGTCCCTTCTTTTCTGGCCTTTTTTTCAGAGATCTCATCACTGGTGAAGATGGCGATATCGACGTCCAGCAGCTTTTCTTCGGAGATGGTCTGCTGTGCCCGCACCATTTTGGTTTGCGCGGTCTGTCGCGCGCCGTCGAGGGTGGAGCAGGCGGTGATGGAAAAGAGGAATGCGCAGATTGCGTACAGATGAGTGCGATCGGTGACTGTCATGGTGCTGAGATGATCGGTGTAATGATATTGTTCTATGACGATGCTGGAGGGCCATGCTCCGTCATGGCCGCAT
>CAZWCD010000057.1:0-16077 GCA_964632275.1 uncultured Thermodesulfobacteriota bacterium
CAAGGTTACGGGTAGTTATGGGCAAGAAGGTAAATATATATACAAGAACGGCCAGTGCGAACAATCTCAGGAAAAGAGAAATACCACTGAAAGCCCGGTTAAACAAAGACCATGGGTCAGTCAGCATGGTAAGCCGCACAATAGATTATGTTGACTCTTATGCTGAAAAGGTGTACATAATGAATGTACACCTTTTATAGGGGCTTTTATGCTGGAAATTAATGTTAAGGAAGTCAGAAGCAATTTGAGCGCCCTTCTTGAGCGCGTCGAGCGCGGCGAAGAAATCGTGATCACGCGGCACGGCAAAAAGATTGCACGGTTAATCTCAGCAAACAAAACAAGAAAGACTTTGCCAAGCCTTTCCGATTTCCGTTCAGGGATTAAGATAAAAGGGAAACCGCTTAGTCAGGCGGTAATCGACTCCAGAAGCGGGGAGCGTTACTAATGCTCTATCTGGACACCAGCGTTATAACCGCTTATTATTGCCCCGAGACATTAAGCGCTACAGTTGAAAAGATCATTACTCGCACACAAGAGCCGGCAATAAGTCAATTGACAGCCATTGAACTGGTCTCCGCACTATCAAGAAAAATTCGTGACAAGGAATTATCTCCCGCAGACGGCAACAAAATAGTGTCTCAATTTCATGCTCATATTGAACAGCACCTCTTTAAGTGGGTTGCCATCGAACTTCTTCATTATCAGACAGCAAAAGGGTGGATTTCGCAATTCACCACTCCGCTCAGAACGCTAGACGCCCTGCACCTCGCGGTTGCAAACTCTCATAATCTAACCATGGTCACTGCAGATGCGCAGCTTGCATCAGCCGCCAGGCACTTTGGAGTAGGCATAAAATTAATAGTGATGAAATAGAGGAATAATCATTAGAGATGCTCTACAAGCATAACCAGATACTGTTGGGGAATTAAGCGGGGGCGCCGGGGCAAAGCAGTCAAGAGCTTACCCCTAAACACAAATCATTGATTTTGTCTCTTGTCATTCAGCCTCTCAGGCTGTACTCAGGGCAAACTCCAGGAGAAAGTTTAATCCATCTCATCTCGTTCCATTAACAATTTTCCAAGTTGCCTCCAGTTTGGCTTTTCCCATTTTAACTTTTTCAGATATGTATTGACCTTCTGAACGTCAAATGCATCAGGATCAAAGCCACCGTTGAGCCACTCCAGCATGGATTCATATTCTTCGTGTTCCGGATCTTGTACAATCTCACATAGATCTTGATAACCGCCGATCCCTCCACAATCTTCCGGCGGACATGCCCGTGCACCATCCAGGCAGATTGGATGAGCAATACCTTCATTAATTATTTTATCAACTTCTATACGATGATTCCACCCATCGCCAAAGTCATACTCATACATAAAAGATTCCCCTACTTTAGGAGCTATCTCACAAAGCAGCATGTTGTATTCGTCTTCCATCTCTTCCATCTCATCCTCAAGATCTGGATCGGAATAAAACGTGTTGTCAGCAATAAACTGGTGCAAATGACTGTTTGTCCATCCCATCGCAATCTGAATTATTGCATGGAGCAACCCCAGATTAGTATTACCAGAGACCAAAATGCGCCGCCAGATTTCAGGCTCAGTGTCGATCAAAGCAATTTTTATCTGATAAACTTGAGCCTTGTTTTTCGAAGTGTTAGTTTTTGATTTGGTTGGTTTTCTGTGTTTAAGCGGGGCTACCTTGGAAACGTTCTTGCTCATGTTTTGCTGACTCCCTGAAAAGCATGTTGGCCTCATTTATTAAAATCCCGATTTTTCAAGGCCCGCCGTGGATTACCAGGCTTCGTGTGCCACCTTCAGGTGCTTAACATGTACAGTCCTCAGTCGAATTTTGCTCTTGTTGTTGCTCCGCTTTTCTCGACTCGAGTTCGAATAGTCCAAGTTCAACTTTTTGACATAAATTCCTTAATCCTTTTCTCAGCATACCGATGAATGCAGCAAAAAAACAAGCCATAATTTTGGGAGGGTATGAGATCTTTATTAAAATCTTTCCGGACTGGGGCCCTTCAGAGGTTTACATACCGCAGCAAAATAGAATTGTACCCAAGGCAATACAATAATCAAGTATGGTGTCTCCGGAATGTAGAAGCGCATTCATGCGCGATAGATTCGCGGCTTCCAATCATGTCCCCCTCACCCTAACCCTCTCCCCCGGCGGGGAGAGGGAATCTCATTCATCTCCAAAGCAGAGCCGTAAAGTAGCCGGCGTGTTTTTATAAAAACATGACTAATCAAATTCAGCGCTTGATGCCATGAGACGTGCGCTTTTCAAGCCATTTTTTAAACGATTTCTGGCTTTCACCTGACGGCCTTCCTGCCAGCAATCCCTCTACACTGATATCTTCATCTATCTCATCCCAATGGACGCCGTGCCCATTGCCAATCAGTCTCCAACCTTCCCGTTCCCCTTTGGTAGCATACAAGAGTCTGGGAAACCATGCGATAGGAACAGCTATCGTCCTTCCGTCGCTGAGATCAACTGTCATGGTATCCTTAGTGAATGATATTTTTCCCACCGGGGGAATTTTCATTTCAGCGGCTAGTCTCAGAGATTGACCTCAATGTAGGCCTTCTTGCGCAACTTGGCGATCCACTCCTTGAACAATTCCTCGGCCTTCTGGCTGAAGAGCACATCCTTTACTTCAGCCCTGCGCTCTTCATCGGACAGGGCGGACGGCTCCCGCCGCGCCAGAACCTTTACGATGTGAAAACCGCCCTCCGTCCTGATGACCGGGCTCACCTCGCCCGGCTTCATGCCGAAGGCATACTCATCAATGGCCGGCAGCAGCTCGCCCCGTTTGAACACCCCCATGTCGCCTCCGGCTTTAGCCGAGGGGTCCTGGGAATAGAGGTTCACCAGAGACGTAAAATCTTCGCCCCCCTTTATCTTGGATACAATGGATTCCGCCTGCGCCTGAATCCGATTGATCTCCTTCTCACCGGATTCGGGGGGAACGACCAGCAGAATCTGTTGAATCCGCACCTCGGGCTCTGCATTAAAGTCAGCCGCATGCGTCTCGTAATAGGCGTCAATCTCCGCCTTGGAAACCTGGACCCGGGATTTAATCTCCTGGTCAATCACCCGCACTTTTTTCATCTGCCCTTTGAGCTGCTCTCTATATTTCGGCATGGTCAGCCCCTCGTCGGCCAGAACGGCCAAAAACTGGGCATCGTTCAACTGATTGCGGTTTTGCATCTCCTTCACCGCCGTGTCTATTTCCCGTTCGCTGATGGTGATGGTCAGCCGTTCCGCCTCCTGGTTCACCAGCTTTTCATCAATGAGCTGGTCGAGGATGCGCCGTTCCGCCTCACGCAACTGCTCATCTCCAGCCTCGACTTTATACTGTTCGCTCATCTGCTTCATGTAGTTTTGGGATATTTGCCGCAGCTCTGAAAGCACGACAATTTCGCCATTCACCACCGCAATGATCCGGTCCACGGTTTCGGCCGCCGCAGCCATCCCCGACAACAGCGCTATAGTTAGCGTTAGCAGCAGCAATGCAGACGCAGCATCTATCAGATAACGATTTTTGCATTTACAGAACAATCCCGCTCCGGTGTGGTACACGCTCATGCCTCCTGTGTGAACACGGGCGGGCGACCGGCCGGTCGCCCCTACGGATCTGATACTATTTTCGCAGCACATATACATATCCGGCCATTTGCACACGTGATAGTTGGGTTTTAAATGTCGCGCTTCAGATTTCTGATTTTTTCCCGTCCGTATCCAGTAGCCAGCATCTTGCATCCTGTATCCTGTCTCGCGCTCATTCTAAACACCCTCATCCGCAAATGTCAACTGCTCATATACTTCACCCCAGCAGCCGGTTCACCTCGTCAACCACCTCCTGCCAGTCCCGGGCATGGTGGACTATGCTGAATTGATGCCGGGGAGAAAGCCGGTATCGTTTGGGATCGCCGGCGATGAGCGCCAGGATCTTGTCCAGGGCGTGTCCCGCTTCGGGATGAAAGCTGAGCACAATCTCCTTTCCGCTCCAGGCAATGCGGGTAATGAGATACCGGCGCAGGATCGCCTTCAGGTGCATGACCCGCAGGAGGTTCGCCGCAGGCGGCGGGAGCTTTCCGAAACGGTCGATCAGCTCATCGCCCACCGCGTCGATGCCCTCGTCATCCGGGCAGGACGCCAGCTTCTTGTAAAACAGCAGTCGCTGATTAGTGTCGCTCACATAGTCTTCAGGAATAAAGGCCGGAATCGAGAGCGCAATTTCCGGATCGATGTCCGGAACAACGGTTTCACCCTTCAGCTCCTTTATGGCTTCCTCCATGAGCTGGGTGTACAAGTCCAGGCCCACCGCCGCTATATGGCCGGACTGCGACGCCCCCAGCATGTTGCCGGCGCCCCTGATTTCCAGATCGCGGGTCGCCAGCCGCAGACTCGATCCCAGCTCGCTGAAGTCATAGATGGCCTGGAGCCGCTCCCGGGCATCCCGGGAAAGCGCCTCCTCGCCGGGGGTGAGCAGGTAGCAGTAGGCGCGAAATTTTGATCTCCCCACCCTGCCCCGCAGCTGATAGAGCTGCGCCAGGCCGAGCCGGTCGGCCCGGTTGACAATCATGGTGTTGGCGGAAGGAAAGTCCAGACCCGATTCGATAATGGTCGTGCACAGCAGCAGGTTGATCTCGCGGTTGATAAACCCGAGCATCACCTTCTCCAGCTGCCGTTCGGACATCTGGCCGTGGGCCACCCCCAGTTTCGCTTCGGGTATCAGGCCGGAGAGATACCGCGCCATGGCGGGAATCGTCCTCACCCGGTCATGCACAAAAAATATCTGACCCCCCCGGCTCAGCTCGCGGGTGATCGCCTCGCGTATGACTTCTCCGTCAAAACGGGTAATGTAGGTCCTGATGGCCAGCCGGTCTTCGGGCGGCGTGTCAATCACGCTCATGTCCCGGACGCCGACCATGGACATGTGCAGCGTGCGGGGTATGGGGGTGGCGGTCAGGGTAAGCACATCCACCGTCTTGCGCATCTTCTTCAGCCGCTCCTTGTGGGAGACGCCGAACCGCTGCTCCTCGTCGATGATCACCAGGCCCAGCTCCTTAAACTGCACGTCCTTCTGAATGAGGCGGTGGGTGCCCACGATGATGTCAATGGATCCGTCCTCCAGTCCCTTGATAATCTCCTTCTGTTCGGCCCGGTTCCTGAATCGGCTCAGCATCTCCACCCGGATGGGATAGGGCTTGAGCCGTTCGGTTATGGTCTGATAGTGCTGCTGCGCCAGAATGGTGGTGGGCACTAAAAAGGCAACCTGCTTTCCGTCCATGGCCGCCCTGAACGACGAGCGCACCGCCACCTCGGTCTTGCCGTAGCCGACATCTCCGCAGATGAGCCGGTCCATGGGCTTGGGATCATTCATGTCCCGCATCACATCTTCAATGGCGGCAAGCTGGTCCGGCGTTTCCTCGTAGGGAAAGGTCGCTTCAAACTCCCGGTAATAGCGGTCGGGGGAGGAAAATGAGTGCCCCTGGAGCAGCTTCCGCGAGGCGTAGATATCCAGCAGGTCCTTGGCCATGGCCATGAGCGAGGTCTTGACCCTGCTTTTGGTCCGTTTCCACGCCGTCCCGCCCAGGCGGTCAATGGGGGGATGCGCGCCGTCCGCGCCGCGGTATTTCTGCACCAGCTTAACCCGGTCAATGGGAAGGTAGAGGCGGTCGTTTCCCTGGTATTCGATCAGGAGATAATCGCTGCTTTCGCCGCCCACCTCCAGCCGCTTTAAGCCCCGGTAGATTCCCACCCCGTGGTCGACATGCACCACGCAGTCGCCGGCCGCCAGCTCGCTGAAATCAGAGATGAAGTAACTGCTTTTGAGACGGGGCGGCGATGGCCGCCGCCTTTTTTCTCCGAAGATCTCCTCTTCGGTGATGACAATCAGGCGCGCCTGGGGAAAGCGGAACCCGCGGGTGAAGCTGCCGAGCTGAATCCACCGGCGCCGGGTGAGGGACCTGCTGCTCTCGTAATCAAACCCTGCATGATCGCTCAGTCCGGCGGCAACGCCATACTCATCGAGCAGCGCTATGAGCTTATGGGCCTCGCTTGGGGCATGGCAGAGTATCAGGATGGCGCAGCCTTCCTCCTCCCATTCCCGCAATCTGCCCACCAGCGGCGAGAGCATGCCCTGGCTGGAAGCGCTGGCCAGCAACTCGCGGCGGATATCTTCATTGGACTCGGTTATAAAGGACACCGCTGTTTCCCCGGGACGCGCGCCCCCCAGGGTGTCCAGCGAGAGTCTCTGGAAATACTGCAGTCCCTCGTCCAGCTCCGCCGGGGAGAGATAAAAACCGCCGACCGGCGGCGCCGGGTGTCCCTGCTGCAGACCCTTGGCGCGCTGCTCTTCGGCCTCTGCCAGGTAATTATGCAACTCACCCCGTATGACTTCATGGTCATGGAGGAAAACCGCGCACCGGGCGGGAAGGTAGTCGATGATCGTCTCCGGCGCGGCATAGATGAAGGGAAGAAAGCGCTCGAGCTCCGCCGGGGTCTGTAAGCGGGTGAGGGTGGCGGCCAGTTCCTCCCATTGTCCTTCCGGCTGCATCGGGGCGCTGCCTTGCATGCGCGCGCCCATCTCAGCGAGCGCCTCCTCTTCGAGGATGGCATCCGACACCGGGGCGACCCAGGCCTCGGCCAGCTCGCCGCGCGAACGTTGGGTTGCCGCATCGAAGGCGCGAATGGACTCGATGCAGTCTCCGAATAATTCCACCCGGATCGGATACGCCGACGCCGGGGGAAAGATGTCGATAATGCCGCCCCTGATGCTGTAGTCGCCGCGATCCTCCACCACCCCCACCTTGAGGTATCCGCCCTTGACCAGCAGCGCTGACAGCTCCTCGCGGTCTATTTCCTTACCGACCCGCAGACACCGGGCATGGCGCTCCAGCACCGAACGGGGGATGGTCTTTCGCACCACCGCGGCCGCCGGGGCAACCAGGATAAAGGGGCTGCTGCCGCGCAGCAGGCGGTGCAGGATTTCCACCTGCTGGCTTTTCTGTTCAGGAGTGCGCGTGCTCGCGGCAAAAGGAAATTCCCCGTCAGACGGGTAGAGCGCCACCGGATTTCCATCCGGTGCCGGCCGGTCAGGCGTGCCAAGGAAAAAAAGCAGTTCCTCGCGATACGCCTCGGCCTCTTCGAGGGTGGGGGTAATGACCAGCAGGTGCCGCGGATGTTCGCGCCACAGGCAGGCGAGCAGAAACGAGGGAGCGGAACCCTTGAGACCGGTCAGGGTGATGAGATCGGCTCCGGCCTGAAGCGGCCCGGTCAGGCGGTTTACCAGCGCTCCCGGGTCAGCATGGCCGGCGTGAGTGGTGTGAGCAATTTCCATGTCAGGGTGACGTGTATTTTGTCCTACTGCTTCTGGTCAGGCAGCGGCAAAGCGGGCGGGGCCACGCTTTCAACCCCCGGCGGAGGAATAAAGCTAAAGAGCGCGTCGGACAGCAGCGTGTCAATCTCAACCCGTGAAAAGCTGATCCGGGTAATGTTGTCAAACAGATCATAGACCTCGGTTTGCTTTATCTGGAAGGTATTCCGGTCGACCGTAAGAATAATTTTACTCAGGTTCGGCTGCGCCGCGCGGGGGACCAGCTCCAGCACATGACCCCCTCCGTCGCGGTCTGCTGCCGCGGTAATATCCCTGATGGCAAAATCCCGGGTCAGCTGCGCCTTCCCGTTGAGCAAATCGGCCGATACCTGCGACTGCAGGCCTTCTCCCACCGAGGTCACCATGACCTGCTTGTCCTCCGGCTCATAGAACCAGAGCTGTTTGCCGTCGCTGATGATCTGCTGGGGGGTGGGGACCTGGTAGTCCCAGAACATCTTCCCGCCCTTCTTTAAATAGACCATGCCCTCGGCTTTCTGCACCTGTTCGGCATTCCAGGACTTGATGGATGATTCCTGAACAAAGCGCGCCTTGAAATCCTTGATTGCGTCATAGGAAGTTTGAATCCGCTTTGCCAGCGCTTCGGTATCGTCACTCAAGGAGGCCGCCGGGTAAAAAGACGACAGTACCAGGCATGCCAGCGCCACCATTCCCCACTGCTTCATCGCAAACCGCATTGTCTCAGATCCTTTTTATTAATATGTCGCGCGGCTTCACGCCGTCGCTGGGACCCACAACCTGCTCGCGCTCCATCCGTTCCATGATGCGCGCCGCCCGGTTGTACCCGATGCGCAGCCTGCGCTGGATCATGGAAATGGAGGCCTTTCGCTCCTGGGCCACCAGCGCCACCGCCTGGTCATAACATTCATCGTACTCGTCTTCCGCCTCAGCCGCGTCCTCCTGCTTTAACTCGGTGATGCTCTGATCATAGACCGGCTCCGCCTGCTTTCTCAGAAAGGCGGTTATTCTCCTGATCTCCGCCTCGGAAAGGTAGCAGCCGTGCACCCGCTCCAGCTTTGAGGTGCCCGGCCGCAGGAAGAGCATGTCGCCCATGCCCAGCAGCCGCTCCGCCCCCATGGTATCGAGGATGGTGCGGGAATCGATCTTGGATGACACCTGGAACGAAATGCGCGCCGGGAAATTCACCTTGATGGTGCCGGTGAGCACGTCCACCGACGGCCGCTGGGTAGCAACCAGCAGGTGGATCCCGGCGGCACGGGCCATCTGGGCCAGCCTGGTTATGGAGGTTTCCACTTCGCGGGATGATACCATCATCAGGTCGGCCAGTTCATCGATCACCACCACGATGTACGGCAGCGTCTCCCACTCCGCCCCTTCTTCCCCGTCCGACTTTTTGCCGCGGCCGCCCTGCGCCGACTGCATCTCCGCCTCAACCTTCTGGTTGTACCCGTCGATGTCGCGCACGCCCATGTCGGCCAGCATCGCGTAGCGCCGCTCCATCTCGCCGACGGTCCACTGCAGCACCAGCGCTGCCTTCTTGGGGTCGGTCACCACCGGGTAGAGCAGGTGGGGTATGTCGTCATAGAAGGAGAGCTCCAGGCGCTTGGGATCGATCATCAAAAACTTCACCTCGGAAGGGGCGGCCTTGTAAAGGATGCTGCAGATGAGCGCGTTTAAGAGCACGCTCTTGCCCGAGCCGGTTGAGCCGGCGATGAGCAGGTGCGGCATTTTGGCAAGATCGCTGATGATGGCCTTTCCCGCGATATCCTTGCCCAGGGCCAGGGTCAGCTTTGACCGGGACTGGGCAAACTCTTCCCGCCCCACGATCTCCTTGAAATAGACGGTCTCACGCACGGTATTGGGTATCTCGATCCCCACGACCGCCTTGCCCGGAACCGGGGCCAGGATGCGGACGCCGACCGCCTTGAGCGCCAGCGCCAGGTCATCCGCCAGATTGAGTATCTTGCTGATGCGCACCCCTGATGCCGGCTCCAGCTCATAGCGGGTGATCACCGGACCCGGGTTTATCTCCACCACCTTGCCCACGACCCCGAAGTCGGCCAGCTTGTTCTCCAGGGTCTTGGAATTTTCACGCAACGCTTCCTTGTTCGCCCTGGTCGCCTTCTGGGAAACATTGTCCAGCAGTGAAAAGGGCGGCACCTGATAGTCGGAGGGGAACGTCACCCTTGCCCGCGGTTTCTCATCAACCGGGGCAACCCGTTTGCGCGGCCGCTTCTCTTTTTCCACCTCCTCGGGTGGAGGCGGCGGTGTGACCTCATAATCCGGCTCATCTTCATCGACCAGTACCGGCCTTTCCCCCCGTTTCCGGACCAGCCTCCCGCATGCATCAATGATTGACTGAAACGGAACGCACGCTCTCCCGAGCATGGAGCCAAACACGCCGGCCATTCGTTTCATCAGGTGTGAACCATGCGTCAACCTTCCGGTAATGTTCGCCAAAAAAGACGCCACGCCGTGCAGTGACAGATTAAAGAGTATGATCAGCGCAACCAGCCCCGCCAGGGAAAAGACCAGCATGCTTCCCACGGTATTGAGGTAGGGATGCGAAAGATGTGCCAGCTGCCTGCCCACCAGCCCGCCGGCATTCAGCTCATACCGGAACGATGCCAGGCGGATGGCGGAATCCCCCACCACCAGGCTGAGCAGGACCGCAAAAGAAAGCACCAGCAGGATCATGCTCAGCACCGTGGCATATCGCAGCCGCGAATCTTTAAAAAACAGCATTTTCACCGAGAGGGCCAGCAGCACCAGCGGAACCAGAAAGGCGGTCAGGCCCAGCAGCTGAAAAAGGCCATCCGCCAGATATGCACCGACAAGCCCGCCCCAGTTGTGCACCCTGCCCAGCGGAGAAGAATACGCGGTGTTGAACGAGCTGTCCGCGGAATTATAGGAAATAAGGCAGCAGCCGATGAACGCTGCCAGGAACAGGCAGCAGACAGCCACAATTTCTCTTCTCACCCTTGGTTTTTTATCTGCTGCAGGCATAATTCCTTCTTATGGGATACGGCGGCAACCACATCCGTGCTCGCGCCGATATAGCTTCAAATCTTTTTCAACCGGCAGGAGCGGCTTTACGCCGCGATTGCATCGCGCATGCATGCGCCTGGAGAATTTCTTTCTTCGCTTTCAGAGGATCGCATGCTCATGCGGCAGCCGTTACTAACATAATAAATTCGCCGAAAGTTTAATGTATAAGCATTCGTTAGTCAATACATAAGTAACGGCGCACATTTTGCTTGTTTATTGCGCGCTATGCTGGTATAAAAAATCCGCAGGCACGTCGATACCTGCGATCATCTTTTAAACGGAGACACACCAATGAGGTCATGGATACTGATTGTACTTTCGGCTCTTGTATGTTTCAGCGCGCTGAGCATCGCGTCCGCTGAAGAGTCGTCCGAAAAGCCCTTTCTCACCAAGCCGTTTACGAAACTGGCGCGGGGCGCGGTAAACCTGATAAGCGCGCCGCTTGAAATTCCCAATCAAATCTACATTCTCTCGGACCACGCCGATGAAAATTCCCGCTACGGGGTTGAAACCGCCGCGGGCGCGATCGAGGGATTGTTCACCGGCACCGGCATTGCGCTGTGGCGCCTGGTGGTCGGCGCGTACGACGTCATCACCTTCCCGATTCCCGTCTATGAAGCCGGCCTTATTGATCCGCCGTACATCACCGTTTCCTATGAAGCGTATTACGAAAGACCGGAAGCGGTGGTGACGGTTGAGGATAACGAGCTGTCTCCGCTGCTATCCGATGCAGCAGACAGCACGCCGCCGGCTGACGTAGAAGGAAAGGATACCGCCGCGCCATCTTCATCCGGGGCGGTGGATGCCGCTCCTGCTCCTGATTCCGAGGGCAAGTAATCAATCCCTCCGCTCTCTCCTCGTGCGTCGAGACGCACATCCGCTGCCGCCGCAAAAAGCCCTTTACTTTTCGGCGGAATCTGCTAGACTGCAATCTCTTTTGTATCACCACATGCATCAGGCAAAGGACATCGGCGAGTTTGAAACTGTTTCTCGGAATCAAGATAAACGCAAAACTCCGGGAAGGGCTTGACAAGTCCAATCCGCTCAACCGGTTTTATTTTCAGGACAACAGTCCTGAGTTTTTGCAGATTATCACCATTGATCAGGACAAATACATAGGGAAGTTTGTTGAACAGGGAGCAGGCTACCGGGCAATGGACGATATCTGCCGGAACATCATCAGCATCATGCACAAGCTCTGTCCCGACATATCCTTATCGATTGACAGCATCAGGGTGCTTGCCCTGGATTCGCCTGCTGCACAAGCCGTTCAATGAACGGCTTCCACTCCGGACAGGGCACGATGGAGGTTCCCATGAAGGTATTGGATAAGAGACTACTCGGCCGAATGCAGGAAGACGAACGCAGACAGTATGAGCAGGACCTGTCGAGCAATCTGCCCGATCTCCTTGAGTTCTCGGAATTTGTTGACACCCACCTCCTGACAGCGCAGTTACCCTCACGAAAGCAGAAGGCGGACAGCCAGGCAGACGGCGCAGCGTACGAACAGGCGGAGCAGCAATAGCCTGCCGGATCGCTGGCTCCTCCGGAACGCTCATCAGCGGACAGCACGGCGTTTCAATCCTGAGGCGGTGAAAGTACATGCTCCGGAAAAGGCGTTTCCTTCAGGTCGCTGCAATGGCGCTCCTCTGTGTCTGTGTGTCATGTCAGACTCCGGGGCATAAAGCACTGTCGGGCGAAGCGGCCATTGCCGCTCCTGAAATATATGAATCCCAGGATGATAAGCTCCTTGTCCTCAAACATCAGAACAGCCTGAATGCCGTTTACCGGGGGATCAGGAAACAGTTCAGCCCGTCCAAGCTGGAATTTTTCCTCATCTCGGGCATTTGCTTCCGCAAACTCCAACTTAAGAGCAAGTACGACACCTATCTTTCCATCAACACCAGGAGCGCCGCCAGTTTCAAAGACGGCAAAACCACGTTTAAAAAACGGGCCGCCTCCATCTTTGATTCATACAGCAAGCCGATGCTTGCCATCGCGGCTGCAGAAAAGGCGCTGTTTGAGGACAAGGATGTGGCGGGAATCATGATCAGCACGCGCTGGGGTGTGCAAAAAAACATTAAAAACAAGTATCGCTACGCCACGTATGAAGAGATGATTCTGGTCGTGCAACAACGGGAGATTCATGACTTCATGAACGCTGCGCTCACCGACCAGCAGCTCCTCGACCGGAGCACCATTATCGCTCTCAGTGAAAGCGAAAGCCCGCACGAGATCACGCTGACCCTGGAATAAGCCGGTTGACGGGCCGCGCCCCGCATGTTATACGTGGTTGCATGCTGCCGGGCGCAGGCGCTGCAGCCGGATTACATTCAGTTATAGCACAAGGAGAAGACAGCTTGAAAATCAGACTTATTGATCCCGCCCCGAAAGACAACCTGCTGATGCAAACGGACAAGGACATAAAGTCCTACTGGTTCGCCCGGCTCAGCCTTACCACCATCGCCGCGCTGACCCCGCCGGAGATCGACGTGGCCATCACCGACGAGAATGTCGAGGAAATCGATTTCAACGAGGATATCGACCTGGTCGGACTGACCGCGATGACCATGCACGCCATCCGGGCGTATGAGATTGCCGACCGCTTCCGGGCCCGCGGCATCCCCGTGGTCATGGGGGGGCTGCATGCGTCCAGTCTGCCCCAGGAAGCAAAAGAGCACGTGGACGCGGTGGTGATCGGGGAGGCGGAAGGGGTGTGGAAGCAATTGCTGGATGATTTTCAACAGGGGCGTCTGCAGCCGTTTTACCAGAGCCAGGGCTTCTGCTCCCTGAAATCACAGCCGCACCCGCGCCTCAACCTGCTCAAGAAGCAGCACTATTGGACGGTCAACTGTGTGCAGGCAACCCGCGGCTGTCCCTTCAGCTGCGACTTCTGCTCGGTGGCCCAGTTTTTCGGCGACACCTACCGCTACCGGCCGGTGGACGAGGTCATCGAGGAGGTCAAGCAGCTCCCGCCGGGCTACTTCACCTTTGTTGACGACAACATCATGGGCCGGCCGGTTTACGCCAAGGAGCTGTTTCAAAAGTTAGCTCCGCTCAAGCGGGTGTGGACCAGCCAGGGCAGCCTCACCATGGCCAAGGATGACGAGCTCCTGACACTTGCCGCCAAAAGCGGATGCTATGCGCTCTTCGTAGGCATCGAGTCACTGAGCCAGGACAACCTGACCGCCATGAACAAGTCCATCAACAGCGTTGCACGCTATGAAGATGCGATCAAGAAAATCCGCGATCACGGCATCATGATCGTGGGAAGCTTTATCTTCGGCTTTGACCATGATGATGACTCGGTGTTCGAGCGCACGGTGCGATTCTGCGAGCGGAACAAAATTGATCTCCCCATCTTTTTCGTCCTGACCCCGGTACCCGGCACCCGGCTGTATAAAAAGATGGAGGAGGATGGACGCATCCTGCACAAGGACTGGTCACGCTACAACGGTTCCAACGTGGTGTTCAAACCAAAGCTCATATCCGAGGAGACCCTGTTCAACGGCTACAGCTGGGCGTTTCAGGAAATCTATTCCTATAGTTCCATCGCAAAACGGATTCTGATGCCGCCCACCAAAAGGGTTGTTCCCGAGATCATCAGCAATTACGCATTCCGCCGGATGGTGATGCGGGCGCCCAAAGGCAGGGTGACCATCGTTTCGCGGCTGCTCGGCAAATTGAACACCTCCATTCCCATCCGGGACAGCAAAAATCTCATCCCCACGGTTGTCGACGCCACCTTTGCCAAGGGGCAACAGATGCTCAAGAGCGCCGGCCAACTGCTGAAGGTGAAGGCCACCCACAACGAGCGGGTCCGGACGCTTTTCGTCAAGCTGGAAGGCTCGCTTGATTTGAGCGCGGCAAAAGAGCTGTTCAAGCGGCTTGGCTTTTTTCTCAGCAAGGAACAACGAAAGATCGTTATCGACTTCAAGGGAGTGGAGTACCTTTCACCCAGGGCCGCCAACCTGCTGGTGAAGAAAAACTTAACCAGGCTGTTCGAGATGCAGAATTTTAGCCAGATTGCCAACGGGGCATTCACCAACATCACCAACCTCATTTCCGGCGATACCGATGCTCCCGTACCCCGGGAAATCGAATCCCGCCCCTCCGCCGATCAGCCCTGAGCGCTGCAAACGCGGAAGAAAGATTTATCAGGCTGATCAATCGTTCATAAAAAGGACATTGTTGTGTCCGTCAAAAAAGCTACTCAATCAGCACAGGTAAAATGGGAGGAAAGCCCAGAAAATCATTAATTTTCCCTTGAGATGATTATTAAATTACATCCAATGCACTCGTTACTATTAAAGGGGGCAGTGGTGCAAATTAATGGTGGACATAACCCCGCTTTATCTCAGATGGAGAAGGTCTGAGAAGGTGGGGTTAATTTTTTTTTAGGGATACGGGTCATGAAGAAACGATATGCTTTATTAATAGTAATGACGGTTTTTTCATCCTTTGCCCATGCTGATGAAATATTCACTACAACAACCTCATACAAGCCTCCCGTGGGTTGTATTTGTAATGTTAGAACATCACCTCAACAGGGTGGAAATGCATGGTGGTCTGAGCTATATGGGTTAATTCCTTGGCGGGGTGATTATTTTAATCAAGGATGTGTGCCCAAAACAGCTGATGCTATACCCAATACAGGGTTCAAATTTAGCCATTGGGAATACGGTGGCGATTTTTTCAGTTATGAAAATCCTGTTACAATTGATTTTTTAGCATTAGGTCATGGTTATTCGGGAATGTATCCTTTTGTAGCTGTATTTGATTCATTGGGAGATTTTCCTAATATCAGATTGATGGGTAAATATACCTGCAATGAAAATACTCCAATTACTTACAGTTGCAGTCATACTCAGGATTTTGTCTGGTCAGTTACATATGATAACGATATTTATTATTTAACAAAGGATTGGGAATGGCTATGTGGTTGTGAATCAATTTCTTGGAATGGGTATATACCTAAAGAAGGGGATATTGTAGTAGTTGAGGGTGCAGTATCAGAGGCAACAGATTATAATGATAATCCTTATATCAACATTGAGGTAGAATATCTTTTGCCTATTATGAGACCTCCTTCAACCTCATCAGTAATTTCCACTACTACTACAACATACTCTATAACACCCACCACAACTCTCACATCATCAATTTCCACTACCACTACATCTTCGGTATGCGATTATATCTGTCCGGCTGAATTAATATACGGAGAGGATTCAAGTGAAACAGAAGTGCTTGGGTTTATTCGTGACCGGATGCTGAGTAGAACTCCAGAAGGTCGCGAATTGATAAAACTGTATTACCTATGGAGTCCTGTGATAGTAAAGGCGATGGAAGGAAATGAAGAGTTCAAAGAGGAGATGAGACAATTGATTGATGGAGCCTTAATGATGATTAAGGGTGCTGTGGAATAGGCTGCTCATTTCTACAAGTCGGCTGTTTTACCGCTTCCAAAGCCCTTGTAGCGAATTATGCTTTTGGCTGGAATAGACATGGTTGGTAGTCTTTTTCTCTTTTCTTGACGCACTGATCCGATACATTTCAAAAAATCACTGAAGCGTTTAGACCGTACCCCTTCCTTTTGTAGAATAAATATCGACCTGATTAATTTGTCGCTGATTATACTAATCGGCTTGTTTTCA
>CAZWCD010000058.1:0-9634 GCA_964632275.1 uncultured Thermodesulfobacteriota bacterium
ATGAAAATTGACCGGCAGCAGGTGATGCACGTGGCGCAGCTCGCCAGGCTGAGCTTCAGCGAAGAGGAGCTGGGCACCTTCGTCGCCCAGCTCAATGCCATCCTGGACTACTTCGACACGCTGAAAGACGCGGACACGCGCGACATCACGCCCACCTCGCATCTGGCGGCATCGGAAACCCCCTTTCGCGACGATGAGGTGGTCGCCTTTGCCGACACTGCCCTTCTCCTGCAGAACGCGCCGTCGCAGGAAAAAGGATGCCTCAAGGTGCCCAAGGTCATAGAGCAATGACTGAACTGTGCGGCAAAACCATGCATGAGCTGCGCGCCCTGCTGGACGCAGGCGACGTAACGTCGCTTGAAATTACCGAATCGGTGCTCAGCCGCATCGAGGCGGTGGAGGACACGGTGCACGCCTACATTGCGGTAACCCCCCACCTGGCGCGGGCACAGGCACAGCGGGCGGATGAGCGCATCGCGTCGGGCGCCGCGGGCTTGCTCACCGGCATCCCGCTCGCCATCAAGGACAACCTCTGCATAAAAGGGGTCACCACCACCTGCGCGTCCAGAACCCTGGCGCAGTTCGTCCCCCCCTATGATGCCGCGGTCATCGAGGCCTTGCTGAAACAGGACGCGGTTTTTGTCGGGCGCTCCAACATGGACGAATTTGCCATGGGATCATCCACCGAGAACTCCGCATTCGGACCGACCCGCAATCCCTGGAACAGCGGGCTGATTCCCGGCGGCTCAAGCGGCGGCTCCGCCGCGGCAGTGGCCGCCGACGAATGCATCGCCGCACTGGGCACGGACACCGGCGGATCAATCCGGCAGCCGGCCGCCTGCTGCGGCACGGTGGGATTGAAGCCGACCTACGGGCGGGTCTCCCGCTACGGCCTGGTCGCCTTCGCCTCCTCCCTCGACCAGGTGGGTCCGATGACCAAGGATGTCAGGGACGCAGCCATGCTCATGAACGTGATCAGCGGCCACGACCGCCGGGATTCCACCTCGGTCAACATCGGCGTCCCCGATTACACCGCTGTGCTCGGCAAGGCGGTGTCAGGCATGCGGGTGGGGATCCCCCGGGAATATTTTACCGCCGGCCTCGACGGCGACATCGAACGCGCGGTGCGGGAATCCCTCACCATGCTTGAGGGACTGAAGATGGAAATCGTCGACATCTCGCTCCCCCATACGCAATATGCGGTGGCAGCCTACTATCTGGTCGCCCCGGCCGAGGCCAGCTCCAATCTCGCCCGCTATGACGGCGTCAAGTACGGTTTTCGCGGCGGTGAAGAAGGCGGGCTATGGGACCTGTACACGCGCTCCCGCTCGGAAGGGTTCGGGGTCGAGGTAAAGCGGCGGATCATGCTCGGGACCTACGCCCTTTCGGCCGGTTATTACGGTGCCTATTATAAAAAAGCCTCCCAGGTGCGCACCCTCATTCGCGAAGATTTCATCAGCGCGTTCCGGAAATGCGACGTCATCATCACCCCCACCTGCCCCAACCCGCCGTTTACAATCGGGGAAAAGACCGATGATCCCCTGAGCGTGTATCTTGCCGACATCTATACCATACCTGCCAATCTTGCCGGCATTCCCGCGCTGTCCCTGCCCTGCGGCTTTACGCGGCAGGGGATGCCCATCGGGCTGCAGCTGCTGTCAAATTTCTTTCAGGAAGAAAGTCTGTTGCAGGTTGCCCACGCCTACGAGCAAAACACCCCGTGGCACCTACGGAAACCTCCCCTCAAAAAATAGCATGCCGTCACAGGGTTTAACTAGATAATTTTCTTGACAAATACTCGCGATCTTGTTAGATACAAAGCCCAGCAACACCATGTTTTTACTTAGTTCGCATAGGCACGTAGCTCAGGGGGAGAGCGCTACCTTGACACGGTAGAAGTCGGCGGTTCGAAACCGCCCGTGCCTACCAGTTTTAGAGGCATCATGAAGAACACTTTTTGTGGTGCCTTTTCCTGCTTTTATGCGGGAAAGAACATGTGTCGCCCGTTGGGCGAAGGGACGGTAATGGCGGAAAAGAAGCTGGTAACGGTCACTTTTTCAGACGGCAGATCGGCAACCTGTCCTGAAGGGACACCGGTCTCCGCGGTGAACGGCACTGCGGCGGGCGGCGGCGCCCAACCGATCGCGGCCGTGGTCGACGGAACCCCGGTCGATTTAAGCACGCCGCTGGCAGCTGATGTCAGGCTGGAATATATATACCCTGATTCACCCCGGGGGGAGGACATCATCCGGCATTCCACCTCCCACATCATGGCCCAGGCAGTGCAGGAGCTGTATCCCGGGGCCAAGATAACCATCGGCCCGTCCATCGAAAACGGCTTCTACTATGATTTTGATTATGAAAGGGCGTTTACCCCCGAGGATGTGGAGAAAATAGAAGGGCGCATGCGGGAGATCATTGCGGCGGACAGTCCCATCACCCGGGCGGTGCTGCCGAAAGATGAGGCCATCAAGTTATATACGAAAAAAAATGAGCCGTACAAGGTGGAGATCATCGGGGAAATCGAGGACGACCATATCACCGTCTATTCACAGGGCGGATTCACCGACCTCTGCCGCGGTCCCCATCTTCCCTCCACCGGGATGGTCAGGGCATTCAAGCTCACCAGCGTGGCCGGCGCATACTGGAGGGGAAGCGAAAAAAACAAGATGCTCCAGCGCATCTATGGCACCGCCTTCGCCACCAAGGAAAAGCTGGAGAGCCATCTCGCCTTTCTGGAGGAAGCCAAAAAGCGGGACCATCGCAAGCTTGGAAAAGAGCTTGATCTGTTCAGCATCCATGATGAGGTGGGGGCGGGGCTGATCATCTATCACCCCAAGGGGGCGCTGCTCAGGAGAATCCTCGAGGATTTCGAAGTGCGCGAGCACCTCAAGCGGGGCTACCATCTGGTCAAGGGCCCCCAGATTCTGAAGGTGGACATGTGGCAGCGGTCCGGCCACCTGGACAATTACCGCGACAACATGTATTTCACCGAGGTGGAGGGACAGAAGTACGGCCTCAAGCCGATGAACTGCCTTTCCCACATGCTGATCTACGGGTCGAAGCTGCGGAGCTACCGCGACCTGCCGCTGCGCTATTTCGAACTGGGGACCGTCCACCGTCATGAGCGGGCGGGCGTGCTCCACGGGCTTCCCCGGGTGCGTGAATTCACCCAGGATGACGCGCACATACTCTGCACGCCGGAACAGCTGGACGACGAAATAAAGGGCATTATCGATTTTATCTCCCAGGTGATGAAGCTATTCAATTTCGAATTTGAGATGGAGCTTTCCACCCGCCCGGCAAAATCCATCGGGAGCGATGAGGACTGGAACCGGGCCACCGAGGCCCTCACCCGGGTGCTGCAGCAGAACCGCCTGCCCTTCCGGGTGCACGAGGGAGAAGGGGCCTTCTACGGCCCCAAAATAGACGTCACCCTGAAAGATGTGCTTGACAGGAAGTGGCAATGTGCTACTATCCAGTGCGATTTTTCGCTGCCGGAGCGGTTCGACTTGAGCTACATGGGGCCGGACGGCGGCAGGCACCGGCCGGTGATGCTGCACCGGGTGATACTCGGATCCCTGGAACGGTTTCTGGGGGTGCTGATCGAACATTATGCGGGGGCTTTCCCAACGTGGCTTGCCCCTGTTCAAGCAATTGTCCTCACCATCACCGATAAGCACAATGACTTTGCCGAGGAGGTTTTTAAGCGCCTGCTTGGGGCCGGCATCCGGGTTGAGAAGGACCTGCGCAATGAGAGCTTAAAGCTCAAAATAAGGGAAGCGCAGCTGCAAAAAATACCCTACATGCTCGTTATCGGCGATAAAGAGATGGCCGGCGGCGGGGTTTCACCGCGGACGCGGAGCGGCCAGGATCTGAAATTCATGCCGCTTGATGCCTTTATGGGATTGATCGCGGAGGAAGCCCGCTTTCCGTCATAAACCGATTTTTCATCCACAAGGAGGAGAAAAACATAGCAAAAGAACAAAGAATCAACGAACGAATCAGCAGCAAAGAGGTACGGGTAATCAACAGCCAGGGCGTTCAACTGGGTGTGCTGCCGACATCCGAGGCTTTGCGAATGGCCCGCGAGGAGGGTGTGGATCTGGTGGAGGTTTCACCCAACGCCGCGCCTCCGGTCTGCCGCATCATGGACTTCGGCAAGTTCAAATACCAGCAGGAAAAAAGGTCGAACCAGGCCAAAAAGAAGCACGGCAGCGTGACCCAGATTAAAGAAATCAAGCTCAGGCCGCGTACCGAAGAGCATGACCTCCTGGTAAAAATAGGTCATATCAAGCGCTTTCTGACCCACGGAGACAAGGCCAAAATAAACCTGGTATTCCGGGGCAGGGAGATCGGCAATCCTGCCGCGGGGAGGGTGCTGCTCGACAAAATCATCGCTGAGATACAGGACATCGGCGTTGTCGAAAACCAGCCCCGGATGGAAGGAAGAAACATGATCATGCTGCTCGCACCCAAGACCTGACAACGGCAGCTTTTCCATACACCATAATCGACGACCGCTATTCTGAATAATCACACTGAGAGTCCGCTTCCGCACCGGGCACGGACAGGGAAAGGTACTGCAATGCCTAAAATCAAAACCAACAAGGGCGCTGCCAAGCGATTCGGGAAAACCAAGAGCGGCAAGATAAAGCGGCAAAAGGCCTATGCCAGCCACATATTAACCTCAAAATCCCCCAAGCGGAAGCGCGGTCTCCGCAAAAGCAGCCTGGTCAGCGCGGTGGATGCCAAAAAGATCAAGAGACTGCTCCCCAATTTATAGGGATGCGGCGCTGTCCTGATGATCACCAACCATTTGAACCGTATGAGGAAAGGGCACTAAGCACATGCCACGAGTCAAGAGAGGCGTGAACGCACGCAAGCGAAGAAAAAAGATTTTGAAACAGGCCAAAGGCTTTCAGGGCGCCCGGGGCACCCTCCTGCGCAGCGCCCGGGAGGCGGTGGACCGCGCACTGAAGTATGCGTACCGGGACCGGCGGGTTAAAAAGAGAAATTTCAGGAGCCTGTGGATTACCAGGATCACTGCCGCGGTCAAGCTCAATGGCCTCACCTACAGCCAATTCATCAAGGGGCTCAAAAAGGCGGAAGTGATCCTCGACCGCAAGCTGCTGGCAGACCTTGCCATATCCGACCCCCAGGCCTTTTCGAAGATTTCAACCCTGGCAAAAGAAAATATCTGAACCGGCGTGAGCGCCCTGCACTGCCATGAAGGAACAGCTCGAACATCTTGCTTCGGAAGCGGAACGTGCGCTGTCGGCGGCTGCGGACACAAAGGGGCTGCTGCAGGTTAAGGCGGAGTTTCTCGGTCGCAGCGGAAAGCTGACCCTTCTGATCAGGCAGCTCGGACAGCTTCCGGAGGCTGACCGGCCCGCCATGGGCCAGCTTATCAACCGGACCAAGCAGTCCCTTGAACAAGCCCTGGAGGGACGCCTTGCCGTCATCACCGCGCAGGAACGGGAGGCCGCCTACCGCAGGGAAGAAATCGATATCACCCTGCCCGGAAGAACCATCCCCCTCGGAAGGCCGCATCCCATCACCCGGGTTACCGAGGAAATAACCGCCATATTCACCGCCATGGGATTTCAGATCGCGGAGGGGCCCGAGGTCGAGCTCGATTTCTACAATTTTGAAGCGCTGAACATGCCTCCCGACCATCCCGCCCGCGCCATGCACGACACTTTTTATATCACCGAGGACGTCCTCTTACGCACGCACACATCGCCCGTCCAGATCAGAACCATGGAAAAACTGCGGCCCCCGGTGAGCATCATCTCTCCCGGCACCGCCTACCGCAGAGACTCGGACGTCTCCCACACCCCCATGTTTCACCAGGTGGAGGGATTCATGGTGGGCGAATCCATTTCCTTCAGCCACCTCAAAGGGGTGCTGACCGTGTTCGCCCGCCACATGTTCGGCGATGACTGCGGCATCCGCTTTCGTCCCAGCTTTTTCCCCTTCACCGAACCCAGCGCGGAGATCGACATACGCTGCGTCATCTGCAAGGGCGCCGGATGCCGGGTATGTTCCGGGTCCGGCTGGCTGGAAATACTCGGCTCGGGCATGGTCCACCCCGCCGTCTTCAGGATGGTCGGGTATGATCCCGACCAGGTGACCGGCTTCGCCTTCGGCATGGGCATTGAGCGGATCGCCATGCTGAAATACGGCATCGATGACATCCGCCTGTTCTTCGAAAACGACGCCAGGTTCTTAGCGCAATTTTAACCCCTCATCCACTCATCCGCCCATGCTGGTAAGCCTCAACTGGTTACAGGAATTTGTTCCCATTGACATGACCGCCGGGGAGCTTGCCGAACTGCTCACCCTTTCCGGCAGCGAAGTGGAAAGCTGCACCGAGCTGGGAGGAGAGCTGTCGGGGGTGGTGGTCGGTCAGGTTACCTCCATCGGCCCCCACCCCAATGCGGACAAGCTTTCGCTGTGCATGGTTGACAGCGGCGGAGCCACCCACCGCGTCGTGTGCGGGGCGCCCAACATCCGGCCGGGCGACAAGGCCCCGCTTGCCCTCGACGGCACCCGCCTGCCCGGCGGCGTCACCATCAAAAAATCAAAGATACGGGGCGAGGTTTCCGAGGGGATGCTCTGCTCGGAGACCGAGCTGCTCATCGGAGGCGACCATTCGGGGGTTATGATTCTTCCCCCTGAGACAGCGGTGGGGCAGAGCCTGGCCGAGGCCCTGGGGCTGAAGGATGTCATCCTCGATGTCGGTCTCACCCCCAACCGCCCCGACTGCCTCAGCATCCTGGGCATCGCCCGCGAGGTGGCCGCCATCACCCGCAAGCCGCTTCGCCTTCCCGCTCCCGCCTTCAGCGAATCGGGGGAGGACATTTCGCGGATTGCCTCCGTCGCCATTGAAGCACCGGACCTCTGCCCGCGCTACTGCGCCCGCGTCATCACCGGCGTGACCATCGGCCCCTCGCCGCTCTGGATGAGAAGGCGGCTCGAGGCCTGCGGGATGCGGGCCATCAACAACATCGTGGACGCAACCAATTACGTGCTGCTGGAAATGGGGCAGCCGCTGCATGCCTTTGACCTGAACCTGCTTGGCGGGAAGCGGATCATCGTGCGGCGCGCCGACCCGGGCGCCTCCTTCACCACCCTTGACGGGAAGGAGCGCATCCTGCCCGAAGAGGCGCTGATGATCTGCGATGGAGCGCGGCGGCCGGTTGCCCTTGCCGGCATCATGGGCGGCCTCAACAGCGAGGTTTCCCCGGAGACGAAAACCATCCTGTTGGAAAGCGCCTATTTCTCACCGGCCGGCATTCTCGCCAGCTCGCGACGGATGGGCATCCGCACCGAGGCCTCCCAGCGCTTTGAGAAGGGGGTTGATCCGGAGGGAGTCATCCCGGCCATGAACCGGGCGGCGGAGCTGATGGCCGCCTGTGCCGGCGGCGCCGTCAGTCCGGGGATTATCGACAACCGGCCCGCCCCCCCGCGGCCGAGACCGGCGATTACCGTGAGCGTCGCCAGAACCAACCGGGTGCTCGGCACGAACTTTTCCCGCGATGACATCAGGCAAACCCTGACCGACCTGGCCTTCACCGTGGCCGACGCGGACGGCGACAGCGTTGCCGCCATCCCTCCCTCCTTCAGGGTGGACGTCACCGAGAGCATTGATCTGATAGAAGAGGTCGCCCGGCTGCGCGGCTACGATAGCATCGCCGAAACCCTTCCCGCCATCTCGCCCCTGCCGCCGGCCCGGGACCGGGCGCGGGCGATGGGCAGGCACATACGGGACTGCCTGACCCGGCAGGGATATAATGAAATCATGACCTACAGCTTCATCGCGCCGGCGGACCTGGCCGGACTGGCCCTTCCCGGGGATGATTGCCGCCGCACGCCGCTGGCCCTTCTCAATCCCCTGACCGAGGAGCAGTCCTGCATGCGGACCACCCTTGTCCCCGGACTTCTCACCGCGGCGCAAAAAAACATCAACCAGAAAAACCTGAACCTCAAGCTTTTTGAAACGGGACTCGTTTTCATCCCCGAGCCACAGAACAAGCTCCCCCGGGAGGAAAAAATGGCGGCAGGTTTGCTGACCGGACTGTGCCAGGAGGAATCCTGGAACAGCACGGCGCGGGAGGTGGACTTTTTCGATATCAAGGGCTGCGTGGAAACGCTGCTGCGGGAGCTTGCGGTTGAAGGCTTCTCCTTTGCGCCCTCCCCCCAGAGCGGGTTTCTCCGCCCCGGCCGGGCCCTGGATCTGCTCCTGGATGGGCAAAGGGCAGGCTGCGCGGGAGAACTGCATCCCGCCATAGCCGAGCGGTACGGCTTCTCCCAAAAGATCCACCTGTTCGAAATCTCCCTCGCTCACCTGCTTCCCCGCTTTACCGAGAAGAGAACATTCCAGGCGCTGCCGAAGTATCCCCCGGTCTACCGAGACATTGCCCTGATCATTGACGAGACCATATCCGGGCAGCGCATATGGGATGTAATGCATGGATTTAAAAATAAATTTATTGAAGAAATCATAATTTTTGATTACTATAAAGGGAAGTCGATTCCGGCAGGCAAAAAAAGCCTGGGCTACCGGGTAAAATATCAATCATATGATCACACCCTGACCGACCGGGAGGTGAATAAATGGCACGATGAACTGGTACAGGTTCTCGGCCGTGAACTGGGTGCAGTATTAAGGACTTAACAACAAGCAACTGCGCTTCAAGGAGGTACAAGGGATGACAAAGGCGGACATCATCGAGAGCGTATATGAAAAAGTGGGCCTTTCAAAAAAAGAGGCCAACAGCATTGTCGAGCTGGTGTTCGAGACCATCAAGTCAACGCTGGAAAAAGGCGAAAAGGTAAAGATATCCCGTTTCGGCAACTTCGTGGTGCGCCAGAAGAGAACCCGCAGGGGAAGGAACCCCCAGACCGGAAGCGAAATTGAAATTACCGCACGAAAAGTGCTCACCTTCAAGGCCAGCCCGGTTCTGAAAAAAGCGCTGAGCAAATGAAGCTGCACCCACGCCTTGTCTTCGCGGCGCCCGGCAGTTGACGGCCGACATGCATCCCGGCCGGAACTCATACAAAAACATTTTTCGCGACTGCGCTATGTCGAAAGCTGAACCGACACCCCCCATCATCCCCAACAAGCTCTATTTCAAAATCGGCGAAGTAAGCCAGATCACCGGAATGGAGCCGTATGTGATCAGATACTGGGAGTCGGAATTCAGGACGATCAAACCCACCCGAACCCAGTCCAACCAGCGGGTGTACCGAAGAAAAGACGTGGAAAACATCCTGGAGATAAAGCGCCTGCTGTATGAGGAAAAGCTCACCATCGCCGGCGCCCGCAGAAAGCTGCATGACAAAAAGACCGAGGACAAAAAGCAGCTCGACCTGGATTTCAGCGCAAAAAAAGAACACGGTGACCATCTTGCCATTATAAAAGAAATCAAGGAAGAACTCCTGGCGCTGCGCAAGCTCCTCGGCTAACCCCTCTCCGAGCCCCTTTCAACACCTCCTTCATGCCCGCATATAATTGCCTTCATCGCCGGTGTGCCATTGGGCGCAGCCGGTCATTTTTTTACCTTCCCGGTGAAAAAGTGTTGAAGAAAAAAACAGGTTTTTCCGATAGGTAGTATGTGCCGGTTGC
>CAZWCD010000058.1:9734-15959 GCA_964632275.1 uncultured Thermodesulfobacteriota bacterium
GGGATAGGGTGAGGAGCATAAAGCGTCGCGTCTTTCCAGATGGCGGGACTTGCAACCAAAAACACTGTTGAGGCAGGCGAAAGGGGTACAACCAATGGAAGCTGTCCAGGATAAAATCATCGACATGACCGAGCTGCTTAAATTCGCCATTCAGAGCGGCGCCTCTGACCTGCACATCAGCGCCGGTGAGCCGCCCATGTTCCGGATACACGGTGACATACGCAAACTGGACATGGAGCCCCTGAACGAGGACGAAGTGCACACCATGGTCTATGACATCCTCAATGACCAGCAGCGCAAGATGTTCGAGGAGCACAAGGAGCTCGATTTTTCCATTGCCCTGGGTGAGTTCGGCAGGTTCAGGGTGAACGTGTTTGTCCAGAACCGGGGGAAAGGGGCGGTCTTGCGGACCATCCCCAACGTGGTGAAAAGTTTTGACGATCTGGGGCTCCCCAAGATCTGCAGGGACATAACCAAGGCGGAAAAGGGGTTGGTGCTGGTCACCGGTCCTACCGGCTGCGGTAAATCAACCACCCTGGCAACCATGATTGACGCCATCAACAGCAACACCAACAAGCACATCATCACCATCGAGGACCCCATTGAATTCATCCATCAATCAAAGAAGTGCCTGGTCAACCAGCGGGAAGTGGGCGCGCACACCCACTCCTTCTCCAATGCCCTGCGCAGCGCGCTGCGTGAAGACCCCGATGTCATCCTGGTGGGAGAAATGCGCGACCTGGAAACCATTTCGCTGGCGCTGACCGCCTCGGAAACCGGTCACCTTGTCTTTGCCACGCTGCACACCAGCAGCGCGCCCAAAACCATCGACCGGATCGTGGATGTCTTTCCCCCCAGCCAGCAGGCCCAGACCAGGACCATGCTCTCGGAAACCCTGTTCGCGGTCATCTCGCAGATCCTCTTAAAGCGCCCCGGCGGCACGGGCAGGATTCCCGCCCTTGAAATCATGATCTGCACCTCGGCCATCCGCAACCTCATCCGCGAATCCAAGACCGCCCAGATCGTGTCCACCCTGCAGACCAGCCAGCAGTTCGGCATGCAGACCATGGAAATGGCGGTCAAGAACCTGCTTGCCCGCAGACTCATAACCGCCGACGAGGCCCAGCCCCTTCTGGCCGACTTAACCAAGACACCGCAGTAAAGGGAAGACCCTGAACCGAAGATCATCAGCAGGAGACATCCATGAATATCAGAGAATTGCTCAACGTGATGGTCAAGCAGAACTCATCCGACATCTACATCACCGTGGACAGCCCCCCCATGTTCCGCACCGAGGGCATCACCCGGCCCTACGGAAACCAGAAGGTGATGGCAGCCCAGGCGGAAGAGATTGCGGCGTCGATCATGACCGAAAAGCAGAAAATCAAGTTTGCCGAAAGCATGGAAATGAACCTGGCCCTCTACTATCCGGAGCTGGGACGGTTCCGCGTTAACATTTTCCGGCAGAGGGGCTTCACCGCCATCGTCATCCGCCAGATCAAAATGGAAATCAACACCATCGACGAGCTGGGGCTGCCTCCCATCCTGAAAGACATCAGCATGTGCAAGCGGGGGCTGGTGCTGGTGGTGGGCCGGACCGGCACCGGAAAATCAACCACCCTGGCGGCGATGATCGATTACCGCAACGAAAACGCCACCGGTCACATCATCACCATCGAGGATCCCATCGAATTCATCCACTCGCACAAGCAGATGATCGTTTCCCAGCGCGAGCTGGGCCTGGACACCCTCACCTTTTCCAACGCCTTGAAGAACGCCATGCGCGCGGCCCCCGATGTCATCCTGGTGGGTGAAATTCGCGACACCGAAACCATGGAGGCGGCCATCACCTTCGCCGAAACCGGCCACCTGGTGCTGGCCACCCTGCACTCCAACAACGCCAACCAGGCGATGGAGCGCATCCTCAACTTTTTCCCCCATGAGCGGCACGAGCAAATACTGCTGCAGCTTTCGCTTAATCTCAAGGGCATCGTCTCACAGCGGCTCGTCCCCTCCACCAACGAAAAGAGGGTGGCGGCGACCGAAGTGCTTCTGGACACGCCCCGGGTCAAGGATCTTATTTACAAGAGCCAGATCGACCTGCTCAAGGAGGCCATGGCGCACGGCTCGGTTGAAGGCATGCACACCTTCGATCAGGCGCTGTTCGACCTGTACAAAGAGGGCCGCATCAGCTATGACAACGCGCTGGCATACGCCGACAGCGTCAACGACATACGGCTCAGGATAAAAATCGACAAGAGCGGTGACGAATTTTCCGCCCCGCCGCAAAAGTCCAATGATGCCTTCAAGCTGAAGCCCGACTTTCAGATGAAGTAATGCACCGGTTACCAATGACAGCACACCAAACCGTGTCCACGGGAGGGGCGGCCGGCCGGCCGCCCTTTCCCTATTCCGCCCTGCGAAACAACTCCCGATTAGCGGTTGACTTGTGGATATAAATAAAATATGGTATGTATAGAAAAGAAAGGAGTGATGGGTCATGAGCAAAAAGGCATTACGGAGCGTCTATCTCGATCTTCAGCAGGTGGAGCGGCTCAAGCTGCTTTCAGAGAAAACCAGGGTACCGCAGGCGGTTTATATCCGGGAAGGGCTTGACCTGGTGATGAACAAGTACGAGAAGAAAGTCAAGAAAATCCCGCCCGCCGAAAAAGCCCGGGGCAGGAAAGCGGCTGCGCTGACACTGCTCAAAAGATAGCCGGAGGGGGAATCACACCTCCGGCTATTTGCTTTTCAGTCCCCTCGCCCCCAACCGAAGGAGCGGGTCAGGGTGAGAGGGCACAATCTACTCTCACTTCCCCCGCCTGCTACAACAGGCTGTTTTTCTATCTGTTTCGCGTTGCACTCCCCTATCACTTTCATGCATCGATGGGCATGCCCATGGCAGTCCTGTCTGCCAGCGGCCGCCGGGGAACCCTGGTTTCCCTGGGGGCGGCCTCCAAAAAAATCTTTTTACAGCTTATGGTTGAATATTCGGCAATAATAAGATATTGTACCTCTCATATCTCGCAGCTTGTATCATATATCGACGTACGCATACAGGTGGTCAAAAAAGCAGTTCTCCGCGAGGCAGCTAGCGTGAACCAGGCGGCACTCCGGATCACCCCGGCAGACACAAAAACGTCGCATCACCTTCTGGTCAGGGAATTTAACCACCCCTCGGCCTTGAGCGCGCTCTCCCTGGAATGGGATGAGCTGGCCTCGCGCTGCGCTGCCGGCAGCCCCTTCCTCACCGCCGCATGGAACATGCTCTGGTGGAACCACTGGCGGCGGGACCGCCGGCTCAAAATCCTCGCCCTCTACGAGCCCGATGGAACGCTCTGCGGCATTGCCCCCCTCTGTTCCGGAAACGCCGCTGATGAGGCGGCGCTGATGCTGCTCGGCAGCCCCGACGTCTGTGACTATCGCGATTGCATTGTCGCCCGGGGCGCCGAAGCGCGATTTTACCAGGCCCTGACTGAGCACCTGATGGGCCGGCCGCCCCGCCGGTTCATGCTGACGCTCAATTCCCTGCCGCACCATTCGCCGACCTTCTCATTTTTCAGCGCGCTTGAACAGCGGCAGGCATTCCGGGTGGACATCGCGCTTGAAGACACCGCCCCGTTCATGGATCTTCCTCCCGATCCGGAGGCCTATCTGAACCGCCTCCCCGCGAAAGAGCGGCATGAAATGCGGCGAAAAAAAAGAAGGGCGGAAAAGGAGGGATCGCTGACGTTCGAGCGCCTGTCGGATCCGGCGCGGGTGATGGCGGCCATGCCTTCCTTCCTGGACCTGTTCCGGTCCAGCGGCGACACCAAGCGCTCGTTTCTCACGCCGGAGCGGGAGGCTTTTTTCCTTGCGCTGGCCGAGGAGTTTTCCTGCCGGGGATGGCTGGATCTCTATGCCCTCGCGGTAAACGGCACGCCCGCCACCTATCTTTTGTGCTTCAGCTACAACCGCACCTTATATCTCTACAACGCGGCCTATGACAGCCGCTACGCGCAACTGAGCCCCGGCATTGTGGCCATTGCCCTGTGCATCGAAGACGCCATACACCGCGGCATCGAGCGCTTCGAGTTCCTCCGGGGAAACGAGACCTACAAGTACCGCTTCGGCGGTCGCGACCGGCACATCTACACCCTCACCTGCAGCCACCCCGGAGACTAACCATATGAGTCGAATCGCCATGCTCAGCGTCCACAGTTGCCCCCTTGCCGCCCTGGGAGGAAAGGAAACCGGCGGCATGAACGTGTATATCCGGGAGCTCAGCCGCTCACTGTCGGAGCGGGGCTGTACAATCGACATCTTTACCCGTTCCCAGAACGCGCGGGTTCCGGCGGTCGTTCCCTTCTCTGAGGGAGTCCGGATCGTTCATCTCAAGGCCGGTCCCGAATCCCCCTATGAAAAAGGCCTGGTGTGGTCTCACCTGCCTGAATTTTTAGATAACCTTGAGCACTTCCGCCGGGGGGAAGACATCAGCTATTCGCTCATTCACAGCCATTACTGGCTTTCCGGCTGGGTGGGGGCGGAGCTGGGCAAACGCTGGAAGGTGCCGCTGCTGCACATGTTCCACACCGTCGGATACTTTAAAAACCGGGCCACGCACGCGGTGGGCGCGCAGGAGCCCGAGGTGCGCCTCCAGGTCGAGCAGCAGCTGATAGCCGATGCCGATCACATTACCGTTTCCAGCCAGCGGGAAAAGGTGGACATGATCTGGGCCTACGGCGCCCCGCCTGAAAAGATAACCGTGGTGCCCTGCGGTGTGGACACGCAGATGTTCCGGCCGCTTGATGCCACGGCCTCGAAAAACCACCTCGGCCTGCCGGATAAGAAGCTGATTCTCTTCGTGGGGCGCATTGACCCGGTGAAAGGAATTGACACCCTGCTCAAGGCCATGGTCATGGTGCGGAAGCAGACGGGCGGCAGCCACGATGCCCGGCTGCTCATCGTGGGAGGAGACAAGGACGGCTCCGACTACTCAGCGGACAGTGAAATCGCCCGGCTGAAACGGTTGACCGCCGAGCTTAACATGCAAGATACGGTTACCTTTCTGGGATCGCAACGGCAGGACCTCCTACCCTACTACTATGCCGCCGCGGAGATGTGCATTCTGCCCTCACGCTACGAATCGTTCGGGATGGTGGCCCTGGAGGCCATGTCCTGCGGCACGCCGGTCATCGCCTCCAAGGTCGGGGGTTTGACCTCGCTCATTCAGGATGAGCGCTGCGGCTTCGTGGTGCCCGAAGGAAATAAGCAGGCGCTGGCGGAAAAGATATGCCTGCTGCTGGACAATCCCCCGCTCAGGGAAAGCCTGGGATGGAATGCCCGCGAGCGGGCAATACAATACGGCTGGCAGGCCATTGCCGACCGCATCCTCGCGCTCTACCGTGCGCTGAGTGAAGGCGGGCATGACGACGCGCAGCTGCTTCTGCCCTTCTGCCGGAAAACCGGTACGGACACTGCCGCACCGGTGATCACCTGCTGCGGGGCATAATAATTCCTCATCCGAAAAAGAAAGCCATGACACCGGCAACTGCAAATCTGACCGGGAAGCACGTGCTCCTGGTCATGGCCCATCCCGATGACGCCGAACTCTCCTCGGGCGGCACCGTGCTGACGCTGAGCGAGCAGGGATACGAGGTGCGATACGTCGTCTGCTCAACCGGGGACAAGGGCACCAAGGACCCTGCCATCACCCCGTTCCAGCTCGCGGCAACCCGGGAACAGGAGCAGAGGGACGCCGCCGCGGTGCTGGGGGTTCACCACATAACCTTTTTGCGGCATCCGGACGGTGAGCTGGATGGAATCAGGGGCTTGCGTGATGAGATCGCCATGCTGATCAGGCACAGCCGGCCTTCCATTATCATCACCCACGATCCCTGGAGGCCATATCAGGTCCACCCCGATCACCGCGCGGTCGGTTTTGCCACCGCCGATGCCGTGGTGTACGCCCGCGATCATCTCTTCATGCCGGTACTCCAGGAACTGGATCTTGCGCCCCATGCCCCGCTGGAAGTGTACTTCACCTTTCCGCAGGTTCCCGACCACGTGGTGGACATCTCCGCCGTCATGGAAAAGAAACTGGATGCCATCGCGCAGCACCGGAGCCAGCTTGCGCAAATGCCCGGGTGGCGTGAAAAAATCAAGCTCATGGCCGCGAAGCAGGCAGAGGGCAAGCCCTTTCAGTATGCGGAGTCCTTTAAGCGACTGGTTCTTGCCTACCAATAA
>CAZWCD010000059.1:0-6663 GCA_964632275.1 uncultured Thermodesulfobacteriota bacterium
GTATCCGTTTCCTGGTAGGGGACCCACACCAGGGCGGTCAGGACCACGGCGATGTCCTTTTTTTTCGGCTGGATGTGAATCTGTTCGAGGGGCTCGGTCAGGGGATCGATGCCCTTTTTTGCCTCTCCCGATTCCTCCGCCAGAAGTGCCTGAAGCTCGGCAAGCTGCCTTTTCAGCTCATCCACATTATCTTCCGCCCGCTCCACGTCTTTGTTCTCCTTTAAAATGCGCCCGGCGCGGCCCGCGGTGGTCGAGGCCCGGCCGACGGTGGAGCGGCTCACTTTTTTTCTGCTGAGCATGGCGTCGAAAATGGTTGCCCCGAGCGAGAGCGCGGTCTGCAGCTTTTGCTGCTTTGCCTGTTCCTTTTCCCGGTCAACCGCCTGCTCCGCTTTGCGGATGCGTTCTTCGAGGGCGGCGATTTTCACGGTGTATTTCCTGCTGATGCGGTCAAGCATCCCGTCCCTGGTTTCGCGGGACGCCGTCTGCAGGCGAATCCTGAAATCGCGCTCGCTTTCGCCCGGCCGGGATGATTCGCCGAGGGCGGGGCTCTTGAGCAGGGTGATGGTCATGTTCCGGAAAAGCCACTCCTGGAATGATTTTCCCCAGAGACGGTAATTTCCCCTGGCCCATGCATTGTTCGGCATATCACCGTACGACGCGTCGGGGGCATCGGGAAACTTTTCCAGGCTGCTGTCGGAAAGGGCAACGCGTTCCGCCTTGTTCCACTCCACCGGGGAGTCGGTTTCAGGGATGTCGGCGAGCAGTCCGATCTGTTCTTTGGCTGCCGCGCCTGCCGCTGCATCGGCATAGTAGACGGCGCCGATGCCGAGGATCATGGGCTGATACAACAGCCGCCCTCCGTCCTTTTTCCCTTCATGTACCGGAATGAAATATTCGGTGACCCCCGGCGGTGCGATGGGCCGCTGCACCTGAACTGCGGGGGCGGGCGCCTGGCGGTAAGCCGTCGGTTGAGGCGCCGCCGGAGGGGATGGTGCGGGTGGTTGGACTGATCGCTTTTCATCCATCAGCAGCTTGATCTGGTCCCGGGTGAGCGGACCGCCGAGGTAGGACATGACCCACCTGGTTTCAAAGGTCAGGGGCTCATCATCATGGACATTGTTCATGAGAAAGACCCGCTTTCCCAGCCGCGAGATGGTCCCCTCAAGCCGCTGCCGGTCAAATCGTCCGCCGGCGCTTCCCGCCGCGCCTTCCAGACCGTCGATCATCCGCGCCTTGTCCCGCTCGGTCTGCAGCCGGCCGATAAACCAGGTGCCGATGTTGGAAAGGCCGCGGTAGTCAAGGTCAACCGGATTCTGGGTGGCCAGCAGGCACCCCAGCCCGAAGGCGCGCGCCTGCTTCAGCAGGGTGATGAGCGGCTCCTTCGAGGGAGGATTGGCCACCGGGGGAAAGTAGCCGTAGATCTCATCCATGTACAGCAGCGCCCGGAGGCTGGTGGTCCCGGGCTGGGTCCGCATCCATCCCACCAACTGGGTCAGCAGCAGCGACACAAAAAACATCCGTTCGGCGTCGTTCAGGTGGGCGATGGAGAAGATGGACACCCGCGGTTGCGCCGCTTCGGTGTAAAGCATGCGGTCCATGTCCAGCGGTTCGCCCTGCAGCCAGGACTGGAAGCCCGGCGCGGCGAGCAGGTTGTTTAATTTCATTGCCAGCTCGAAGCGATCCTTCGATGGGAAAAAGGACTCCAGGTCAAAAATGCCGATTTTTTTCATCGGCGGTGACTGGATGGTCATGATCAACCCGGGGAGGTCGAGCGGCCGTCCGCTTTTCCAGGTCGCATCCAGGATGGTGGAGAGCAGGATGTGCTCCCGGCTCTGAATGGGGTCGGCCTCAATGCCCAGCAGATTGAGGATGCTGGTGACGGTCGCAGTGATGCGTTCCCGCAGCAGGTCGCCGTCGCCCACGATGGCGGGCGCGGGCGTTTCAAAGGACTTGAGAATGGACACGGGAAGGCCGGCGCTGCTTCCCGGGGTGTAGATGGCAAAATCGGCGGCCGAGCGCAGGCGCCCGATGCGCGCCCGGTCCTGGCCCCATTCGGCAAGCCCCTTTTCCCAGAGCAGCGCCTGGCTTTCTGCATAGGCTTCGCGCGAGATGCCCTGCTTCTGCGCATCTTCTGCGTTGACCCAGGGGAGCAGATCGGCTGCGCTGAGCGTGGGGAAGGTGAGCAGGAGGTTTGCGAGATCGCCCTTGGGATCGATGACGATGGAGGGAATGCGGTCAAGGGCGGCTTCCTCCAGCAGCGCGATGCAGAGGCCGGTTTTGCCGCTGCCGGTCATCCCCACGCACACCGCGTGGGTCAGCAGGTCCTTTGATTCGTAAAGCAGGAGGTTGTCCTTGCGCTTGCCCTGTTCGGCGTCGTACTCCCGTCCCAGGTAAAAAACACCGAGCTTCTCAAAATCTTCCATGATCGTCCTCAGAAGAGGGGTTTACTATTTTACCCCGAGCAGATAGATGCGAGTTATATTGATCCATTGTTGTTTGAACAGTTTCTTATAATCCAGCAGATTCATCCCTGCGGCATGTTCAAACGTGCCCGATCCGTTTTTGTCGAACATCATAAGCGGATCATATACCTTCATGCCCAGATCATCGTAGCTTATTTGGTGCCAGCCGCCGACGAAGGTGAGCTCACCGGGCTGCCAGTACGTACCCAGACACATGGATCCGGATTTTGGTGTAAGCCCGCCGGAAAAAACAACCAGTGTCCAAACCCGTATCATCTCCTGCGGAATTCCGAGGGCATTACAAGAGAGCATGTGCATGGTTGCCATATCGGCACAGTCGGCGGAATTGCTCTGCAGGAACCCGGTGAGGTCGAAGGTGCCCGAAGCAAGCAATATGGTGTTAAAATGACCGGGCGTGCTGTAATACCTGTTGGGATTCTTATAACGATTGTAAAGTCCACTTTCCAGAGTTGCCCGTATTTCATTATCCTGCTTTAGGCCGCGTGCAATTTCACAGGCGATGTCCAGAATTTCCTTGCGGTGTTTCATTACATTCAAAGGGCTTTTCCTGACCACAAAATAAAGTTCCTTTGCCGCCGAATAGCTGCTTACCTCCCCCTCGTCGCTGGTGAATGTCCAATACACCTCGCCGGTTTTTAAAACCTTGTCCGGCGGGAGGATGTCTCCGCGATTGTAGGTCACCGTTATTTCATGCTTCCCCGGGCCGAAGGTAATGTCTTTATTATCATAGAGCTTATGATATCCTTCCTCCGTGCCTAGCTTAATCCATCCGGTTGCCTCGTAGGTGATATCATTTTCCGGGTCCGGCTGTGTCTCATCGAGAGCAAACACAACCTTTTCGGGATCAATTGCGTTGGGAGCGATTGCCTCGGGCGGGTATTCGCTACTGTCCGGGGTTATCGGCTGGTTATCGGGACCCAGGATCTTAATGGTGGGACCGCCTGCCCTGGCGCATTGCATTGTGGTCACCTTGACATCGGGACATGAGAGCCATTGCAGATCTACAATATAGGTTGCTACGAAAAACGGTTCCATGGAGGCAGGCCATCCCTGGCATCCGTCTTGACGGCCCTCAGTGATGATGCCATAGGAATCGCAATCGGCGCGATGTATATACACGGGTGAAATGCCGCGGCAGGAACCGATATTGTCGATCGCATCGATCTCGATTAAATCCCCCTCTTCCGCCTCAATGGTAAAAGGTCCTTTGCATCCCGCCCATGTATAGTCGGTAAATACGCGTTCGCCGTTGACATAGATATAAATCATATCGTCAACGCATACCTGGTCTGCTTTGTTTTTTCCGCCGGAAATGATAAAATCAATTGCCTGCACTTCGAAGCAGGTCAACAGCACGAAACTGTACGCGGCACAGCAGAGCATCAGGCCTTTTATGGTGGTGGATGGTCTCTTGCATTGCCTTACAATCGTTTGATACATCCGTTTTATCTTTTTCATGCTGTTTTTCCTCCTTTCCCGTGCGTTGATAAACATTTGTTGTGCGATTACTCCCGCCGTCCGACTTTGCCCTCGGTTAATGTGCCTCGCTCCAGGAGGTGCCCCAGCTCACGTCCACTTCGAGCGGGACGCTCAGGTTCACCACCTTTTCCATTTCCTCCTTGACCATGGCGCTTACCTCGGTCAGCTCATCCTGCGGCACCTCGAAGACCAGCTCATCATGCACCTGGATGATCATTCTCACCTTCAGCCCCTCCCGTTTGATCCGGCGGTGAATGGCGATCATGGCCATTTTAATCATGTCGGAAGCGGTCCCCTGGATGGGGGTGTTGATGGCGGTGCGCTCGGCGAACTGGCGCGCCGCCAGATTCCGGCTGTTGATCTCGGGAAGGTAGCGGCGCCGCTTCATCAGCGTGCTGACATAGCCTTTTCCCTTAGCCTCCCTGAGCGCGCCGTCAATGTAGGTTTTAACCCCCTGGTAGGTGCGGAAGTAATTTTCTATGAACGCGCCCGCCTCCTTGGGGGGGATGCCCAGTTCCCGCGCCAGGCCGAAGCTGCTCATGCCGTAAATGATGCCGAAATTGATCACCTTGGCCTCCCGTCGCATCCCGTCAGTGACCAGCTCGGGCATCAGCCCGAAGATTGCGGCGGCGGTGCGCCGGTGAATGTCCTCCCCGCGCTTGAATGATTCCAGCAGCAGCGGGTCCCCGGAGAGATGGGCAAGGATGCGCAGCTCAATCTGGGAGTAGTCGGCGGATAGGATCAACCGGCCCCCCTCGGCGATGAAGGCGTCCCTGATTTTTCGCCCCTCCGCGGTGCGGATGGGAATGTTCTGGAGGTTGGGATTGCTGCTGCTGAGCCTTCCGGTGGCGGTTACCGTCTGGTTGTAGGAGGTGTGAATGCGGCCGGTGTCGGGGCTGATCAGGCCGAGCAGGGCATCCACATAGGTGGACTTGAGCTTGCTGATGCTCCGGTATTTGAGCACTTCGGCGGGCAGGGGGTGGATCTGGGAGAGGCCGGTCAGCATGTCCACATCGGTTGAGTAACCGGTTTTGGTTTTTTTTGCCCCGGGCAGCTGCAATTTTTCAAACAGGATCCGGCCGAGCTGCTGGGGGGAGTTGATGTTAAATTCCTCGCCCGCCGCCTGGTAGATGATGTGCGTGGCGTTGTTCAGGAACGCTTCAAACTCTTTTCCCCTTTGCTGTAATAATTCGGCATCGATTTTAACCCCGTTCATTTCCATGGTCGCCAGCACCTCGAGCAGGGGGAGCTCCATTTCGTAAAAGAGCTGATCGAATCCATCCGCGGTGAGCTTTGGCAGCAGAAGCCGGGCCGCCTCCAGGGACAGGCGGCAGCGCTCGCAGGCGTAGTTCACCACCTGTTCGCTGCCGATCTGGTCGAATGCCAGCTCCTTCTTCCCGCTGCCCGCTATTTCCTTGTAGGCAATCATCTTGTGGTCAAGCCATTCAAGCGCGATCTCCTCCAGGCTGTGGCTGTGCTTGCCGGGATTGAGCAGATAGGAGGCCACCATGCTGTCGGAAATGATGCCCTTAAGCTCGATGCCGCAGCGCCGGAGCTGGATGATCTCGTGCTTGATGTTGTGGCCGTATTTTTTGATGCGCTCATCTTCAAACACCGGCTTCAACTGCTGCAGCGCCCACTCCCGGTCGCACCGGCCTTCATCACCGGCAGCGGCGCCGACCAGCGGCAGGTAAAACGCCTCCCCCGGCTCAGCGGCAAGCGATATGCCTGACGGCTCGCTGCCAAAGGGTTCCAGGTCCACGGGCATGCAGTTGAGGGCGCATTGCCCTGACGCTTGAATGCGCGCAAGGACCTGCAGGCATGCATCCCGGGTGGTCGCCGGCTGACAGTGGTACGGGGCGGCGGCCGCCTTCGGGGTTATGGCCTGAAGAAAGGTGGTGAACTCAAGCTCTTTGAAAAGCTCCTTCAGCGTTTCCCGGTCGGGATCTGCCGGCTTCAGATCCTCGGTGCGGTACGTGAGCGGAACGGCGCTGTCAAGGGTCACCAGCTGACGGCTCAGGAGCGCCTTGTCGCTGCCGGCCATGAGGTTTTCACGCACCTTCCGGGAGTCGACCTTGTCAATGTTCTTGAGCAGGTTCTCGATGCTGCCGAATTGCCCGATCAGCTTGATGGCGGTCTTCTTGCCGATGCCGGGCACCCCCGGGACGTTGTCCGAGGCATCTCCCACCAGCCCCAGGAAATCCACCACCCGCTCCGGCTGCACCCCGATGTATTCCATGACGCCGGCGGGATCAAACCGCTTGTCGCGCATGGTGTCAATGACCGTGACGTGATCGCTCACCAGCTGCATGAGGTCCTTGTCGCCGCTGACGATGCAGACATCCATGCCCCTTTTTTCCTCGGCCCGGGCAATGGTGGCGATGATGTCGTCCGCCTCGAAACCTTCCAGCTCGAGGCTTTTGATGTTGAATCCCTTTACGATGGCCTTGATAAAGGGGATCTGGGGAACCAGGTTGTCGGGCATCTCCGGGCGGTTGGCCTTGTATTCATGGTACACTTCATGACGGAAGGTGGGCGCGGGGGTGTCGAAGACGATGGCCAGATACTCGGGACGGTACTCGTTGATCACCTTGAGCAGCATGCTGGTAAAGCCGTATGCGGCGTTGGTGGGCCGTCCGGTTGAGTTGGAAAGAAAGGGGAGGGCGAAGAATGCCCGGTAGATATAAGAGCTGCCGTCGAT
>CAZWCD010000059.1:6763-13323 GCA_964632275.1 uncultured Thermodesulfobacteriota bacterium
TACCTCCCGGCGTACCGGTATCATTCGAGCTTGCGGGTATGATCAAAGGTAAAAACGAAGTGATGGGTGTAATAGGGAATCACGATATCGCCTTCCCAGGTTGCCTGGATGGTAACCGTCCGGTCGTCACGCTCAGCCGAGATGTCATCGATCTCCATGTCGGCGCCGCGGCTTCGTGCCTCGATCAGCACCGCTTCGGCTATATCGCGGTTCGAGTGGTAGACCTTTCCCTTCCAGTCCTGGGCCGCATCCCCGGCAATCTGGAAAATCTTCTTGTCGAGAAAATATTTCGCCATGTAGATCCTGCCGAATTTAAACCCCACATAGCCCCCGGCGATGAGGAACAGGGTTATGATGAGGCATCCGAAATTAATTTTACCGTTCACGCGAGACTGTTTCATCCATCCCCTCCTCTACCCAATGCTGTTACATCTTCACAAGCGGTATTGACGCGTCACCAGCCGGTTGAAAGATTGATACAAAGCGCACGGGTCATCCATGAACCTGCCACCCGGTTTCTGATCGGTGAGAACCATTCTTGACTGATTACTATAGGTAAGTTCCCCCGGTGTGTCAACCGTAAAAGGGGGGACGTTCGTGCAGGAATTGCTTACCGTACCGAGGAGCTTGAAGCTGCTTTTTCCTGACGAATAATTTTTGCGACAGCCAAGCTCTGCAATCTCTGCACGAACGTCCCCTCTTTACCGAGATTTTCCAACGCGCGAATACTTGCACCATGAACTCCCGACTTGACGCCGCTTCCATTATGCAAACAATACCTGACCAATTTTAACCCTACTGAAAAATAGTCACGACTATTTTTCAGTAGGGTTAAATACAGTCGGTTCTATCTTCCATGCGCTGCTAACTATAGCTTAATCAGGTGTCCGGACGGCGGTGCATGATAAAATAAAAGAAAGAAAACAGGTATATAATGAGCATTTCCCGTGTGCTTAAGCGTAGCTCCGGGAATGAGATAATTTCCTTGACAAACAAAAAGGAAATGTGTCATTCAATGTAGGCCGTATAATACCGTCAGTGTTGAATTGTCTTACCTGAATGGAGGAATATCATGTTAAAAAAGGGGCTGGAAGCAATTGTCGGCAAAAAATATGTCCTGGATGATGAGCCAACCCTCGAAGCCTATTCGAAGGATCTGAGCCTGTCCCCTCCCCACAGACCATCATGCGTCATCAAGCCCAAGAATACCGAGGAGGTCCAGGGGGTGGTGAAGCTGGCCAATAAGCACCAGGTGCCGCTCATTCCCTTGAGCTCGGGCGTCCACTTTACCGGCGCGGCCATACCGGAACAGGGCGGCATTGTGGTGGATCTGAGACGCATGGATAAGATCGTGCAGGTTGACGCCCTCAACCGCAAGGTGAAGGTGGAGCCCGGCGTGACCTGGGGCCAGCTGCAGGAGGCCCTCAAGGAGCATGACCAGATGCCCCTTACCCCCCTCTTTCCCCATCCGCAGATGTCGGCCATGACCTCCAGCCTGGAGCGGTACCCCATGCTCATCCCCAAGTATGAATACGCCGAGCCGGTGCTCACCATGGAGGTGGTTCTGCCCCAGGGTGATATTTTCAAAACCGGAACCGCTTCCGCCGCCAGAACCGAGGAGGCCTATCCCGAGGGGCCGGGCATCGACTTTTACCGCCTCTTTCAGGGGGCCCAGGGAACGCTGGGAATCGTTACCTGGCTCAATATCAAGACGGAATACCGGCCGAAGCACCAGAAGGTCTTTTTCATCCCCTTTAAAAAAATTGAAGACGCGGCGGACCCCATCTACCGCATCCAGCGCCGGCACGTGGGAAACGAGTGCTTTCTCCTGAACAATTTTAATATGGCGCGGCTGCTGGCGGATGAGTGGCCGAAGGATTTTGAAGACTACCGCGAAAAGCTTCCTCCCTACACCCTGACGCTGGTGATCGCCGGCGCGCCGCGCCGCCCGCTGGAGCGGATTGCCTACGAAGAGGAGGCGCTCAACGAGATCGCCGCCGAGCTGCGGTTCCAGCCCGCCGCCACCGTCGCCGGAATCGCCGGCCTGCAGGACATCATGATCGAAAAGCTCCGCTCCCCCCAGAAGGAGGAGAGCTACTGGAAGACCCGGTACAAGGAATCCTCGCAGGACATCTTCTTCATAACCACCATGGACCGGGCCGGCGATTTTCAACGGAAGGTGATGGAGGTCTGCACCCGTTTCAACTATCCGGTGCGGGATGTGGGCGTCTACCTGCAGCCGCTGGAGCGGGGCCGGGCCTGCCATCTGGAATTCAGCTTTCCTTGTGACCTCGCTTCCAACAAGGAGCGGGAGCAGACCGGGGAGCTCTACCGGTGCTTAAGCGAGGAGCTTATGGCCATGGGCGCCTTTTTCTCCCGGCCCTACGGCGTCTGGGCGGATATGGTGTACCGGAGGTCGACAACCTACACCGCCACCCTCAAGGAACTGAAGAAGGTGTTTGATCCCAACAACATTTTAAATCCCGGTAAACTCTGCTACTAAAGGAGGCCAGTTCGATGGTAAAGAAAAAAGAGATGATCCTTCCCAAGGATCCGCGCTATTTAAAGTATCCCATCGATGAACCCTTTGATCCCCGATGGACGGCCTTTAACTGCTCCCGCTGCTCCTGCTGCAAGTGGATTGATTCCTGGAGAGTGAAGAGCGCCAAGTACGCGCGCATCTGTCCCCAGCACAAGCGCTACCTGTATGACGCCTATTCGGCGCAGGGGAAGTGCGATCTGGCGCTGGCGGTAATTGACGGCAAGATGAAATGGGGGGATGACCCCGCCATCAAGGACATCCTGTTCCGCTGCACCCTGTGCGGCGGCTGCGACACCATGGACAAGTGCATCCGGGACGGCGAGGTGCTCAAGCTGCAAAAGTGGATGCGGGCCGAGTACGTCAAGGCTATGGGCGTGCTGCCCGATCACCAGCCGCTGGTGGACAGCGTGCGGAATTATGACAACGTGTGGATACAGCCGCGCGCCCGGCGAAATGCCTGGGCCAAGGACATGGAGATCAAGGACCTGAACACCGAGAAGGCGGAGGTGCTGCTGTTCGTGGGATGCACCTACGGGCTCTCCGAGGAGCTTAAAGGAACCATCCGCAATGTGGCGGCCATTTTAAAGAAGGCCAAGGTGAATTTTGGAATCCTGGGATCCAAGGAGCTGTGCTGCGGCAGCCCGGTGGAAAAGATCGGGGTCCTCTCCGAATTTGAGCGGCTGGCCAGGTCAAATGTCGAGCGCTTCAACAAGCTCGGGGTCAAGACGGTGGTGATGCCCTGCGCCGGGTGTTACGGCACCATCCGGGAAGAGTACGACCGCTTTGACATGAAGAAGAACTTTGAGGTGCTCCACATCACTGAACTGTTTGATCAGCTGGTCGAGGAAGGAAAACTCAAGTTCAAGAAAGACGTGCCGCTCAAGGTGACCTGGCACGATCCCTGCCATCAGGGCCGGCTGTCGCGCCCGTATGAGCCGGGCAAGGAGATTGACGGGGTCTATGAGCAGCCGCGGAATATTCTCAAGGCGATCCCCGGGATCGAGCTCTATGAAATGGAGCGGATCAAGGAATATGCCTGGTGCTGCGGCGGCGGCGGCGGCGTGTTCACCGCCTTCAAGGATTTTGCCCAGTGGACGGCGCTCGAACGTCTGGAAGAGGCCAAGGACACCGGCGCGCAGGTGCTGGCCACCAGCTGCCCCTGGTGCGAGTCCAACCTGGGCAACGCCGTCAAGGGCATGGAGGAAAAGATCGGCATTGCCAGTTTAACCGATATCATGGTCAAAGCTCTCTAGCGAAAGGACATATTCCATGGACAAAGAAAGACATTCGAGCATTCTGGAGGCCTTGCGATCCGCCATTGGAAAGGAAAATGTCGAGGACAGCCCTTCGGTGATGATGGCCTATCACCGCGACTGGCTGCCGCCGGGCGTGCTGAATCCGGTGCTCCCGGAATTCGTGACGCTTCCCAACGGCACCGAGGAAGTCCAGAAGGTGATCAGGATCTGCAACCGCTATAACGTGCCCTTCATTCCCCTGGGATCCAGCCAGTGGTCGCTCACCACCGCTCCCAACCGGCCGGGGACCCTGATCATTGACTCCAAGCGGATGGGGCGCATCCTGGATATAGATGATAAAAACATGTACGCGGTCATCGAGCCGTATGTGACCATGGCGCAGATTCACTCCGAGGCCAACCGGCGCGGCCTGTATCTCGGCAGCCCCGAGGCCAGCGCCCAGGCATCGGCCATGGCCGGCCACGTCTTTCAGGGCATGTGGGGCGTCGGTCACCGCGTGGGTGTGGGCCACCGCAATATATTGGCCATGGAGTGGGTGCTTCCCAGCGGGGAAATTTTACGAACCGGCGCCTGGGCGAGTGATCCCGCGGGACGCTTTTTCGGCGAAGGTCCGGGAACCGATCTGCGGGGCATGCTGCGCGGCCTCGCCGGCGCCATGGGCGGCGCGGGGATGGTGACCAAGATGGCCGTCAAGCTGCATCCCTACCCCGGCCCCAAGGTGTTCCCCTGTGAGGGAATGATTCCCAACCACACCTCCACCCTGCCCGAAGACCGTTTCCAGTGGTACATCATCAAGTATCCCACCATTGAAAAGGCGGCCCATGCCATGTACGAGATCGCCCGGGCCGAGATCGGCGGCGTATTGCAGAAGCTGCCCACGGTGTACTTCAACTGGTGGTGGGCCAACTCCAACCAGGAGTACTGGGAAACCTGGCAGGAAGGCGTGTGGCAGAAGCACTGCAAGTACGCCGTTGAAGTGTGCCTGTGGGGCTTTACCTCGGCAAAGCAACTGGAGTATGAAAAGCGGGTGCTGGAAGACATTATTAAGGACACCAAGGGAAGCCTCATCCCCCAGGAAATTTTTGACAAGTGGGTGCCCCGCACCGCCAACAACTGGATACGCGATACCAACGGATCGCGCATGATGCGGCCTTCCGGAACATTTCTGGCGCTGCGGCTGCCCTTCGATACCATCAACAGCTCGATCGGCGTATGCGCCGACGGTGTGCGCTGGGTGGATAAGTTCAGCCCGCCCATCCTGGACAGCGACGGGCCGGACTGGATCTCCACCTTCGACATGGGCCATTTCGGCTCGGCGGAGACGGATTTCCCGGTTGAAAAAACCCCCGAGGCGCTGGGTGATCTGATGCAGAAGCTCATGGGCATGATGCAGGAGGACCTCAAAAACAAGATCGAGGGAGGGGTTGGTCCCTTCCTGGGCGGTCCCTATCATGGAATGGCGGGATCGGTTTTTTCCAACTACGGTAAGCTGCTGGGAGGCATCAAGAAGGCCATTGATCCCAAGGCCATCGCCAACCCGCCGCACAATTTCCCGATTGAAAGAAGCGAGTGAGGCAGGTTTCTATCTATCAAAGACATGACAGAGCGAGGTAATCGATGGAACTGAAAGTTGACAGCTTGAAATGCACCGCCTGCAAGGCATGCGAGTTTGCCTGTAATTATCACTTTGACGGCACCAGCTCGCCGATCGGATCGAGCATCATGTTTTCCCGCGAGGAAAAGAAGAACTACTACGGGGCCATGGTAAAAAGGGCCAAGAGCCTTCTGCTTGCCCGTCCCGAAGGTCCGGAGGTGATCAAGCCGGGTCAGCAGATCCAGGGGGCATCGGCCAGCAGCAAGCCGATTCTCCTCCGCGTCGCCTGCAACCTCTGTGAGGGGGAGGAAACTCCCTTCTGCGTGCGCATCTGTCCGCAGGGGGTGTTCAGTATTGAATAGCCATGATTTTCCCCAGTCTCTCCGGCGCAGCGAAGGGAGAGAGCGTCTTTGATGGAGGGCCATGCTCGGTCATGGCCGCATATGACATTGGACGCGACAGAGCGCGTCCCTCCATGATTTTTTATTGTAGGAGCGACCGGCCGGTCGCCCTTACAGAGACCGATGTTCGTATTAAAGCACGGCTCTGCTACAGCAGCCATTCATGTCGAGGACGACACTTACCAGGTGAGAGGAGGAAGTATGGATTTTGCAAATAATTACAACGGTACCATTCTAATCGTGGATCTGGATACGGGCGAGACCTCCAACGAGAGCCTCGATGAGGCGATGTTCGATGAGTGCCTGGGGGGCGCGGCGCTCAACCTCAAGCTCTACCAGCAATATGCTGACCGCAATCCGGTGATCCTGGGTACCGGCCTTTTTACCGCGACATTCGCTCCCGCTTCCTGCCTGGGAATTGCCACCTTCAAGAGCCCGCTCAACGGCGGCATCTGCCACGTTCCGCTCACCTGGCAGACCGGGGTTGAGCTGAAGCTGACCGGCTTTGATTTCGTGGTGATGCTCGGTTCATCGGCAAAGCCGGTGCGGCTGTGGCTGCACGACGGTCTGGCGGACGTCGAGGATTCCGCTGATGTATGGGGAAAGAGCACCTGGGATACGGTTGAGGCCCTTCGCCAGACCTATGGTGATGACCAGGTGCAGGTTATCTCAATCGGGCCGGCCGGGGAAAGCAAGTCGGCGCTGGCGCAGGTTGCGGAGAGCTACTGGGGCAGCAAGGACAAGGCCGCGCTGGGCAAGGTCTTCGG
>CAZWCD010000059.1:13423-15803 GCA_964632275.1 uncultured Thermodesulfobacteriota bacterium
GCCGCCACCATGGCCATGTCCGGCGTGGCCGAGCCCGGCTGCATGGTCACCGACCTTTCCGGCTTCTTAAGCTTCGGCTTCCTGGGAAAGGATGCCGCGGCCGCGCTGGAGCAGTGCTTCCGGCTCGGACTCGAGCCTTCCGGCGCCGCCCAGGTGGTGAAGGCGCAGGGCGCGAAGGACCTGCAGTCTGCAACCGACAAGCTCACCGCGCTGGCCAAGTCGGCGGGCGGCGTCAAAGAGGCGGGGCTTCCCCACTTTCACGGGATTTCCCCCTGGCCGCTCAAACCCTCCCTGGAGATGAACCTGATCCAGGCCGCCGGGGTGTTCAGCAATGCCGTGCCTCCCATGCCGGTGGTTGCATCATGGGATGCCTTCGGCGTGAAGGGATCCGCGGTTGATAAGGCCGCCTGGTGGATGAAGCGGCAGGCGCTGGCCTATGTTCTGGGCATATGCCCCATCTTTGCCCTGACCGCGCCGGAATTGAGCGAAGATAAGCTCGCTGAGCTGATCAACTGTTCACTCGGCTGCGAGGACTTTCAGGCGGACAAGCTGGATAAGCTGGCCGCTGACACGGTGCGTCAGACACTGAAGGCAGGGGCGTCGCAGGGTGAGGTCCACCAGTCGCTGCAGGGCGAGGGATTCGAGGCGGCGTACCGCGATCTGGTTGCCCGCTTTTCCTAGGAGGTTGATGCCGGTAATATAAGATTTCCTGAAGAAGTGATGGTACGTTCCGGGCCGTGAGCCGCATAACAGCATAGCTCCCGGCCCGAAGCATAATGCAGATTAAAAGGATGTGTGCTCATATGAAAAAAGCATTAGACGGCATCAAGGTAATCGACTTATCCCGGGCGCTGGCCGGCCCCTATTGCACCATGATGCTCGCCGACATGGGCGCGGAGGTCATCAAGGTGGAAATGCCCGGGACCGGTGATGATTCCCGGGGATGGGGGCCTCCGTTTGTCGAGGGTGAGAGCGCGTATTTCATGAGCATCAACCGGAACAAGAAAAGCATCACCCTGGATATGAAGGGCGACAAGGCCATCGAGATCATCATGAAGCTGATCAAGCAGTCCGACGTGCTGGTGGAGAACTTCCGGCCCGGGGCGATGGAGCGGCTGGGGCTGGCATACCAGCAGGTGAAGGCGGTGAACCCGCGCCTGGTGTACTGCAGCATTTCCGGCTTCGGGCAGAACGGGCCGTATCGCATGCTTCCCGGCTTTGACCAGGTGCTGCAGGGCATGGGAGGCTTGATGAGCATTACCGGTGAAGCGGGCGGGCCGCCGGTGAAGGTGGGGGTGCCCATCGCCGACATAACCGCCGGCATGTTTGCCGCGTACGGCATCGCCATCGCGCTGTTTGCCCGTGAACAAACCGGCAGCGGGCAGATGGTCGATATTTCCCTGCTGGACGGCCAGGTGGCCCTGCTGACCTACCGCGCCGGATCATATTTTGCATCGGGCGAGATTCCGGAGCGGATCGGCTCCGGCCATCCGGTCATCGTGCCCTACCAGGCCTTCAAGGCCAGGGATGTGTTCATCAATATTGCCGTGGGCAATGACCAGCTCTGGGGAAAATTCTGCAAGGCGGTGGGACTTGAAAGCATCATGAATGATCCCCGGTTTGCCACCAACGCCCAGCGGGTGCAAAACCGCGATGCGGTGGTGAAGGCGGTGGGTGACTTGATTGCCACCAAAAGCGGGGAGGAGTGGCTGACGATCCTCACCGACGCGGGCATACCCTGCGGGCCCATCTATACGGTCGACAAGATTTTCTCAGATCCCCAGGTCATCCACCGGCAGATGGTTACCGAACTGCAGCATCCCAAAGCCGGCGCCATCAGGGTCACCGGCAACCCGGTAAAGCTGTCGGATACCCCCGGCGAGATAAACGTGCCGCCGCCGCTGCTCGGCCAGCACACGCAGGAAGTGCTCGAGGGGCTGGGCTATTCCGAGAAGGACATCGAGGAGCTCAGGCAGGCCAGGCTTATTTAAACAGGACCTCACGGAAGGCCGTCTGAACGGTTCCGCGCCATGAACGATTGGCTGCATGGCGGCTGATAGGTATGGCCAATGGTGCGTTTTGTGCGAAAAGCTTTTGACAAGCATCATCATCCATGCTATGAAGAGTGCAGTTAACCGGTGTTCGCGATGTTTCTAACTCAGTAAAAGGGGGGCTCTATGACCAAAGCAGGGTTAGTTGCACGGATGGCAAAGGATGCCAAAATCAGCAAAGCGGCAGCAACGAAGGCACTCGCCGGCGCGATCGACGAAATCACCAAGACCCTCAAGAAGGGCCAGAGCGTTACGCTGATCGGCTTTGGAACTTTTTCGGTTGCCAAGCGGAAGGCCCGCAAAGGCAGAAATCCCCAGACCGGAAAAGT
>CAZWCD010000060.1:0-6932 GCA_964632275.1 uncultured Thermodesulfobacteriota bacterium
AACGCCCATGACCGGGCGACGCAAGGGGGATTACCATGTCACAGGAATTGAAGAAAGCCATCATTGATTTTATTGCCGGCTATCCCTATGCTAATTTGATTACCGTGGGGCAGGACGGCACGCCCCGGGGAAGGATCATGGCAAACCTTCCGGTCAAGGATGACCTGACCATTTGGTATGCCACCGGGTCGCAGTCCCGGAAGGTGGCCGAGATCCGAAAAAACCCGGCGGTGAGCGTCTTTTACTACCGGCCGTCCGACCACAGCAGCGTTTCGGCCCTGGGCACGGCGGCGATTGTGGCGGATGACGATACCCGCAAAAAGATGTGGCAGGAGGCTTGGAGCGCCTACTGGAAGGAAGGCTATCGCGATCCCGCCTATTGCCTGATCAAGATCACCCCCAAAAAGATTGAGTGGCTTGATTACCCCAAACACAAGCAGGAGACGCTGGACCTGTAATCATGCGGTGCGGTCCGTACGCGGTTTTTAAATCGCCGTTTTGCAATTGTCAATCAAGGGTGCGCTCTCACGCACCCTTTTTAAATTTTTTATAGCCAGATATCTTGCGGTAGGGGCGACCGGCCGGTCGCCCTTACGTATGCTTTGGAGGGCCATGCTCCGTCATGGCCGCAGAAACCATTCGGATGTGACAAAGCGCACCCCGCCAGCTGATATGGTATTCTTTTAACAAGCGGTACAAGGAGCAACGTGCACACCAGCGGCATCCATCTCTGTCAGCCCGACAGCGCAAAATCATGCGGCGCCTGCTGCGGCCTGTACAACTGGGAAGATCATTCGCGCGCCGCGCTGCAACGGCTGTTGAACGGGCGGACCGATTGTTTTGCCGGCGCAGCGAGCGACGGGAATTTCGAGGTCTATCGCCGCCTGGCCGCGACGTTCGAGCCGGGGCCCAAGCTCTGTGAGAGCATCTACAACTGCGAGTTTCTGGGGTTCGTAAACAGCGGCGGCACCCGGGTGGGATGCCTGCTCCATCCCGCCTGCAATCGTGGCGCCGACCTGCGCGGCCGCTCATTTTACGGGGCGGAACTCTGTGCCGGCCATTATTGCATCGGCTATACCTGCTTGAGCGACATGGAGCAGCGGGCGGTGGTCCGGTCGGTTGATGACTGGTATCTCTACGGACTGGTGATAACCGACATCGATCTGGTGAAATCGTTTTTTTTCCATGCCGCGAACCGCATGGGCGACCGGGTGCGCTGCGATCGACTTTTCGATAAGGCGGTGCGTGACGCGCTGCGGGATTTTTTCATGCTGAAGGAAAACTGGAAGTTCGCCGCGGAACGAACCATGCTGGGCAAGTACTATTTTTCTGAAGGGGAATATTACAACGCGCGGATCGACTATGAAAAGCGGCTGGGAAGCAGGCGCTCTCCCTTTGACCGCATCCTGGTAAGCCTTTCGTCGGCGTTCAGCCGGGCCGCGGATCTTGAGGAAGCCGAGGCGATCATCGACGGTCACCTGCGCCGCTTTATCGCGGCTTACCGCGCCGCCGGCGGGGATTGATCCGCCTCATCGCGGACGGCGAGCAGCACGAAACCGGCGATCTGCCGGTCTTGTGCCAGTCTGCGGGAGAGCTGTTCGATCGGTTCGTCCACGACTTTCTTATGGATGGAACTGGCATGGCGGAACCGCATGCTTCCATCCGCGGCCTTTATGATAAACCCCAGGTGGGAAGCAAAAATACCCTCCCGCCGGGTGATGAGCACAAGCAGTTCGCTCCCTTTCAGGTTCCGGACCGTTTGCAGCAGGTGCGGCGTTGGAATGTAGCGGATGCTCATCCGCTGCGGCGCCGGCCCGTCGCCGTCAACGCACCCCCGAGCGGCGGCAAAACCCCTGCGGTCAATGGTCTTGGTCATCACCCGGCACAACTCTCCTCCGGCGTCAGCGGTTATGTCCCTGAGCAGCCACTGGTTGCGGGGCAGCCAGTCAGCCATGACGAAGTGATTGCGCGTGGCAAAGCTTATAATGCCATCGCGATACCTGATGCGATGCAGGTTCCGGAAGGCCTCATCATAGGCAGGGGATATGGCCAGGGCGAGCACCTGTTCGCAGAAGGTAACGCAGTCCACCCGGCTCAGGTCGAACAGCGGGTCGGCATCACAGGCGGCGCCGCTGCCTTCACCCAGACTGTCGGCGGCATACGGGGTGCCGAGGCCCCGTTCCGAGAAGGCGGCAATGCGTGCGGCCCTGGTGTGGTTCGTCCGTGTCACTGCCGCCATGACGTCATCAATCTGCTGCGGTGTGGTCAGCCGGTAGAGCTGTGTCTGCGGCAGGGGCGGCCGGGGAGGCGCTGCTGCATGTCCGGCGATGGCTTCCGCCATCGCCAGAACGAGGAGGAATGCCGGCAGCGGGCTGAGCAGGATATGGCTGAGGGAGCGGCTGGCCATGGATCGGTGTGTGGGGATGTGGTATCTAAAAAAAAGAAACTAATGGCAGCCATAAAGGCGCCATTAGTTTCCTGTGCGGTTTCGACGTAGTTACTTCAGCTTGACGTTGATTGCCTGGGGACCTTTTGGCCCGTCCTGCACCTCGAACTCAACGGCATCTCCCTCTTTGAGGGTTTTAAACCCGTCGGCTTTTATGCTGGTATAATGTACGAAGACATCATTACCATTTTCCTGTGACAAAAACCCGTATCCCTTCTTCTCGTTAAACCACTTCACTGTTCCTTTAACCATACTTCTAACCCCCTATCTCATTAAATTGTTGAACCCTCTTGCCGCTTAATCGCCCGACCGCATTCAAGAAATCAGGCCTTCCATCCTCCCTCAAAGCGTGGTGCGATTACTGCAAGTACCAACGGCTAACCTTTAACAGAATTAGCTTTTTTAGTCAATAAAAATAATCAAGCAATAAGCGAGGCGCTGCGTCACTCTTTAAAAATGATGGAAAAAGTATAGCAATCGTCGACCAGCCGGCTCTGCATGGGGTATCCGCACTGGTGGAGGACATGCATCATAATTTTGTTCTCCTTCAGCACCTCCCCCCGGAATCCCTTGATGCCCCTGCTTTTGGCGATATCGATAAGATAGCGAAGCAGGAAGCTGCCGATGCCCAGCATCTGGTAGCTGTCCCGGACGATGAAGGCAATCTCCGCCATGTTGGAGGTGCGGTCAAGGAAATAGCGGCCGAGGGCGACCATCAGCTCCCGGTCGTCCTTTTTGATCAGGCCGATGATGCCCATTTCCTCGTCGTAGTCGGGATTGACCATGTGCTGCAAGGCGCTGGAAGAAATGGCAAGTTGATGGGTGAAGAAGCGCTGATAAAAGCTCTTGTCGGATAGTGAATAAAAAAATTCCTTCATCAGCGATTCGTCGGTTTGCTTCACCGGCCTGAAGAAGACATCCAGGCTATGATCAAATCGCTCGGTGATCTCCAGCTCCTCGGGGTAGGGCAGCCCTTTTTCCGGCAATGCCTGGCCGGCCGGCACGTAGCAGCGCACCTTGGCAAAATGGAGCAGCTCCTGTCTGAAACGGGGATGGGCGATGTTGATCAGCGCGATGGCGCGCTCGCGGATGGATTTGCCGTGCAGGTAGGCGACCCCGTACTCGGTGACCACGTAATGGACATCTCCCCGGGAGCTTACCACCCCCGCCGCTTCGCTCAGGTGGGGCACGATGCGCGAGAGCGTTCCGTCGCGGGCGGTGGAGGGCAGGGCGATGATCGGTTTGCCGCCGTTCGATTTTGAGGCGCCCCGCATGAAATCAGCCTGGCCGCCGATGCCGCTGTAAAAAAGATAGCCCAGCGATTCCGCGGTGACCTGCCCGGTGAGGTCGATCTCCAGGGCGGAATTGATGGCCACCATCTTATCGTTCAAGCTGATGATGTAGGGGTTGTTGACGTATTCGCTGGGATGGAATTCAACCAGCGGGTTGTTGTTGACAAAGTCGTAGAGCTTCTTGCTGCCCATGCAAAAGGTGGTGATGATCTTCCCGGGATGGATGGTCTTCTTCCGGTTGGTGATCACGCCGGCCTCCCACAGTTCCACCACCCCGTCCGAGATCATCTCCGAATGGACGCCCAGGTCGGATTTGTCCCTGAGATACCTGATGATGGCGTTGGGGATGGTGCCGATGCCCATCTGGATGGTCGAGCCGTTGTCTATAAAGCGGGAGATGTGCCGCGCAATGCGCTCGGCGATGTCATCGGGGGGCTCGGCGTGAACCTCGGGCAGGGGCGCGTCATGATCGACCAGGACGTCAATCCGGTCTGCGGGAATGAGCGTGTCTCCGTAGGTCCGCGGCATCTGCGGATTTACCTCGGCGATGACGAGCCGGGCGCTTTCCGCCGCCGATTTTACCACGTCGACGGAAATCCCCAGGCAGCACAATCCATGCTCGTCGGGCGGGGTGACCTGGATCAGGGCCGCATCGATGCGGATGCTGCGATTCCTGAAGAGCTGGGGCAGGTCCGATAAAAATACCGGGGTGTAGTCGGCCCGGCCTTCGGCAATGGCCGGGCGGGTGTTGTTGCCGATGAAGAAGGTGTTGCAGCGAAAGTTGTTGCAGAATTTCTCATTGGTGTACGGTGTGTCGCCGATGGTCAGGATATGAATGATTTCGGTTTCGCGCAGCCGTCCGCCCATCTCGCCCAGGGTCTGCACCAGCAGTCCCGGAACGGCGCAGCCGGAGCCGATGAAGATTCTTCCTCCCGGCCGGATGAGCTGCAGCGCTGATTTGGGGTCTTTCAGCTTGTGGCGGTATGTGCTTTGCCAGTCACCCGGTGTCATGTGCGTCCCCTGGGGAAGCAGTCGCCGTATAGTGCTAATAGTATCTCATGCCCGGGGGCTATGCAAATACTATTATGCGGCGGGCGCGGTCAAGCGGCCTTTGCCGGCCGGCGGAGCGCCCCGCTAGCCGCCCTGTCCGTCCTTGAGCACCAGGTAATAAAGCCGGCCCGGATGTTTCATGCGGCTGGCCATGTATTCCGCTTCGGCGCCGGTCCCCCAGAAGATATCCACGCGGTTCGCGCCGGTGATCGCGCCCCCTTCGTCCTGATTGAGCACAAATCCCGACCAGGGTGTTGCGGCGGCGCTGCCTGAAGCCGCGGGGGAGGGAACGGTGGTGATGATATAGGAAAGGGCGCCCGCCGGGAAGATCTGCCGGTCGGTGGCAATGGATCGCATCGGTGTAAGCGGCACGCCCAGGGATCCCGACACCGCGCGGCTATCGATGGTGAAAAAGGTGTAGCGCTCGTTTCGATTGAGGTACGACTGGAGCGTATCAGGGTGCAGCGCAAAGTACTCCCGGATGGTATCCATTGATGCCTGATGCCGGTCAAGCAGCCCATCCCTGATCATTTCCTCGCCGAGCGATCGATAGGGACGGTAGTTGCTTCCGGCAAAGCGGACCGAAATCAGCCGGCCGCCGGGAAGCCTGATGGTCCCGGATCCCTGTATGTGCAGCAGATAGCAGTCAAAGGGGTCCTTGAGAAAAACAATTTCACAGCCTTTGCCCCGCAACCGGCCCTCCTGATCAATCTGCTCCCGCGTGTAATAGGGGCGCTGTTTGCCTTCATCCATCCTGACCGCCGTCTTCGGCCCGCCCGGCTTCGGCTCAAGCACCAGGAGGTCAGGGGGAGGGCGGTACAGCGGATAGCGGTATACCCGGTTTGCCGTAAGGCTGCCCTCCACCTCCGGCAGGTAATAGCCGGTGAAGGTGACAGTGCCGGTGCCGCCTTCCCCGGTCGATTGATAGAGGTCGAATTTTTCCTGTATGAAGCGGGTAAGATTCGTATCCTCGTTCTCCAGCAAAAGGGCCAAAAAAGCCTCAAGGGTTGCTTTAATTTTTTCGGCAGAGATGCTTCCCGTGCCGAAGGAATATTCTGCAGGATTTTTAAGCCGCGCGAAATAATCGAGCTGGCGGCTGAGGGCATGGCACAGCTCATCCCGATCTCCGCTGTCAATGAATCGGGGATATTGGGAGGGATCAAGACGCACGAGCGGGGGAGCAGGCTTCCCGGGGAAAGGAGCCGGCGCAGGAGGAATGGTGGTGACGCGGTGACAATTGAGCATTACCATGCATCCAGCGATGCATGCGAGTTGCAGCAAACGGGGAAAGATGGGTAGTTTCATAGTTCTTGCGTGAGCTGGGTAAGGGCGCGATAGGATGAAAAGATCGGGTGCTCCAGCAGATGCTTCAAGCTGCTTACCGCGGCGGGCATGTAGGCGGTAAAGTATGTTTTATCCTTGACCAGGGAAAGGAAGGCGAACGCGCCGAGCATCTGCATGGTCCGGTGCAGGGCCACAATCACATAGTCATTGAGAAACGAGGCGCGGTCGACCGGCATGAGCCTTCCCAGCTGGTCAAGGTAATACGCAAGCAGCCTTTCCCGCATGGCGTCGGTCAGCGCCACATAGGGATCGAGCAGCAGGGACGCCGGGTCGTAGTGCAGGGGGCCAAGACGGGCGCCCTGAAAATCGATCAATCGCAGTTCGCCGCGGGTGATCATGATGTTTTTAGACTGAAAATCGCGGTAGAGGAAATATGCGCCCTGCACGTGAGAAAGCGCCTCGGCCAGCTCGTCCAGTTCCGCTTCAAGCGGCGCAGCGGCAGCGCGGCGGCAATACCGCTCCACAAAGTAGTGGAGGAAGTAGCCTGACTCCCACCGCCGTACAAACCGTCCGTCGTAGGGCGGGCTGTGAATCCTGCCCGGGTCAAAACCCTCCGTGGCGTTCACTTGCATCAGCGCCAGCAGCTTAAGGACCCTGCGGTAGAGTGCTTCAAGCTGTGCCGGCTCGTCTTTCAGCCTGAGGGCCTGATCTTGCAGATGGACGTCGCCCAGGTCTTCGAGGATAAACCACCCCCGTTCCCGATGAAAGGCATGGATTGCGGGCGGGGCGAAACCCCTGCTTCGCAAATGATTGCAGACATAGGCGAACGAATCATTCTCATTCACACCCCGGTCGTTGGA
>CAZWCD010000060.1:7032-13398 GCA_964632275.1 uncultured Thermodesulfobacteriota bacterium
TGTTACGCGTGCCCCATCGCCGATAATGCAGTTGCGCAGGGTGAGATTATCCGCGACGGACACGTTGTCCCAGATGATCGAGTCGGTGATGCTGCAGTTGCTGCCGATGCATACGTGGCTTCCCATTGACACATATCCGTTGAGGTTGCTGCCGGCGCCAAGCGATGATCCGCGGGATGCGATCGTCCCGTCCGGCGAGATCCCTGCGGGTCGGCAGCGGTGTTCGTGTATGTCCCGGTGAATGCGGTGGTAGTCCTCCGGTGTGCCGATGTCGCGCCAGTAGTGGCCGGCGGCGCGATGACCGCGGATGTCCATGCCCCGGGCGGCACGAGACAGGTAGACATCGATGATATCGACAGAGCGGTCGGCGGGGATGTCATCAAGGATGCGCGGTGATATGACGTGAATGCCGGTAAAGGCGAGCATGGCGGTTCCCGATTTGGTTTCCCGCACCCGTTTTTGTCTGATGCCCACAACGGTTCCTGCTTCATCCACTTCAACCTGGTTGAAGCGGGGATGGTCATGGAGCACCAGGGTTGCCAGGCTGCCGTTTTCATGATGCGCACGACAGGCGTCTGCCAGGTCCACGGTGTGGAGAATATCACCATTGACCACCATAAAGGGCTGGTCCTCCCAGAACGATTCCACCTTTTTAATGGCGCCTCCGGTGCCGAGCAGCTCCGGCTCATAGCTGTGGCTGATCGCCAGACCGGGACGGGCGATGCCTTCGAGGAAGTCGGTTATCTGCCGGCTGAGGTGGTGACTGTTGACCATGATATCACGGACGCCCGCAGCGACCAGCTGGTTGAGCGTGACGGCAAGCAGCGGAACCGAGTACACCGGGAACAGGGGTTTCGGCCGCAGGGCGGTCAAGGGGCGCAGGCGGGTGCCGCTGCCGGCGGCGAGTATCATTGCCTTCATGAGATGCGCTCAATTACCTATAGAGATGATAGTTCCGCGCCTGCTGCGCAAATGCCTGCAGGTCTGCCTGCCAGGATGACTCCAGCTCATCGACCGGCCTCTGCCGCTCAAGGGCTTCCCGTATGCCCCGGTCGCCCGCGATTATATCGATGGGCATTCTCACCGTTTCATATTCATAGGGAGGGTCGGACCAGGAGCATTGCCCGGGGTACAGCGCCAGCAGCTCCTGCAGCAGCGCAAGTGTCGTGACATACGGCTTGAAGATGCGGGGCTCGGTGACATGCAGCTGCAGTCCGCCGCAGAGCCGGCCCTGCCACTTGTTGAACGTGGGCTGAAAATAGGCCGCGCGCAGGGTGACACCCGGGAGCTTCCGCTGATCACCGGTTTCTTTGATCATGAAGGGATCGATGAAGGGCGCTCCGAACAGCTCAAAGGGCCTGGTCGTGCCCCTGCCTTCGGAGAGGTTGGTGCCCTCGAGCAGCACCTGTCCGGGATACACCAGCGCCGTGTCGGGAGAGGGCATGTTGGGGGAAGGGGAGACCCAGGTGAGGCCGGTTTCCCTGAATAGCATGCTTCGCCTCCACCCCTCCATGGCGATTACCTCGAGTTCGCAGTGCATGCCAGGCTGATCATTGAAAAGCCGGGCCAGCTCTCCGATGGTTAATCCGTGGCGCATGGGGAGGGGATGGACGCCGACAAATGAGCGGCAGTCATCCCGGAGGGGGTTTCCCTCAACCTGCTCACCCCCGATGGGATTTGGTCGGTCCAGCACCACGATTTTTTTACCCCGGTGCGCGGCGGCCTGCATGCAATAGGCCATGGTGGTGATGAAGGTATATACCCGGGTGCCGACATCCTGCAGATCGATGATGAGGATGTCAACGAGGTCCATCATGTCTGAGGTCGGCATACGGGACGTCCCATAGAGGCTGAAGGCGGGTATGCCGAACCGGGGATGGATGAAGTCGGACGACTCCACCATGTTATCCTGTTTTTCACCCCGAATGCCGTGCTGCGGACCGAAGAGCGCCCTCACCGATCGGGGAAATGCCTGTACTAGGAGATCGGCGGTGTGGCGGAGTCGGCTGTCCACGGAGGCCTGGTTGACCAGGAGGCCGATGCGCTCGTCCCTGAGCCAGCGGGGCGGGTTCTTCAGCAGCACTTCTATGCCCGGTTGCACAGCGGTCATCAGTGTGTCCTCACCGGCAGTTGCCCCGGCGCCGATGCTTTCCCGAACAGGACCTTGGCCAGGGCGCGTATCTGCACCTTCCTGAAACCATAGGCGGTCACGCAGGTCTCATCGGGAGCGAGGAGCCTATGATCGAAGGGATTGTCAAGCAGGACAAACAGGGGATGGCGGCAGCGCTCCCGGATGTGTGCGATGAGGTCCTGCTGCCCCCGGTTGCCGAGCGCGCCGGACAGGAAGACAATGCAGTGCCCGTGTTCGCCTGCGGTCGCCGCGATGCGCTCAACCTCATCCGGCCGGGGATGCAGGGGAAAGAATTGAAACGTGCATCTGCCGGGGAAGTATTCCCTGCACGCGCTGATGATCAGGTGCCGCTCGGACAGCTCATACCCGTCCTCGAGCAGCGGCATCCAGGAAAGGTCGGGAATGACAAGGTGTATCTCGCCGGTGTCTGCAGCATCAACCGGCAGCGGCCCTTTGCCGGCGGTAATGACGGTTACCGCCTCCCGCGCAATCATTTCCGCCAGTTCTCCGGGCACAATCGCCGGTCGCTGCCGGTCTGCCGGCGGCGGTGTCGCGCAGAACTGCCGGAGCGCCTCGATCCTTCCGATGCTTGCCGCCAGGCGCGCCTGCGCATCCGCCGACCGCTCGCAGGCGTCAAACATCGCCTGGAAGCCGGCCTTTTGATGTCCGTACTCCTGGCAGATGAGCAGCACATCGTGACCCGCCCCGAGTGCCCGGAGGCAGGCGTCCCCAATGGGGTGATGCCGCGCGATGGCGCCCATTTCCAGATCGTCAGAAAAAATGAGGCCCTCATAACCGCATTGCTCCCGGATATAATCGGCAACAATGGCGGCCGAGAAGGTGGCGGGTATCGTTCCGTCGCCGTCAAGACCGGGACAGCAGAGGTGGGTGGACATGATGCCGTTTATTCCGTCCGCCATGACCGTTCTGAAAGGCAGGCGGTGCACCGCTTCGAATGCGTCTTCGGCAAGGGTGACGGCGGGCAGGTCAAGGTGAGGATCGAGCCGGGCGGCGCCCATTCCCGGGAAATGCTTGGCAACGGCCGCCACGCCGGCCATCCGGGTGCCCCGGGCGAAGGCCCGAGCGAGTTCAGCCACCTTTTCCGGATTATCGCCGAATGAGCGGGTGGTGATGGCGGGGTTGTCGGTCGAGGTGAGCACGTCGACCACCGGGGCCAGGTTGATGTCGATGCCCAGCGCCTTGAGCTGCAGCGCCGAGGTGAATCCCTGGTGGAAGGCCAGCTCGACAGAGCGCGCGGCGCCGAGCGCCATGTTCCCCGGGAACACGGTGACATCTTTGGCGAAGCGGATAACCCGCCCGCCTTCCTGGTCGACGGCGATCAGGGGCGGAGGTGAGATGAGTTGCTTGAGGCGGGCCGTCAGCTCCTGTACCTGCCCGGCCGATGCCATGTTGCGGGCAAAGAGAATGATGAAGCCGGGCTTAATGTCCCGCAGCTGCTTTTCGGTTGCACTGTCAATACCGGCGCCGCTGATGCCGATCATCAGCTGCTGACCGACTGTTTCCTTGAGGTCCATAGGCTTACCACAAACATAAGGTCTCGGTAGGGGCGACCGGCCGGTCGCCCTTACCGGTGAATACGCATTACCGGGAGGGACGAATTGCATCCCATCCGAATAATGTATGCGGCCATGACAGAGCATGGCCCTCCATCATTAAGCAGCGTGATGCGCTGCTGCAGCTGTTCTTCAGCTATTCTGAACGATACACCGGCGTTGTCAACTTTTTTTATGAAAAGCAAAAGGGCATCGGTGACTCGCGGCTGCGCGGGTCACTGGTGCCCTCGGGCTATGCGGGGAAACCGGCACGGGGTGCTACGCCTTCTTGAAAAACTCCTTGAGCATGGGGTCTTCCGGGTTGTTCAGATAGTCTTCCAGCTTTGCCATGACAAGGCCTGGATAGAGGGCGTACAGATTGTCCAGTTCTTTTTTGGTCAGTGCGCTGTCCGAGCTGGCGCGGAACAGGATGACGTCGCTGTTAAAGTATTCCTTTTTGTATTTTTCCGGCGCGAGCTGGATCACCTGCACCGGCTGCTTGAGAACCTTTCCGAAAAGCTTCCCCAGTTCCATGTAGGAGAATAGCTCCGGCCCGCCGAGCGGGATGATTTTATTGAAAACCTTTCTATGGTTGACCGAGGCGATCAGGATGGCGGCCACGTCATTCTGGTGGAGCGGCTGCACCTTGTTGCCACCCTCATTCACCACGTGGTACCGGCCGGCGATGGCCGCAGCGAGCAGGTCGCGAAAATCGAAAAAGTAGCCGGAAGGCCGCAGGATGGTGTAGGGGATGCCCGATTCGATGATGCACTGCTCGGCATTCTTTTTTGCCAGGTGGGCGTGGTGGAATGGGGGGATGTGTTCACCCCGCGCGACGCCGAGGGCGCTGATGTAAATGATCTGCTTGACGCCCTCCTTTTTTGCGGCGCTGACGATATGCTGCACGCCGGTTTGTTCAAGTTCGTAGGGGGTCAGCTTTTTCTCTCCCGGCGGGGTAAAGCGCGGAACGCCCACCGCGCAGACCACGATGGAAGCCCCCTTGGTCGCCCGGGCCACCGCATCAGGATCAGTGATGTCCGCCTCGGCGCCGTGCAGGACTTTTACCTCCGGCGGGAGGGATTTGATCCGGGGTTCCTTTTTATCGAAGGCGATAATTGCGGCGGCCTTGCCGTGCTGGATAAGCAGCTCCAGGGCCTTGCCGCCGATGTTGCCCGAGGATCCCACCAGGAGAATTGTTTCGCCCTTGGTATTTTTTCCGATGTCCGAAAAAAGCTTGCTTTCCATGGCCATCCCCTTCCTTTCCGTATGTTGATAAACGTTACTGCGGCAATGAATAATCCGCGAGGCTGATGCTAATATTATCAAAAGGGTAAGTCAAGCGTTTTCCCGCGGATGGTGCGTGATCTCATGCGCCGACGGCCATATGAAACACCGGCGCCGGCAATAATATTTTTGCCATTTCCCATCGATCTGTTATAATCGCCGCACGTATCTGCTGCAGGGGTATGGCCCATCTGCTGTTATGGGTGAGCGCCGCTCCTGCGCACAACCTGTCCGGCGGGCTGGCATGGCTCTGGTATCATTTTTTAGAAATCCCATCCTGGCAAAGCTGGTGGGCGCGATTGCCTGCCTGGCCTTCCTGCTGCCGCTGATTCGTTTCAAGGGGTCGCTTTCATTCATTGCATACGGCTCCATTGCGGTGGCGCTGGCTGTGCTGATACGGGCCTATTACGTGAGGAAACGAAGGCGGCTGACTCCGCCCGAAGAGGAGTATCTCAAGGATAGATTTTATGAGCATTAGAAGCAGCGGTGAACAGAGGTTTTTATGCGGGAGGAATCATGGACGATCTCTTTTTTGCCGATGATGCGCGTGAAACGATGGAGCAGTTCATGGCGGTATTTCCTGATGCGACCAGGGAGTCCTACCGGATCAGGCTGATGCGAGGCCTCGAATACCAGGCGCTTAAAAAAGGGGTCTCCCGGGTAACCCGGGACATGTTCATCGATGCGCTGGGAGAAACTTTTCCCAAGTCCTTTGATCCGCTGGTGATGCGCTTCAAGGATCCGCAGGGTCTTACCGCCATGGTTACCGCGCAAAAGGAGGTTGACCGGGCGCGCCCCCTGGCGAAAGTGAAGCGGTGGCGGCTCCCAACGGTTTCCATAGACCGGCCGGTTCAGAAGGTGCTGGCGCTCATGGCAAGTCCCCGCAAGAAGGGTAATACCGACTGCATCATGGACGCCCTGCTGGAAGGCAGCCGCGAAGCCGGATGCGCGGTTGAAAAGCTCTACATGTCCGACCTCACCATCTCGCCCTGCATCGGCTGCATGGGCTGTGAAGCGAAGCCGCTTGAGACGTATTGCGCGATCAAGGATGACATGACCGGTCTGTACCAGCGCTTTCTGGACTGTGATGCATTCGTCATGGGATTCCCCGTCTATACCAGCAGGGAGTGTGCACAGGCGGCCATATTTTTTGACCGGCTCAAGGCGCTGCGGACCAAGGCCCACATGGCCACATTGTCCCGCAAGCGAAAAGGCGCGATGGTAGTCACCTGGGGGTGGCCAACCGATGATTCCTATGATCACGTGGTGGAAAACGCGGTGTTTGTCCTGAAGCTCTTCGGCATCGTTACGGCGGAGATCGTCACCGGCTCAGGATTCTGGGAGGCGTATTACGGGAAGGGCATGGCGGAACTGGACCGGGACGGGATGGCGCAGGCG
>CAZWCD010000060.1:13498-15324 GCA_964632275.1 uncultured Thermodesulfobacteriota bacterium
TCACAGCTTCCCCAGCTTGTGCAGATCATCGGCCACGTCCCGCAGGTTGAGCTTTTCCAGCGTCTCCCGGGTGGGTATGCCGGTCTTGACATCCCAGCCCCGCAGCGCGTAATAGTCCTCCAGCATCTTCCCGAACTTTTCCCGCTCCAGCCGGCTTCCGTCAAAGGCACCGCCGCGGGTAGACTCCTCGACCCACTTGCCCTGGAGGAAGTCATCTTCCCTGGTAATGCCCTGGCGCACCCCGTAGCAGCGCTCCACCGCGTAAATCCGGCCGGCGCATATGCGCATCCGTTCTTCGTCCGCCTCGATCCCGGTCACCGCGGAGAACAGGTCGGCCATGTCCTGGATGTTGATGCCGTGACCGTTGTGCGAGGTCATGAATTTGCAAATCTGCAGGGCATCTGCCAGGGTGTAGATGTCCTGATAGTAAATAACCGGATTTGCCTTGACGTACGAATCGTGTTCCATGATCTCTGCCGAGCCGAATCGCCGCACCGCTTCTTCCGGGGTGATCAGGCTTTTGCCCTTGATGGGAATCTCCAGCATGTTGCTGCCCCGCAGGTGGTCGCAGCCCCGGGTGGCGGTGGCAAAGCACAGGGCGGTTCCCTTGAGGCCCCTGATGTCCTGCCCGCCGATGATCATGCCCTTGCAGGAATTGATAGAGCGCTCGGCGCCCCTGCCGATCCGCTGCGCCGCCCGCACCGCCCCGTCGGCCAGAACGGCGCCGAACCCATCGCGCAGGGCAATGCGGGGAATCATGGCGATCATTGATTCATAGTTGCCCCATTCAAAGCCGAGACCGCCGGTGTCGTTGCGGGTAATGATGCCCCTTTCGTACCATTCCATCACCGAGGCCATCAGGCATCCGAAATCAAGCACGTCGATGCCGTACTCGTTGCAGAGATCATATATTTTAAAGAGGGAAGGGGCATAGAAGTTCCCGCAGTTCGGACCGTTGGGGGCATTGCAGCCCTCGGGGATCTTGGTTCCCTTCAAGCCGGCGTAGGGGCCGTTTTTGACCTCCCATTCTTTCATGCAGCCGACACCGCAGGAGAAGCAGCTTTTGGAGCCGGTGAAAAAATCACGGGATATGGTTTCACAGGTCACCTGTTCAACCTCTTCCACTACCCCCGCATGCTGGAGGTTTCTGATCGACAGGATTCCCGACTCGTTTTCAATCGCCAGCGGCCCGGCCATGCCGTAGGTGGAGAACATGGGGTAAAACGGCGAACCCTGGATTTTTTTTCGCAGGTGGCTGCTGACGCGGCTGAACCGTTCGGGATCGGCAATGGGCGGCTTTGCCGATCCGCTGCTTACTACCACCGCCTTGAGGTTCTTCGAGCCCATCACCGCGCCCATGCCGGTTCTTCCCGCCACATTATGGCCGTGCACGATGCAGGCGGTGTGCACCAGGTTTTCCCCGGCCGGCCCGATGGCGGCAATGTGCACCTTTGTGCCGTCCGCTGCCTGGCGAATCATTGTCTCGGTTTCATGGGTTGACCTGCCCCAGAGACGATCCGCCGGCTGGATCTCCGCCTTCCCGTTGTCGATGCGGATCAGGACCGGCGCCTTTGCCTTTCCCGTCACCACCACGTGATCAAAGCCGCACGCCTTGAGTGAGGGCCCGAAACATCCGCCGAAATTGGCATCGCCGAGGATGCCGGTCAAGGGTGACTTGGCGCTCACCGTGCAGCGCGGTGTGGAGGGGGCGGCGGTGCCGGAAAGGGGGCTGGCGCCGAAGATGAGGACATTGTCGGGGGAAAAGGGCGACGTGGCGCTGTCGGTATAATCATAGAGCAGCTTGGAGTTGATGCCGCGGCCCCCGA
>CAZWCD010000061.1:0-15028 GCA_964632275.1 uncultured Thermodesulfobacteriota bacterium
TCCTTTGCTTTCAAGGTAGTTTAATATGCGGTGCAGGTACATGCGGCAGGGCGCTTCCTTGGCGCTGCGGCAGGAGATTTTTTCCTTTTCATCCAGCCAGAAGCAATCCTTACAGCTTTCGGGAATGCAGGAACTGATAAAAATTCTCAGCTCTTCCGGGTTCATCAGTCCGTTTTTTTCAATCTTTCTCAGCAACGAGTCGACGTTCACGTTATATTCCCGTAATGGTTGTGAAAACCCACTATACGTCATTCAATAACCAGAGCAATATAAATGCCAAATGCGAGAAAAAGCCGTCTGCAAACCCATGCTATTGAATAGTAAATAATATTTTTTTAGAGGACCGGTGTCGCCGTGCGCCGATTCCTGTACCAAAGCCGAAACAAGAGTAAGCAACAAGAAAGTTTTAATAAAAAAAACAATTATTATTAGTTAGTTATTGTTATGTGCGGAAAAGAACACCGCAGGGCCGCTTTGGCGGGAGCCCTTTTGTTCCCGGATGAAATATATCGCAACTATTTACTTTCTCTTGAATTGTTTGTCAAGGTCATTCAGGGTTACTTTGATGATGGTGGGGCGTCCATGAGGGCAGGTGAACGGTATGTTTGTCTGTTCCAGCCTCCTGATGAGATGTTCCATTTCTTCCCGGCTCAATGGTGCGTTGGCCTTCACCGTTCGGGTCTTGCAGGCAAGTATCCGGGCGGTGTTTTCTCTTCGCTCCTGCAGAGACTTCTGTTCCCTGCCTTCATCGGCCTGGAGGAGAAATTCGCCGATGATTTCCCGCACCCCCAGGTCATTCAACCAGGCCGGCGCCGCATCAACGCAGTAGGTGTTTCCCCCCAGGTGGCGGATGACGAAACCGGATCCGGCAAGCAGGGGAAGGTACTCTTCAAGCAATTGGGATTCCTTGAAGCCAAGCTCGAGGGTGACGGGAAAGAGCAGCGGCTGGGTCGCGGGTTCGCTGCTTTCCATGGCCGCCAGGATCTCTTCAAAGATGATGCGTTCATGCGCCGCGTGCTGGTCGATGATGATGAGTCCCTCGTCCGTTTCGGCGATGAGGTAACTCAACCCGACCTGGCCGAGCAGTGCCTTCACCTTAAGCGATGGAGAGGCGCCCGGCGGCGTAACCGCAACCGGCTTGTCTGTCTCACGCGGCAAGGGCAGGGTGCTTTGACCTTCCCCCGCTGATGAAAACAGATCTGCGGCAGTGATCCCTTCTTTTACCGCCTTGTATGGCGGGGCATCAACCGCGCCGCCGGCATATTTTTTATTCTTGTCCAGCCGGTAGGTGAAGGAGATGGAAGGGGCATGGTCCGCCTGATGGAGCAGCTCCCGCACCGCATGCGTGAGCTGGTCAAACACGAACCGCTCATCCTGCAAGCGCACCTCGCGCTTGGTGGGATGCACATTGACGTCCACCAGGGCGGGATCAAGGGTGAGCATGATGATGGCAACCGGAAAGCTGCCCGCGGGAAGATATCCCTCATAGCCGCGCTGCAGGGCATAGCTTAACGGGATACTTTTTACGGGCCGCCGGTTGATGAAAAAGAGCTGGGCGGTGCGGTTGGTGCGGGCAAGCTCCGCCCGGGCAATATACCCCTGCAGGGTGACGCCTCCCCGGGCGGCATCGAGGGGCAGCAGGTAGGCGTCCCATGGGCGGTAGTGGGTCTGCAGGATGCGCTCCTTCAGATGGGATGCGCGAGGGTACTCAAAGATCGGATCATCATCCCGGGACAGCTTGAAGGCGACGCCGGGATGGGCGAGGCTGGTGGTGGTTATGGCTTCGGCAATGGCGGCATATTCGCTTCTCTCCCCCTTGAGAAATTTCTTTCGGGCGGGGGTGTTGAAGAAGAGATCGCTCACCTCCACCGTGGTGCCGACCGGAATGCCCGCCTCCCTGATCCGCTCCACCGTTCCCCCCGCCAGCTGAATCTCGGTGCCCGCCGGCTGCGACCGTTCCCGGGTGGAAAGGGTGAGGCGGGATACGGCGGCGATCGAGGCCAGCGCCTCGCCCCTGAAGCCGAGGCTGGCGATGGAAAAAATGTCCTCGACCTCCCTGATCTTGCTGGTGGTGTGGCTTTTGACGCAGAGCAGGGCATCCTCGCGGTCCATGCCCAGTCCGTTATCGGTCACCCGGATGAGACTTTTGCCCCCGTGCTTGATGCTCACGGCAATCCGGGCGGCCTGCGCGTCCAGCGCGTTTTCCATCAGCTCCTTGACCACCGATGCCGGGCGCTCAACCACTTCGCCGGCCGCAATCTTGTTGGCGAGCCCTTCCGGCAGAATTCTGATGATTCCCATGCGCTTCCTTTGAGCAGCCCCTCCCCCTTGAGCCATATACTATTACGCTTATCAGCTTGCACCGCTGCTTTTTCAACAACCTGCTACATCCTCAACAAATCCACATCTCACATGTTTCAAATGACTGCTGATCAACCTTTATTTTTTACTCTTTCATCACTCCACCACTCCAATACTCCAGCAACTGCAAACCTTAAGAACCTTTTTTCGACTGCGGGCAGATGGGTGAGGCGGCAATCAGCTTCTGCTTGAGGGCATGCAGGTGGTTGAGCGCTTCAAGCGGGGTCATCGCCTCGAGGTTGAGTTCCCTGATCTCATTGAGGATAGGGTGGCTGACGGCATCAGCGCCGGATAAGGCCGCGCCCTGCGGGGTCCTTTGTAACTCCAGCCGATCGGCCGCGTTTGCCGCACCGCGGTGGTTGAAAAGCGGAAGCGGGGTGACCGTTTCGCGCCGCCGCCGGCCGCTCAGCTTTTTCGCCAGGGCCTCTTCGGAGATCTTTTCCTCCTCGAGGTAGAGGAGCACCTCCTTGGACCGCTGCACCACCTCTTCGGGCAGCCCGGCCAGCCTGCCCACCTGGATGCCGTAACTCTTGTCCGCCACGCCCGGCACGATCTTTCTCATGAACACGATTTCGTCGCCCGACTCCCGGGCGGTGATGTTGTAGTTTCTGATGCCCTCAAGCGAGCGCTCCAGCTCTCCCAGCTCGTGAAAGTGGGTGGCAAAGAGGGTCTTGGGCCGGGCGCCGCTTTTTTTGTTGAGAAACTCGCACACCGCCCAGGCAATGCTCACCCCGTCAAAGGTTGAGGTGCCGCGGCCGATCTCATCGAGGATGACCAGGGAGCGGGGGCCGGCGTTGTTGAGGATGTTCGAGGTCTCGAGCATCTCCACCATAAAGGTGCTTTCCCCCCGGGCCAGGTTTTCATTGGCCCCGATGCGGGTGTAGATGGTGTCGACCAGGCCGATGCGGGCCGCCTCCGCCGGCACAAATGAGCCCATCTGAGCCATGATGACGATGATCGCCACCTGCCGGATGTAGGTGGATTTCCCCGCCATGTTGGGACCGGTGATGATGAGCAACTGGTTCTTTTCCTGATCGAGCAGGGTGTCGTTGGACACGAAGCGCCCCTCGTCCAGCACCCGCTCCACCACCGGGTGCCGGCCGCCGGTGATGATGACGGCCGGCCCCTCGTCGATGTCGGGCTTGACGTAGCCGTTGCTGTGCGCCACCCGGGCCAGGCAGAAGAGCACGTCGACCAGGGCGAGCGCCCCGGCGATGCGCTGGATCTGCGGGACATAGGTGAGCAGCTTCTGACGGATCTCTTCGAACAGCGTGTGCTCCAGCGCGTTGGCCTTCTCCTCCGCTCCCAGGATGCTGTCCTCCCATTCCTTCAGCTCGGCGGTTATAAAACGCTCCGCGTTGACCAGCGTCTGCTTGCGGATGTAATCGGCGGGGGCGAGGGGCAGGTTGGGATTGCTTATTTCGATGTAGTACCCGAACACCTTGTTGTAGTGCACCTTGAGCGACTTGATGCCGGTCCGCTGCCGCTCATTGGCCTGGAAGTCGGCGATCCACCGCTTGCCCTGGCCGGCACGGCCGCGCAGCTCATCCAGCCCGGCGTGGTACCCCTGCCGGATGATGCCCCCCTCCCTGACCGAGAAGGGCGGGTCGTCGACAATCGCTTTTTCGATGAGCGCGGTAAGCTCGCCCAGCTCCAGCAGGTCCGCCCGCTGAGCGGCGAGCAGGGGCGATGCCAGGCAGGCGAGGGCGCCCCTGATGGCCGGGACCGCGTTGAGCGAGTCCTTCATCGCCACCAGCTCCCGGGCCGAGCATACCCCGCAGGCGATGCGCGAGAGCAGCCGCTCCATGTCGCGCACCGGCTTGAGCAGCGCCGGGAGGGCGCTCAGTCCGTCCCGGTTGGCCAGGAGATCATCAAGGGCGGCGTGGCGCTCCCGGATGAGCTGCGGAGAGAGGAGCGGCTGCTTGATCCACTGCACCAGCAGCCGGCCCCCCATGGGGGTGAGGGTCTTGTTCAGGACGGAAAAGAGGGTGAAGCTCCGGCCGTCGCCGGAGAGCGACTCCACCAGCTCCAGGTTTTTCTGGGTCCGCCGGTCCAGCATCATGTACTGGGATGAGCGGTAGGGAAGCGGCCGCTTGAGGTGATCGAGGGAGGTGAGCAGGTTGTCTTTGAGAAAATAGAGCAGGGCCCCGGCTGCGCCGATGCCCGCGCTGCAGGAGGATAATCCCAGCCCCTCCAGCGAGGTGAGGCCGAACTGCCGCTTGAGGTTTTTTCCGGCCTCCCCGGGATCAAATATCCACTCCGGGTAGTGATTGACCACCGCCGTCCCCGCCTGGGTCAGAACCGGCGCGAATGACCGGTCCTCTTTCAGTCCCTCGGACACGATCAGCTCCCGCGGCTGCAGCCGGCAGATCTCATTGATGATGTCTTCATCCCGCTCAAGCTCGGTGAGCCTGAAATCGCCGGTGGAAAGGTCAAGCGAGCTGACGCCCCAGACTCCGCCGCTCCTGCAGCAGGCAACGATATAGCTGTTGTGCGCCTGGGTGAGCTCGTCGTCCTCCAGGTTGGTGCCGGGCGTGATGATGCGCACCACTTCCCTTTTAACGATGCCCTTTGCGGTCTGGGGGTCCTCCATCTGCTCACAGATGGCAACCTTGATGCCTTCCCGGGTGAGGCGGTTGATATAGCCCTTTGCCGCGTGGTAGGGAACGCCGCACATGGGCACCTTGCCGGCGCTTCCCCCGTCGCGAGAGGTGAGGGTGATGTCCAGGATGGCTGATGCCTTTATGGCGTCTTCAAAGAACATTTCATAAAAATCACCCAGCCGGAAAAAAAGGATGGCGTCCTTCAGCTTTTCCTTGATGGATAGGTATTGCCTCAGCATGGGAGTCATAGTAGTATACCTGACAGGCTGTTGAAAAACACCCATCTGCTTCGTTACACTCATCCTTCGTCATTGCGGCGTACTGACATGTACGCCTCACTCCTCAGGATTTCGCGTGCCTTGCATCTGGATGTTTTTGAACAGCCTGAGGAGACTGCTTTTACAATAACCCGTGAACAATCTTTCTACTTTATTCCGAACGAACTCACACAGCATCTAGAATCAATTTCACCCTATAATGCAATATATGGTATGTCAAGGCTAAAAAACAGAAAAAAACGAGCTGCTCTCTGCCTGGTTCTGCTGCTGCTGGCGGTTGTGTCGGGCTGCTGCTTTCTGCCGCACCGGGCGGAAGAGCGCGGAGAAGCAGTTGCAATGGTGGTAACCGCGTATTGCGCCTGCGGGAAGTGCTGCGCCTGGAAAAGAAGCATCTGGAGCTGCTGGCTGGTTCCGGTTCACAGCAGCGGCCCCTTCAAGGGGGAACGAAAGAAGGTGGGCATAACCGCCGATGGGACCAAAGCCAAAAAAGGGGTGATTGCCGCCGATATCAGCACATATCCGTACGGCACCAGAATGTACGTGCCCGGGTACGGCTGGGGAGTGGTGCATGACCGGGGACGGGAAATCAAGGGCAACCACATCGACGTCTTCTTTGATTCTCATGATGATGCGCTTCAGTGGGGAGCGCAGAATCTCACGGTGACGGTGATATGGTGAATTGTATGACGATACATATGTTCGGTGAGTCTTTGGTTCAGGTGTAGGGGCGACCGGTTGGTCGCCTCTACTTATTTTACTCCAGTACGTACTTGGTATATCGGCTGCGGGGAATCTCCTGGATGAAGCGCGAGGGCTGCATGATCCCCGAGCTGTCGCCGCCCCGGCCGTAGTCCCAGAGCGGGTAGGAGAGATACAGCTCATCGCGGGCGCGGGTGGCGGCTACGTAAAAGAGCCGCCGCTCCTCCTCCTCGCCTTCCGCGTCCTGCAGGCTTTTATGCGAGGGGAATCTTCCCTCCACCAGCCAGATGATAAACACCACATCCCACTCCAGTCCCTTCGCCTGGTGGATGGTGGTGAGCTTTACCCGCTCGCTTGCCGGGTCGTCGGCCGCCGCATCCTCGACCGATACGCTGGTCAGGAGGGCAAGCTCGCTTAAGAACTCATCCGCCGAGGCGAACTGCCGGGAAAAATCACGCAGCCGGTTTATGTCCTCCAGCCGTGCCGGTGATTCCGGGTAGTGCGCCATAAGGTAGTCCTCGTATTCCTGCCGCAGCACGGTTTGCAGCATCTCCGCCGGCGCCCGGCGCTGGTCGGGGGTGTTCAGGTGTTGCAGCAGGGCGGCGCGATCATGCCAGTCCTTCCGGCAGGGTTTGGGAATGAGACTCTCAATCGCCTCGCTCTGCAGGTTCCCCAGGGGATCGCCGGAGCGGGAGAGGGCGGTCCAGATTTTTTCCGCCCGGGCATTGCCGATGGCGGGCAGCATCTTGGTGATGCGCTTCCAGGCCAGTTCGTCATAGGGGTTCACGATCACCTTGAGATAGCCGGTGATGTCTTTTATGTGGGCCTGCTCGAAAAAGCGCAGGCCGGAGCGCACCTCGAAGGGCACGCCCCACCGGGTCAGCTCCATCTGGAGTTCCATGCTGTGGTAGTGCGCGCGATAGAGCACCGCCAGCTCGCTGAGCGTCCTGCCCTCGTTCTTAAGTTCACGGATGCGCTGCACCACAAACTCCGACTGCTGCTGCACCGAGTCACAGGGCACCACGATGGGGCTGGGCCCGCTCTCCCTGGTCGCCTGCAGCTTTTTATGAAACTGGTACTGGTTGTTGACGATGCTGGCATTGGCCAGTCCCAGTATTTCCGGGGTGCTGCGGTAGTTGGTCTGGAGCTTGAACAGTTGGGTGCCGGGATAGCGCTTGGGGAAGTCGAGGATGTTGGCGAAGTGGGCGCCCCGGAAGCTGTAGATGCTCTGCGAATCATCCCCCACCACCATGATGCTGCCGCCCCCCGATGCAAGCAGATTGATCATCTCCGCCTGGATGCGGTTGGTGTCCTGGTACTCATCGACCAGGATGTGATGAAATTTTGCCGCGTAGTAGTCGCGCACCGCGTCGTGTTCGGCGAGCAGGGTGAGGCAGTTGAGCAGCAGGTCGTCAAAATCCATCAGCATCTCTTTCTGCTTGCGCTGGCGGTAACGATGCGCCACCGACTGGATGGTGTCGGTCGCGTCAAGAAAAAAGGGATAGCGCCCGTCAATCAGGTCGGGAAGGGAGGTGCGGGTGTTGACCGCGAGGCTTATCATCTCCTGGATCACCGCGCTCTGGGGAAATCTCCGGTCCTTGCCCTTGATGCCGAGGTCGGCCATGCAGCTGGTAAGCAGGTCCCGCGAGTCATCCCGGTCGAGGATGGTGAAGGAGGAGTCGTAGCCGATGAGTCCGGCCCGGCTTCTTAAAATGCGGTTGGCGACATGGTGGAAGGTCCCCCCCCAGAGCGTGGCGATATTCAGATTGATCAGCCCCTCCACCCGGCCGAGCATCTCCTTCGCCGCCTTGTTGGTGAAGGTGAGCAGCAGGATGGCGCCGGGCGGGGTGCCGGACTCGATGAGGCGCGCGACGCGGTAGGTCAGGGTCCGGGTCTTGCCGCTGCCCGCCCCGGCGATGACCAGCAGCGGGCTGTCGTCGCTCATCACCACCTCGAGCTGCTCGGCGTTAAGCTCGAGGCGGTAGTCGATCGTATGCGGACGGTGCGCCGGCGGCGCAGCGGGGGTGTGCTTCATAGGGTGTCAGTATATGCGATGGTGGAATACTCGCAGGCTGTTGAATAACAGCCACCTATAAATAAAGGGATCAATGACGCACTACACTAGTGATCGCGCCGGTGAATGTGCTGCAAAAGGGCGTCGATGAAAGCCGGCTCGTCGCCCATCTCTACCATGATATCGAGCACGAGTACAGGCAAATGATGGAATCCCGCGCCGGCCATCTTGCAGCCGTCTTTCGCGGTGGTGATGATGCAGTCAATCCCGGAAAGACGGGCGGTCAGGCGGCCGGCATCCTCGCCGGTGTAGCGGTGATGGTCGGGCAGGATCATCTCATCGGCGACATGGACGCCGTTGCTGCGCAGCAGATGGATGAAGTAGCCGGGGTTGCCGATGCCGGCCACGGCGAGCACGTTTTTTCCGGCCAGCCCCCGCAGATCGCCCGCGGGGGATCCGTCAAGGGCGCTTAACCCCTTGATGGCGTATCGGGCGGAGAAAATCGGAGCGCGCGGTCTTTGTGCGGCGATGAGCCGCTCCGCCCGATGGGGGCGGGTCTCGCCGGTTTTTTTGGTGAGGATGATCAGATCCGCCGCCTGCAGGGCGCTGAGCGGCTCCCGCAGGATGCCCCGCGGTATGAGGCATCGGTTGCCGAATCCGACGTTCCGGTCCACCAGGACGATGTCCGCATTCCGCCGCAGCCGCAGGTGCTGGAACCCGTCGTCAAGCAGGATGACGTCGGGGGAGAAGCGCGCGCAGGCGAGGCTGCCGGAGCGCACCCGGTCGCGCCCGATGATCACCGGCGTGCCGGGCAGGGCCTGGGCAAGCATCGCCGGCTCATCGCCGGCTTCCCGGGCGCCGAGCAGCACCCGCGTGCCGTCGGACACCAGCGCGACCGCGTCCCGGTGCTGCGACCGGTAGCCGCGGCTGAGCACCACCGCCCTGAGGCCGCGCCGCTGAAAGAGCTGGGCCAGGTAGATGACCATGGGGGTCTTGCCGGTTCCACCCAGGGTGATGTTGCCGACGCTCACCACCGGGCAGGGCAGGGCGGACGAGGGGAGGATGCCGCGGCGGTAGAGGCCGCGGCGCCACCGCATGATCAGCGCGTAGGGCAGGGAGAGCAGGAGGAGCGGGAAGAGCAGCGCCTTCCGGCTCAGGCCCTCCCGCTGCGCGCCCGAATGCAGCAGTCCCTGGATGAAGAGGCGTGGGTTCATTGCGCAGCCGGCAGTAAAAATTTGCCAATCGCCTCCATGGCCTTTCGGGTGGTGCCCTGGTTGCTGGCAATGATCCGGAAGGCCTTTTCTCCCAGATCGTTGCGCACCGACTCGTTCTCCAGGAGGCGTTTGGCTTGTAGAAAGAGCCCCTCCGGGTCCTTCACCTGCAGGCCGCCGCCGCTTTCCATAAGGCAGCGGGCGATCTCCTGGAAATTATCCATGTGCGGTCCGAACAGCACCGCCTTGCGGTAGACGGCCGGCTCAAGCACGTTGTGCCCGCCGGTGGGGACCAGGCTTCCCCCCACAAATATGATGGTGCCGATGCTGTACAGCTTGGACAGTTCGCCGATGGTGTCGAGCAGGATGACCTCCCGGCCGCCTTTCGTTGCCTGCTGTCCCAGTTCCGTCTTGCGCAGGCAGTCATACCCGGCGCGGGTGATAAGATTGGCCACGTCGCCGAATCGCTCCGGATGACGGGGGGCGAGTATGAGGGTGAGATCGGCGCCCTCCTGCTGCAGCCGCTTAAACACCTCCAGCACCATCTCTTCCTCGCCGCGGTGGGTGCTGCCCGCGATGAAGATATGCCGCCCCTCCTGCAGCCCAAGCGCGCTGTAGAGACGGGCCTTTTCTCCGGCAGTGACCAACGGCGCCTCCTGGTCGCACTTGAGGTTGCCCAGGGTGATGACGCGGCCGGGGTCGGCGCCGATGCTGACGATCCTGCGGGCGTCCTCGTCGGTCTGCATGTAGAAGGCGTCGAGGTTGGCCAGGACCCGGCTGAAGAAACGGCGGGTCAGGCGGTAGCGGCGGTATGAATGATTGGAGATGCGGCCGCTTACCACCACCGAGGGGACGCCGCTTTGCTTCATCTCGCGCAGGAAGTTCGGCCAGAGCTCGGTTTCCATGGTGATGAACAGGCGGGGATGTATCCGCCTGATCGCCCGCCGCACCATGAAGGGATAATCGAAGGGAAAATAGATGACCGCGTCGGCCTGGCGCGCCTTCAGCGCGGCGGTGTGGTTTCCGGTGGCGGTCACGGTGGAGAGGACGATGGTCTGGCGGGGGTAGCGCCCCTTCATTTCCTGCAGCAGGGGGATGGCCGCCATCACCTCGCCCACCGACACGGCGTGGATCCAGACCGGCCGGCTGCCCGCCAGTTTGCGGGTGACCGCCGGGGAGATGAAGCCCATCTTCTGGGCGAGGCCGCTGCGGTATTTTTGCGCGCTCGCGGCGGCGGCGATCAGCAACAGGGCCAGGAACGGGGCCGCTGCCAGCAGCAGTATATTATAGATGAAGTACATAGGGTACGCACCGACCGCCGCACGGGCTAGGTCGGGCCAGCAGAGGAGTTGCTGTGGGTTGGAGCGTCCTCCTCATGATATTGAGTGGTGTAGAGCTTGTGATATTCTCCGCCGCGCGCCATGAGCTCGGCATGGGAGCCCTGTTCCACGATCCTGCCCTCCGAGAGCACAATGATGCGATCGGCTTTTTTAATGGTGGAAAGGCGGTGGGCGATGATGAAGGTGGTGCGGCCTTCCATGAGACGCTCCAGGGCGATCTGCACCTCGGCTTCCGCCTTGCTGTCGAGGGACGAGGTGGCCTCATCGAGAATGAGGATGGGGGCGTTCTTGAGCAGGGCGCGGGCGATGGCAATCCGCTGCTTCTGGCCGCCGGAGAGCTTGGTTCCCTGCTCCCCGATGACCGCGGCATAGCCCCCGGGGTTTTCCATGATGAAGTCGTGGGCGTGCGCGGCCTCGGCCGCGGACCTGATGTCGGCTTCGGACTTTTCCATGCTGCCGTAGGCGATATTGTGCCGGATGGTGTCGTTGAAGAGGATTATTTCCTGGGTGACCATGCTGATCTGGCGGCGCAGCGATCTGATGGTGACATCCCGGATGTCGGTTCCGTCGATGACAATGGCCCCCGCGGTCACATCATAGAAGCGGGGGATGAGATTGGCCATGGTTGATTTTCCCGTGCCGCTGCTGCCGACGATGGCGATGATTTCTCCCACCGCCACCCTGAGCGAGATGTGCTCCAGCACCGGCTGCGCATCGTACCGGAAGCAGACGTCACGGAACTCGATGGACTCGCGGATGGGCGGCAGCTCGCGCGCTCCCGGCTTGTCAATGATGTCCGCTTTGGTGTCGAGAATTTCAAAGGTGCGCACCGCGGCGGCCAGCCCCTCCTGGATGGTCTGGTTGAGCTTGTTCAGCTCGCGCACCGGACGGTACATCATGGCAAAGGCGGCCACGAACGAGAAAAAGTCTCCGGAGGTGATCTCTCCCTTGATGACGCTGTAGCCGCCGAAGTACAGGATCACCGCCGATGCAATGCCTCCCAGCATCTCCATGGTCGGTGAGGCGAGGGCGCGGACGCGCAGCCGCTTGACCCGGATCCTGAAGAAGCGGTGGTTTTCCTCGGAGAACCGGCGGTTTTCATACTCCTCCATGCAGAAGGCCTTGACGATGCGGATGCCGGTGATGGTTTCGTAGAGGAACTTGGCGATGTCCGCCATCTTCACCTGGCTCTTGGTGCTGAACTTCCGGCTTTTGTTGCCGAAGATGCGGATGGGGATCAGCGCCCAGAGAATGACCAGGTAGGACATGGCGGCGAGCTTCCAGTTCACCCAGAAGGTGTAGCCGGTCAGCCCCACGATGGTGAGCGAGTCGCGCAGGAAATTGGTGATGCTGTCGGAGACGGTGGACTGCAGCAGATTGGTGTCGTTGCCGATGCGCGACATGAGGATGCCGGTGGGATTCCGGGTGAAGAAGGCGAGCGACAGCTTCTGCAGGTGGGCGTAGATTTCATCCCGGATGTCGGTGACCACCCGGGTGGCCACATATCCCATCAGGTATTCCTGGAAGTAGTCAAACAGCCCCTTGAGCAGGTACAGCACGACGATGGCCAGGGGGATGAGCCGGAGCATGGCCAGGTTCTTCTGCACGAAGATGTCGTCCATCACCTTTTTGACGATACCGGCAATGCCGGTGTTGGCGCCGGCCAGCCCCGCGGCGCAGAGGACGGCAAAGAGCATCAAGAGCCAGTAGGGCCTGATGTACTTGACCAGGCGCTTGTACAGCCTGATGGAGTCCCTGGTGGAAATCTTTTTCATTCCTCTTCCTTGCGCGGGCTTTCTATGCCGCAGCTCTGCGGGGGGGGGTGAATCACTCTGACGCCGCCTCTGCTTCAGGAGGGCCTGCGCTGCAGCATGGCAAGCGCGATCCGGGCGGCGCGCTCCGAGGCCCCGGGCTCGCCCAGCTTCTTTTTAATCAGCTCCAGTTCCGCGCGCACCGCGGCATAATGGCCGGCATCGGTGAGCAGGCGGCCGGCTTCGGCGGCGATGCGCTCCCCGCTGGCCTGCTCCTGGATCAGCTCGGGCACCACGGTTTTGCCGGCGATGATGTTGGCCATCCCGATGTGGGGCACCTTTACCAGCAGCCGGGCGATGCGGTAGCTGAGCGGCGACATGCGGTACACGATGACCATGGGCTTGGCCAGCAGCGCCGTTTCCAGGCTGGCCGTGCCCGATGCCACGATGACCAGGTCGGCGCTGTCGATGACGTCGTAGATGCTGTTGTCAACCAGGGTTGCCGACACCGCGGCATTCCCGGCCAGTGTTTCCAGTTGCGCTTTGTCCAGCCCCGGCGCGACGGGAATGATGAACTGCAGGTCTTTATGCTCCCGGCTGAGCAGGCGGGCGGCCTCCAGCAGGGGCGGGAGTATCCGCTTCACTTCGCTGAGCCGACTGCCCGGCAGCAGGCCGATGACCCGGCGGCCGGGCAGCACACCGAAGCGTTTGCGGTTTTCCTCCCGGGAGCGGTCAACCTTCACGATATCGAGCAGGGGATGGCCCACGAAATGCGCGTCAACACCCGCCTCCCGGTACAGGGGAAGCTCAAAGGGAAACACCACCACCATGGTGCTGACGGTCGCAGCGATCTGTCTGATGCGGCTGGTGCGCCAGGCCCAGATCTGGGGGCTGACGTAGTAGAGCACCGGTACGCGGTGCTTTTTGGCAACCCTGGCCAGGCGCAGGTTGAAATCAGGGTAATCAACCAGAATGAGCAGGTCCGGCCGTTCGCGCTTGAGGGTGAGCGCGAGCTTGCGAAAGATCCCGTAGATGGTTCCCAGGTGTCCGATCACCTCGGTGATTCCCATCACCGCGTGCCGGGAAATGTCGACCAGGATCTCCGCGCCCGCCTCCCGCAGCCGGCCGCCCCCCATGGCTGAAACGGAAAGCGCAGGGTCCGCCGCGCGCATGGCCCGAACCAGATGGGACGCCAGAAGGTCTCCCGACGCCTCGCCGGTGACGATGAGAATCCGCTGTGCCGTGGCGTTATTCAACCAGCCTCCGGGTGGTGTTCTGTATCTGCTCGGTGATCTCCAGGGCGACTTTCAGCGCCCGCATGCCCGCCTCACCGGACACCGGCGGCGCGCTCCGCTGCCTGACCGCGGCAAGGAACGCCTTGATTTCCTGCTGCAGCGAGTCCCCGTGCTCGATGGCCAGCTTCTCGCTCACGATGTAGGGAATCCGCCCCTCCTCTTCTATCTTGCGGTAGAGCGAGACCCCCTGCGCGGCAAAATCAATGGATATGTAGGCGTCGGGCTGAAAGATGCGGATCTTGCGCATCGCCTTGTCGGAAATGCGGCTGGCGGTGACATTGACCACGCACCCGCGCTCGAATTCCAGGCGGGCATTGGCGATGTCAATCATCGATGAGATGACCGGGATTCCCACCGCGTGAATTGACGTCACTTCATCATCCACCAGATTGAGGATGAGGTCGATGTCATGGATCATGATGTCGAGGATCACGTCCACCTCGGTGCCCCGCTCCTGGAAGGAGTTGAGCCGGTGGGACTCAATGAAGAGGGGGTTTTTCACCGTGTCGGCAACGGCCAGATAGGCGGGATTAAATCGCTCGAGATGGCCGATCTGCAGGACCAGGTTCCGCTCGCGGGCAAGGGCGTTTAATTCCCGCGCCTCGGCGAGGGTGGTGGTCATGGGCTTTTCCAGGAGCAGGTGTATGTCGTGCTGAAGCAGGTCTTTGGCAATGGCGTAATGCAGCGGGGTGGGGACCACCACGCTCGCCGCCCGCACCCGGCCGAAGAGGTCCCGGTAGTCGCTCAGGGGGCTGCTGCCGGTTTCGGCGGCCACCGCCTGCGCCCTCCCGCTGTCGGTATCCACCACCGCCGCCAGCGCCGCTTCCGGATGGCCGGCATACTTCTGCGCGTGAAACTTTCCCAGGTAGCCGCAACCGATCACTGCAACCGGTAATTTGCTCATCTCGTGGGTGACTCCTTCTTGTGCGCCCGGGTGACCCCCCTGGTGGAAGACCTGATAAAACCGATGAGGTGCTGCACCTCCGCTGAATCCTGCATCTCCGCTGCCGCCTGCTCCAGGGCCGGTTCGAGCGCCAGCCCGGATCTGAAGATGACGCGGTATGCCTTTTTCAGATTGCTGATGGACTCCTGCGGAAAGCGGTGTCGATTGAGTCCTTCGATGTTGAGCCCGAACAGCTCGGCCCGCTGGCCGTTGGCCATCATGTAGGGAGGAATGTCCTGGTTTACCCCGGAGCAGCCGCCGATGAAGCAGTAGCTCCCCAGACGCACAAACTGATGGACCGCAACCAGGCCGCCCACGATGGCGTGGTCTTCCAGCTCGATGTGACCCGCAAGGGTGGCGGCATTGGCCAGGACCACGTGGCTGCCGATGCGGCAGTCATGGGCCACATGGCAGTAGGCCATGAGCAGGTTGTTGCTGCCGAGGCGCGTTTCCCCCCCCGCCTGCGCCGTTCCCCGGTTGATGGTGACAAATTCCCGGATGGTGTTTCTATCGCCGATGACCACCCGGGACTC
>CAZWCD010000062.1:0-14947 GCA_964632275.1 uncultured Thermodesulfobacteriota bacterium
TATGTCAATGACCGCTACCTGGTGGCCTACGAGCGGCTCAACCGCGCCATCGAACAGGCGGAGGAACTGGGGCTGATCGGACAGAACATCGCCGGTTCGGGATTTTCCTTTTCCCTGCGGGTGAAGCGGGGCGGCGGCGCCTATGTGTGCGGCGAGGAAACGGCGCTGCTCAACGCGCTCGAGGGTTCATTCGGCGAACCGCGTCCCCGTCCCCCCTATCCGGCAGAAAGCGGGCTGTTCGGCAAGCCCACCGTGGTGAACAATCTCGAAACCATGGCAACCCTGCCGGTGATCATCGCCCGGGGCGGCAAATGGTACGCGGGCATCGGGACGCCGGCGAGCACCGGGACAAAGATCGTGGCCCTCTCCGGGCATGTGGCGAAAAGCTGCTGGATCGAGGTTCCGCTGGGAATGGAGATCGGGGAAATCATCGACACCTTCGGCGGCGGCGCCGCCAACGGCAAGAAAATAAAGGGCTTCCAGGCGGGAGGCCCCTCGGGGGGCATCCTCCCGGCGAAGTTGCTCAAAATCAAGCTTGACTATGACCGTCTTGCCAAGCAGGGGAGCCTGCTCGGGTCGGGTGGACTGGTGGTGATGGATGAAGATACCGACCTTTTGGAAATGACCAAGTTTTTCACCGACTTTTTTGCCGATGAGTCCTGCGGCAAGTGCAGCAGCTGCCGGGAAGGCACCAAACGGCTGCAGCAAATTATAAGTGATATCATGGAGGGGCAGGGTACCGCCGAACACATAGCGCTGGTCAAGCGCCTGGCGTCGGCAATGTCCGATACCGGCGCCTGCGCGCTGGGCAAGACCGCCGCGGTGCCCTTTCTGTCGGTGCTCAACCATTTTCCCCAGGTGATCCAGGGCAAACTGATGAAGCACAAGGCTTAACCACAAACGCGGCTTCGCATTGAGAGAGAGGATGATAGTTATGGTGAGCTTAACGATAAACGGCAGGAAGATCAAGGCTGAAGAGGGAATGACCATCCTTCAGGCAGCGCGCGCCAACAATATTGAAATACCCACGCTCTGCTCCAATGACGCGCTTAAACCCTACGGGGCCTGCCGACTATGCGTGGTTGAAATCGAGAAAAACGGGAGGACCACGGTGGACACCTCCTGCACCTACCCGGTGGGCGAAGGGCTGGAGGTGAAAACCCATACCCCCCGCGTGGTTGACGCGCGCAAGATGGTGCTTGAACTCCACCTGGCCCGCTGTCCCAACGTGAGCATCGTGCAGGAGCTGGCCGCCGAGTACGGGGTGACCGAAAGCGCCCGGCAGATGGGCAAGGATAATGAGTACTGCATCCTCTGCGGATTGTGCGTGCGCGCCTGCAACGAGGTGGTCAAGGCGGGCGCCATCCAGTTCGCCGGACGCGGCACGGGCAAGATGGTTGACTCGCCCTTCGGCAAGACCGCCGATGACTGCATCGCCTGCGGTTCCTGCGCCTTTATCTGTCCGACCGGCATCATCAAGAAAAACGACCTGTTCGCCACCGCGCTCTGCACCCCCGACGGCTGCGAGCAGGGCGGCCCGCAGCGGGAGATCCTGAACTGGAAGGTTGAACATAAGCTGAAGGCGTGCAAGAAGTGCGGCAATCCCTACTCGCCGGAGCCGCACCTGGAAAAGGTGAAGCGGGAGAAGAATCTGCCGGTCGAGTTTTTTGACATCTGCCCGTCGTGCCGGCAGTATCCGGTGGTTGACCAGGACAAGTGCCTGGGCTGCGGCGGTTGCATGGAGAACTGCCCCTGCGGCGCGCTGGAGCTCGAGGACAAGGGCGGCTACGATAAAAAGGCGCAGCTCTATCCGCAAAACTGCACTGCCTGTCACAGCTGCGAACTCATCTGTCCGATGCAGGCCATCAGCTGAAACATTGATACGGAGCACAATCCAAGGAGGAAGGAATGACGGTTTATGATCTTGCCATTGTCGGGGCCGGTCCGGGCGGCGTCCATGCTGCCAAGTGGGCGGCCAAGAAGGGGCTTAAAACCATTATCATCGAGAAGCGCAAAGACATCTCGAAAATTACCCGCTACTGCAGCGAGCACCTGATACTCGATGAAGGCTACAACGGAGACACCGTTCTGGTGGATCCCAAGAAGGGCACCATCACCTCGACGGCGAACGGGTGGGTGGTGGACTACAAGGGCGCCCTGTATCCCTGCATCGATAAATGGTATTATTCCCCCAATCGCCGGGCGATCCACTTTGCCTGGCCGGACCGCAGGCCTTACGCCTACAAGTACGACAAGGGATTCCTGCTGGAGAGCCTGCTCGGGGAATGTCTGGCGCTCGGGGTCACCTTTCAGAATGAGACCTCGGCCTATGATGCGATTGACAGCCCCCAGGGGGTTGAGGTCAAGTGCGTGAGCCGGGGCAAGAAGGAGAAAATCAGGGCGCGGAAGCTGATCATTGCCGACGGGTGCAACACCCGCCTCGGCCAGGCGATGGGCTTTAATGCCAATCGCGGCTACATGGGCTTTGCCCTGTGCATGGCCAGCTACATGTCCGGCGTGAAGCACTATAACCCCGAGGAATGGGTGCTCTGGTACGGCCGGTGCTACGGCTCCAACCTGGCCCCGATCATCGGCACCGGCCCGGCCGGCCATTTTGAGGACTGGGCGGATGTTATCAACCTGGGCAGCCCCCGGGACCTGCCGGTGGAGGCGTTCGAACGCTTCACCAAGAACAGTCCCATTGCCGACCGGTTTGCCAATGCCAAGATTGAGGAACGGTACTGCTGTTCAGTCAAGGCATTTACCCCCATTTCCCAGCCCTGTAAAGGCAACACTATAATTATAGGAGATTCAGCCGCGTTTGTGGAAGTGCAAGGGCAGGGGGCGTTGAGCTGCGGTTACAAGGCGGCGGAGGCGGTTGCCCGGGAGCTGAAGGGCGAAAGCGGATTCCCGGAGTATACCGACTGGTGGATGAAGTCGTTTGAGTTCAATGACAAGGGGATGATGCAGGTGCAGCAGGGGTATGCCTTTGTCCCCACCTACACCGACGATGAGCTGGATTATCTGTTCGGCATCTGCGAAGACGTGCTCTTGGACGGGAGCTTCAGCCAGTACAAGTCGTCGCGGATGATATGGGACGCCATCCTGCGCGACCCGCAGAAGATCGAGCGGGAACGCCCGGCCACCTACGCGAAAATCAAGAGCGTGCGCGGCAGCACCCTTGAAAGCAGCCTGAGGGACAAGGATGCGTAAGCGTTGATCAACGATCGGTACACCAAAGGCCGGGAATCAATCCCCGGCCTTTTTTTGTGAGCGTTCCCATGGGACACTGCCGGCTCAGATATCCCTTGACCGGGGCAGGCGCAGGCGTCAGCCCCGGATGCACCGTGCCGGGCAGTGCGATGATTTGTCCACCATGTATGAGAAGCCGTGTGGGATGTGAGGTGGGCGATGGGAGATTTGCAGGGGCGACCGGCGGTCGCCCTTACGCTTTCACCCCGATTAGGGCCACTTTATTTCAGATTTTGTAAGACGTCGTCATAATCCGGCTCCTGTGCGATCTCCCGCACCTGCTGGGTGTACACAATCTTCCCCTTCTCGTCGATGACCACCACCGCCCGCGCCAGCAGGCCGGCCAGCGGGCCATCAATTATTCTCACCCCGTAGTCCTCGCCGAATTTTCTCCTTCGCAGTTCTGAAACCGTGATCACGTTCTGCAACCCCTCGGCGGCGCAGAAGCGGCCGTGCGCAAAAGGCAGATCGGCGGACACGCACAGCACCACCGTGTTGTTCAGTCCCGCCGCCTCGGCATTAAATCGGCGCACCGACATGGCGCAGACCGGCGTGTCAATGCTCGGGAAAATGTTGAGCACGATCCTTTTCCCGGAGAAGTCCTTAAGCGCTCTGTCAGAAAGATCGGTTTTGGTCAGCAGGAAATCCGGCGCCGGAGCGCCGACCGGCGGAAGGGCGCCGCAGGTTTGAATGGGGTTGCCTTTAAGCGTTATCTCGGCCATGCCTGGTCTCCTTATCAAGGAATGCGGTGAGGTTCTTGTCATTGCCGTGTGGACAGACGCTGATCTCGCTGCGTTTCTCCGCCCCTGCAAGGGCGGCCCCCTTAAAACCGGAACATGAGGGTGGGGGCGATGGCGAAGAGGCCGGATAAGTTTGATCCAACGTCAAGCACCAGCTGGAACGCCTCCGACATTTCAACAGTGGCACCGATATGGGCGCTCCAGGGATCCCTGGTTTTCTCCCGCAGCCGGAACTTTACCGTGCCGATGAGCGGGACGCGAGGCGCGCCCTTGATGGTGTTGGTGGTATCCCAATAGGTCCCGCCCAGCCAGCTTGCCACATTACAACCGGCAATCCGCGATCGCCATCCGATGCGGACGGAATTGAGCAGCGCCTTGACATCCGGGCTCAGGGTGTTGTCGAACGGCAGATCGCCGCGCAGCGCGCTGATGGTGTAATTTGAATCATAGGAGGCAAAGAAATGCTTGTAGCCGCCCACCAGGGTGAATCCCGCCCCGTAGGTAACGCCGGTCAGCTTCATGTGCAGGTCGATGAGGTCCGCCGGCCTTCTGCCGACCACGGCGCGCAATCGATTGAGCGGCGTCAGTGCGACTCCGGCGTACGCATCCTCCCGGGTGTAGCCGATCAGACCATAGAGGTTGAGAAACGGGAACAGCCAGGCGTCAAGCCGCAGGGCCCAGTTCAGCTCCCGGCTCTTCACCTTGATATCAGTCAGCCGGTCCGCGGCAAACGTCATGCCCTTGAGCGTCACCCGCGTGTCGCTCACGCCGATGTGCCGCCGGCCATGGTAGAATCCCGGCATGAGCCCGAAGGCGCGGGGCAGGGTATGCCCCTGCGCCTCGGCCTCCTCGCCCAGGATGGGCAGAACCGTCTGCCATTTATGCGGCGGGTTTGGCCTCCCGCTGCCGCCTGCGGCCGGCGCATCAACGGCGGGTTCCGGCACGGGCTCCCCATCGCTCACGCCGTTCTGCGCCTGCATGCGGTCCAGGTGCCGCTGCAGCGGGTCCACGGCTGCGCTTTCGCTCAGGGTGGGCAATCCGTCGTCGGCCCCGCCGCCGAGCGGCGCGCGGTTTTTGGCGACAGACCCCCGGTCAGCCGTCGCACCGGCGTTTTCCGGCGCCGCGGCGCCGCTGGCGCTGACCGCCAGGAGCAACAGGAGCAGGCAGCCGCCGGCCCGGCCGGCGGTTGTGAGCGCGTATGCCACTGATCGGAAGATGGCTGTTTTCATTTCGCTCATTTATTAGAATGCGTTCTAATTATATCAAAAAACTTTGATTTAGTGATTGACACGGTCCGACAGGAATGATAGGTAGTGGCAGCATAGCACAGTCGGCACCCTTAGGGAAGCAATATGTGTGATGCTGCAGGCGAAAGTATCCGCGGCGCGCGTTCTGGGTGCGGCGGGCCGGCCGGCGCACCCGCGATCATGAGCCGGCCCATCGCAGCGGACGCCGCCGGCCGCCGTCAGGCATGAACGAGAGAGGAGTTGAGCTATGGCCAAGGTTGCATGGAATGAGATGACCCAATTTGAAAAAGTGATGGTGGAGGACTACAAGCTGTTTGAGGGGATGGACCTGGTGCCGCTTGAAACCTACGAGGGGCGGGATACCCGGCCGGCCTGGGAGTTCAAAAAACCCATGGCCGCCGGCTTCTACAAACCTTACACCCTCAAGGGGAGCGACAAGATCGAGAAGATCACCATCGGCGAGCTGCATTACATGGGACGCGCCAAGTACTGCATCCTGAACATGACGGCGAGCGATGCCTACGACCTTCCCATTTATGCCTGCGAGTTTGACGAAACGGCCCCCCGGGTGGGGGTAACCGTTGACTGCATGCCCGCGGTGGATATGGGAAAGCATGAGGAGTATCGGGAAAAATACTACGGCGCCATCGCCGGTCTGTGGAGGAAATACCGCGGCATCCCGGGCTTGACCAGGGAAGGCCGCTGTCTGGTGCAGCGGCGCTATGGCCCGTGGCCCTGGGCGCGGGAGAGCCTTTCTCCCTTCAGCCTGGACGGCAAGATCGAGGAAAAAGAAGACCGGCTCAAGGTGCTCGATGGGGTGGCGGCCTATGCGCGCGCCTGGCTGGAGCTGCTCAAGAAGGCGGAGCCCATACGCGATGAGGCATACCGGCATGAGATGCTGCGCCGGAAGAAGCGATTGCAGAAGTACTACCGCGATCTTGATCCGGGCGGAGAGGTAATGAAAAAGATTTTCGGCGAAGGCAATCACCACCTTTTTGTGAGTCTGGCCTTTTGATGGAGGGAGAATCAATGGATGCAGGAGTGAAATGGACGCCCTATCTGGAAAAGATGAAGGGACTGATCGACCCGCTGCAGCCTGAACCGGTGAGCCGATGGCAGGGGAGGGATCTTTCGCCTGCGCTGACCATCGATACGGCACAGGCGCGTGGCGGCTTCAGTGCCTACGGTGCGGCAAAGCTTGAGAAAATAGGCATAGGCTCCTGCATCATCGCGGGACGGCAGTATGCCATCTGTACCATCATGCCCGGTGAGTCGTATGATCTGCCCCTCTTTCTCTCCCGGCTGGATGAAAGCGCGGATGAAGTGAATCTGATGGTTGACATCATCCCCACGGTGGACAGCCTGGTGGACGAGGAATACCGCAAAAAGTACATTGAATCGGTGCAGCCCCTCTGGGACCGCTTTGTCAGCCTGCCCGGCGTCTGTCCCGAGGAAAGCGACATCATCCGCTCGCTTGCCTCGATTATCTACACCGCCGCGCGGGTTCCCATCGAAAAGGAGGGAATGCGCCTTGCCGCCCTTGCCCCGCATACCGAGTATCTCAAGAGCTATCTTTCCTTTGTGCCCGGGGCGGAGCCGGTCGGCGATGAGGCCAAACGAAGGGAGATCGCGGCGAAGCGGGCTGCGCTGCGCAAGACCTTGAGCACCCATTTCTTCAAAGAGGCGCTGCCGGCCCCGGCTCGCGATGCCCTAGGCAATGATGCCATTGATCTGATGAACAGGATCTTTTTTTGAGGGAGGGATGAGACATGTCGGTCATGGAAATGCTCGCGGCAGGCGCGGCCTTCACCAACGCGGATGAAACGGCACAGGGGATGATGGCCGATTTCAAGGACCACAAGGTCGGCCTGCAGCTTGACGCGGACGAGATCACCCAGGTGGTGAAGGACGGCAGGCTCTCCCTGGAGAAGGGGATTCGCGACGACTGCCACGTGGTGCTGAAGCTGAAAACGGTGGATCTCTGCAGCGCCATCGACAACACCTTCGACCTGATGGAAATCAAGGACAAGGGGGAGCTGCTCAAAGGGGACATGACCGACCCGAATGTTCCGGTCCACCTGATGGCGACCTTTCCCTTTTTCGATGCCATGGTCCGCCTGTATGAATCCGATGCCGGCTTCAAAAACATGGTTGATGAGCTCAAGTCTTCATTATAGGGAGCGTTTCATGGTTAAACATGTTGTGGATGAGGCTAAATGCCGCGGCTGCGGGAAGTGCCTTGAACAGTGCGGCCTGGAATTGTGGGTGCTGGTGGAAATGCCGGACGGGAAGAAAAAGGCGCGGCCGATCGAGGAGGCGGGCATGATCTGTCACTGCTGCCTTTCCTGCCAGGATGCCTGCCCGGAAAAGGCGATCACCATTATAGATGAGTAGGGGGCCGGCGCCCCTTTACCGGCGGCGGCAATGCGGCGCTTCATGACTGTAGACTGTAGATATTGACTGAGAGGATTGAACATGCCCGGTGTATATGATCTGATTGTGGTCGGCGCGGGGCCGGCCGGCCTGATGGCAGCGAAAACGGCGGCGGAGCAGGGGCTGCGGGTGGCCCTGCTCGAGCGGAAAGAGCACATTACCGACATCAACCGCGCCTGCAGCATGATGGTGGTGACCCTGACCGGGAAATATCTGGAGGAGCGGGTGCGCTTGAACAGCCGGGATAAGAAGCTCTGCTTCCCGGGATACGGCTTTACCGTGAACTACGACGGACCGCACCGCGACTTTTACACCTGGGCCATCTACTCCCACCGGGGCCACAAAATCCAGCTCGGCAATTACGAAGAGAATGAGCGCAGGGGCGAAAGCGGCAGGGTGAGCGCCACCTACGACAAGGGGGCGCTGCTGCGCTGCCTGCTGGATGAGTGCCGCGCCCTGAAGGTGGACGTCTTCAATCCGTATAACGTGATTCGCACCGCGCTTAAGGGCGGCAGGGTGACGGTTTCCACCCGCGAGGGCAGGTCCTTCAGGGGCACCTTCGCCATTGCCGCCGACGGGCGCGCCTCGAGAATCGCCCAAACCCTGGGCTGCAACCGGGACCGGAAGTATTTCGGCACCGCGGTGACCCTGGGCTACGAAATGGTTGGGGTGCGGCCGCCGGAGAAATTCGCCCTCTTCCAGATATTCCTCGACGAGACACCTTCCAAGCGGGTGTGGATGACGCCGCGGACGAAGGAGGACACCTACTTCGTCATGACTACCTCGCTCAGCCCCGGCTCTGACCTGGCCGGCGCCTTCGAGCGCTTCTCAACAAAAGGCTTTTTCGCCCCCTGGTTCGAAAAGGCCGAAATAACCCGCACCCTGACCTCCGCGGGCAATGCGCTGTCGCACGTGGTCGATCCCTACCAGGACCAGGTGCTGCTGGTGTCGGACGCGGTGTGGTGCCAGGAGGCGGAGATGACCGGGGCGGTGATCAGCGGCTGGAAGGCGGCCAACGCGGTGAGCTTCGCCCTGGCCGATGGAAAGGTCTCCCGCGAGGGGGTTTCCTCCTATCTGCGGTGGTGGAAGGAGGAGGTGCTTGATAAATACGACTACCGGAGCATGATGCGCAACGCCGTGCTGCCCCTCCGCCTCACGCCCGACGAGATTGATTTTGTGCTGAGCCTGGTTGCCAAATCGCTGCCCAGCATCCTTGATCCCTACGAGACCCCCAAGCTGGTCGGCGGCGCCCTCGCCGAGATAATGCCGGAGGTTTCCAAACAGCGGCCCGAGATTCACCGGAAGTTGCTCGGGATGCGGGATGTGCCGCTTGCCGCGGTTTTTGACGGATGCATCAGGGCGGGCTTTCCCATGCAGGCGCGCGGCTAGCCGTTTGGCTCACAGATAGTCCGGGCAGCATCATTCAGTTGACTCAATATTTTTTACCCCTCACCCCATCTCTTTCCTCCAAGAGAGTGTGTCATAGGAGGGGAGGCGTGTCATTCCGAACGAATGGGAGGAATCTTATATAATAGATTTTATTATTGTATAAGATTTTCGGGTTTCCTCGAAATGACACAATAGGAATCATGACACAGTCTCGATGGCAAGAAGGTGAGGGTGTATCCTGAGCCTATAGCCGTCTCATGCAGTCACACATGGCGCTTGCTTTCGTTCCTGCCCTGGCATCTCCCTGTTGGTTCTCATTCTGAATCAGTGTGATCATGAATCCTCCCGCTGAAAAGCAAAAAGTAATCCCCGCACAGATTCCCGATTCGGTGTACCGCGCCCTGGAACAGGTGGTCGGCCGGGAATGGATCTCCCGCGACCGGGCGGTGCTGGAAACCTACAGCAAGCTCTCGCTGGACGCGGAAGGGTTTTTAAAGAAGCACGCCAAGAACGGTTCCAACATCCCCGCCTGCGTGGTGCTGCCGGGCTGCACCGATGAGGTGCAGTCGGTGGCGAGGATCGCCCAGCGCTACGCCATCCCGCTTATCCCCTTTACCAACGGCCAGATGATGAGCGCCCCCACCTTTCCCGTGCCCATGATCTGCGTACACCTGAGCCGGATGAACCGGGTGCTGGCCGTCGACGAGCGGCTGATGACCGCCACCCTTGAGCCCTATGCCGACTACGGGCAGCTCATGGCCGAGGCCGCCAGGGTGGGGCTCTGGAACGGCGGGACCCCGCTGGCGACCACCCTGTGCAAGCTCTCTTCCCAGGTGGCCTTCGCCGGCATCTGGCAGACCAGCAAGAAATACGGGCTGCTGGATCGAAACCTGGTGAACATCAAGCTGGTGCTGCCGACGGGCGATATCATCAACACCGGCTCCTGCGCGGTGGCGGGGGTTGACCCTGTCTGGGAGAGCGGTCCGGGCCCCGACCTGACCGGAGTGGTGCGCGCCAGCGCCGGGACCACCGGCATCATTACCGAGGTGACGGTCAAGCTGCACACCTGGGTCGGCGGGGAGATGATGCCGGAGCCGCCGGCGGGAAGGCCCTGCATTCCCGGCTATGCCGATGAGCGCTATGACCATGCCCCGGCGCCGCGTAAGCATCGCATTCACTGGATAGAGTTTCCCGACTACGAATCGGAAATCCGGGCATACCGCGCGGTTGCCCACGCGGGCATCGGCATCGGGCTCAATGCCTCGGGGGTCTATTCGGCCTATTACTGCTCACCGACCCAGGAGCTGACCGAGCAGCGGGCGGCGGGTAATTTTTCCCCCGCCTTTAATCTCTACGTCATCTGCGCGGGCATCGTTTCGGAGGGGCAACTGGATTATGAAGCGATGGTCTTGGCCGAGATTGCCCGGGAGCAGGGCGGCCGGTTCCTCTCCGGCGGCTACAAGCCCGAGGTGCTCAGGGCGCTTGCCCCCTGGAATCTGGATTGCATCAGAAACGTCTGCGGCTACCGCATGAACCGGCGGATGTACGCGGGGGGGTGCCTTCCCTCCGGTCCGCCGGAGGTGGCCATCTACCACAGCCGGCTCTGGCGGGAAGTGCTCGATCGCTTCGGGGAAACGCATGTCACCGACCGCGGCGGCGCGGAGACGACCACCTTTGTGTACGGCATCGAACCGGCGGGGCGCTACACCCTCTCGGAGACGGACATCTATCCAGATCCCCTGGACCCCCATTCGCTGGAAAAGTGCGTGGCCATCACCATGTACAGCGCGGTTAAAAATGCCGCCGACCGGCGCTGCGCCCCCTTCGGCCTGGGCGGCCCGGCCGAGCCGCTGGTCACCTTCTTCCCCGAACAGGGGCCAAACGTGCATCTCCTGCTGAGGAAGCTGCGGCGGGTGTTTGATCCCCGCGGCATCTGCAGCCCGGGCAGGCAGGTGCTCACCGAGGAGGAACTCAAGGTGTATCCGGAAGGGACGGTTGCAAAAATCAACGAGCTGCGCACGCTTTTTAACATGGGCACCATCAAGGTATAAATCCAAAGCACTAAATCCTCAAAGCAGGGATCAGGAATTGGGGTGCAGGGTGTAGGCAAAAACGACGGTATTACTCACAGACCCCTTATCGCCCATTGCCCATCAGGCATACAGTGTCTCGCAGGCTGTTGAAAAACACCCATCTGCTGCGTTACGCTCATCCTTCGTCATTGCAGCGTACTTGCATGTGCGCCTCATTCCTCAGGATTACGTGTGCCTTGCATCGGGGATGTTTTTGAACAGCCTGGAACAACACTCTTTCAACAACCTGCTAGCATCCAGCATCCAGCATCTTATACGTTTCAAGCTACGATATTCGGATTGCGGAAGTGAAAGCGAAACGATGTCCGAGATTTGGCATCCTGTTATTAGTGCTTGACTAATAAAAGCTGATTCACTATAGATATCCAATCGGCATCAATCAAGGAGAACGGCATATGGCTCTGACACGAAAACAGCTGGTCGATATATTTGGCGAGAAGCGGGTCCTGGACGACGATGCAACGCTTGCGACCTATTCCTGCGATCAGTCCTTTGCGCCACGGCGCCGGCCCGATTTTGTGGTGTTCCCCGGGACGGTCGAGGAAGTGCAGCGGGTGGTGCGGCTTGCCAATGAAACCCGCACCCCCCTTATTCCCTACAGCTCCGGCCTCAATTTTCACGGCGCCGCCCTGCCGGACCACGGTGGCATCATCGTGAACCTGTCGCACATGAACAAGATCATTCAGATTGACGAGGAGAACTGGTCGGCGGTGGTCGAGCCCGGGGTCACCTTCGGGCAGCTGCAGAGCGCGTTGATGGAGCGGGGATTCCGGGTGCTGATTCCATGGGGTGTGCCGCCCGCCCGATCCGTCCTCACCAGCTACCTGGAACGGGATCCGGCCATGGCCTCGCCCAGCTTTGAAACGGGCAATTTTCTGATCATGGATACCGAGATCGTGCTTCCCGACGGCGAGCTCTTGAAAACCGGCACCTGGTGCGCTGGTGGGGCGCCGGGAGGACCGCTGGGCCCGGTGAGAAACGTCATCTTCCGTCTCTGGACCGGCGCGCAGGGAACCCTCGGCATCATGACCAAGATGAACGTCAAGATCGAACCGTTCATCAAGGAACGGAAGATGTATTTCATAAGCTTCAACACGCTGGCCGAGGCGCTTGAACCGTTAAAACGGATCCAGCGGAGGGAAATCGGCCTGGAGTGCTTTCTCCTCAACCGGTTTAACCTGGCCGCTCTTCTGAGCTACGAGTGGGCGGTGCCGGATGCGTTCCCCGCCGCGCCGAAGCCTTCCGAGAGCTTTGAGCGCTATCAGCGCATCCTTCCTCCCTGGGTGCTGGCAATCTGCATCATCGGCGCGCCGCGCCATCCCGGGGAAAAAATCGCCTATGAAGCAGAGGCGTTACAGGAGGTGTGCCACGGCCTTAATTGCGAGCTGAAGGAAACCCTTCCCCAGGCCAGCGGCTTGAGCCGGCTGATGCTCAACGAGATCCTCCATCCCTGGGGCATCCTCAAGAAATTCAATTACCGGGGATCGGTGCACAGCCTGAGCTTTAAGTGCGCGCTGCCGTCGGTCGCGGCCATGGAAGAGGTGGTGCGGAAAGAGTGCGAAGCGGCCGGATACAACATCGCGGCGTTCGGCGGATACGCGCTTCCCCTGGAGCGGGGCAGGGCGGTGCACTGCGAGTTTGACCTGCACTGTGACCTGAACGACGATCTGGAGACCCGCCGGGTCAAGAATCTCTGGACCGGGGTCTCGCAGGTGCTGATCAATCAGGGGGCGTATTTTGACCGGCCCTATGGGCCCTGGGCGGATATGGTGTATGGGCGGGCGGGTGAATATACCGGCAAGCTGCGGCAGATCAAGCGGGAGTTGGATCCGAACGACATTCTCAACCCCGGCAAACTGTGTTTTTAAGTGCTCAAAAATCTCTGAGTTTTTTTCTCTCATTGCCTTGCCCCCTCACCCCATCCCTCTCCCCGGCGGGGAGAGGGGGGAATGATGCGCCTGCTTTTGGGAGAGCGAGGGGAAATAGCGGTTCCCTCTACCCTTTGGGGAGATGGTTAGGGTGAGGGGTAATCATACCTGGATCATGTTGCATAAGACTTTAGAAAAGGATGCTATATGTCAGAGCCCAAAGCAAAGGTAATCCCCGGCAGAATTTCGCGTGAGGCCTTCCAGGCGCTGCAGGATGTGGTGGGACCGGAGTGGATTTCGGAAGACCGCGCGGTCATTGAAACCTACAGCCGTTTTTCGGTGGATACCGGCGGCGTCTTGAGAAAGCATCAGCGGGACGCCACCATGATCCCCGCGTGCATTGTCCTTCCCGCATCGACCGAAGAGGTGCAGGCGATCATGCGCATCGCCAACCGCTTCGGCGTGCCGGTCATTCCCTTCACCAACGGGATGATTGCCTTCAACGGGCCGACCACGCCGCAACCCACGGTGTGTGTGCACGTGAGCCGGATGAACCGCGTGTACATAGACGAGGAGAATCTGACCGCCACCCTGGAGGCGTACGGGGATTACGGACAGCTGCAGGCGGATGCGATGAAGCGGGGACTCTGGAACGGGGGAACGCCCCTTGCCACCACCCTCTGCAAGCTTTCCTCCCAGTCGGCCTTTGCCGGCATCTGGCAGACCGATCTCAAGTACGGAACCCTCACCCGGAACATCGTCAGCATCAAGGTGGTGCTTCCCACCGGCGATATCCTGATCACCGGTTCGGACACCGTGTCCGGCGTCGATTGCAGCTGGGAATACGGTCCCGGCCCGGACCTGCAGAGCACGGTCCGGGGCGGGGCGGGGACCATCGGCATCATCACCGAAATCAAGGTCAAGCTACATTCCTGGACAGGAGGGGTCGAGCTGCCTGAGCCGCCCGCCGGCCGTCCGTCCATTCCCGATTATCATGAAGCCCGCTATGACACCGCGCCGCCGCCGGACCGGGTCAGGCTCCTCTGGGTTGAATTTCCCGACTATGATTCGGAGGTCAGGGCGCTGCACGCGGTGGCCCAGTCGGGCATCGGCATGGGACTCAACGCCACCGGGGTGTACAACGCCTACTACTGCTCTCAGACCCAGGCCATGACCATGGACCGGGTTGCCAACAAGTTTTTCCCCCCGTTCAACCTCTACGTGATCCTCTACGGCGTCACCGCGGAGGCGCAGTTGGAGTACGAGGAGAAGGTGTTCCGCGAGATCATGGCGGAACACAAGGCCACCTTTCTTACCCCGCAGCACAAGGGTGATGTGCTCAATGCGCTTGCGCCCTGGAACCTGGACTGCATCAGGCATGTGACCGGCTTCCGCATGAACCGCTTTTTTTACGGTGGTTCCATCGTTCCCGGGGGGCTGCTCAAGGATACCGCCTATAAGACGAGGGAAATCTGGGGGCGCACCGTCAACACCATGGGGGAAACCTTCGTTACCGATCGCGGCGGCATCGATGACACGCCGTTTCTCTACGCCATCGAACGGGGAAGTCGGCACTGGCTCTCGGAGGCGGACGTGTATCCCGATCCGCTTGACCCGGAAAAGCTGAACCGGGCGAAGGGACTCACCGTCGCCGCGGTGGCTGATTTCGTCGCGCAGAAATACCCGGCCATCGGCATAGGGGTGGCCATTGAACCGCTTACCACGTTTTTCCCGGAACACGGGCCCAATGTGCACCTGCTTTTCAGGAAGCTGCGCAGGATTTTCGATCCCAACAGCATCTGCGCGCCCGGCAGGCAGGTGTTCAGCGAAGAGGAGGTGACGGGGCTGCCGCAGGAAATGTTCGACGGCATCAACGGGTTGCGCGCGGCTTACAAAATGCCCCCGGTGGAGAGAAAGTAAGAGGG
>CAZWCD010000063.1:0-4442 GCA_964632275.1 uncultured Thermodesulfobacteriota bacterium
AGCGAGCGAGGTAATCTGCTGGCATTTTCCCTTACCGTCATCATGTCCATTCTATGCGCGCCCATTGCCTGGACGCACTATCTTTTATTGTTCATATTTCCCGGCCTGGTGCTCGCCGTCGGCCTTACGCGTACTAAAAAAACCCCTTACCGCACCTGGCTGGCCGGGGGTTTTATGATCGCCACCATCGGCATCGCCCTTCCGACACCGTACCTGCTATCGCTCCTCAATGTCCCTCTCGTGCATCAGATACCATTGACCGTATTGAGTTCCGGCGGATTCCTGGGAGGCGCGCTCCTGCTTCTCATCACCGTTATAGAGCTCTTTTCGCAAAAAGATTAGCATTTGGTTTTTTTCCGGCGTTGTGCTATAGAATACCCTGCCGCAGCGGCGGAACAAGCAAGGAGAGAAAACGCAGTGGACTACGACGTGGTCATCGGGCTTGAGGTTCACGCCCAGCTTTTAACCAGGAGCAAGATTTTCTGCGGCTGTTCCACCGCGTTCGGCGCGCCGCCCAACACCCAGGTGTGCCCCGTCTGCATGGGGATGCCCGGGGTATTGCCGGTTTTAAACAAAAAAGTGGTGGAGCTGGCCATCCGCACCGCCCTGGCCACCCACTGCCGGATTGCGGACATGAACCAGTTCGCCCGGAAAAACTACTTTTATCCCGACCTGCCCAAGGGATACCAGATTTCGCAGTTCGAGAAGCCGATCGCCACCGGCGGTTACATCGATATCGAAACGGGCGAGGAGAAAACCATAAAAAGGATCGGCATCACCCGCATTCACATGGAGGAAGACGCGGGGAAGCTCTTCCACGGCATGGAAGGGGCGTCGGCCAACCACAGCTACGTTGACCTCAACCGCACCGGCGTGCCCCTGATAGAAATTGTGAGCGAGCCGGACATGACCACCGCGGAGGAGGCGGATGCCTACCTGCGCGGTTTGCGCGCGATTCTGCAATACCTGGATGTGTGCGACGGTTCCATGGAGGAAGGCAGCTTCCGCTGCGACGCCAACATCTCGCTCAAACCGGCGGGGCGCAAGGAGCTCGGCACCAAGGTCGAATTGAAGAACATGAACTCCTTCCGCCATGTGCAGAACGCCATCGCATTCGAAATAGGGCGGCAGCAACAGATGCTCGACGACCGCCAAATCATTGTTCAGGAGACCAGGCTCTGGGATGCCGGAAAGGGCATTACCACCTCCATGAGAAGCAAGGAAGAGGCGCACGATTACCGCTACTTTCCCGAGCCCGACCTGCTGCCGGTCGCGGTGAGCGCGGGGTGGATTGAAGCGATACGGGCGGATCTGCCGGAAATGCCTCAGGCGCGGCGCGATCGCTTTGTGCAGGAATACCGGCTTCCCGTCTATGATGCGGAGGTGCTGACCGGCTCCAGGCAGCTTGCCTCCTATTTCGAAGCGTGCATCACCTGCCACCCGCGGCCCAAAAAGGTGAGCAACTGGATCATGGGCGAACTGCTGCGGCTCCTGAATGAAAGCAAAAAAAGCATCGGGGAATGCCCGATTACCCCCGCCGCGCTGGCGGCCATGCTTGCAATGATTGACAAGGGTGTTATCAGCGGGAAAACCGCCAAGCAGGTATTTGAGGAAATGTACGCCACGGGAAAGGATCCCGCGGCCATTGTTGCAAGCAAGGGGCTGGAACAGGTGTCCGACCACGGCGAGCTGGACGGGGTGATTGACGGCATTCTTGCGGCGAATTCCCGGCAGGTTGAAGAATACCGCCAGGGAAAGGAAAAGGTGTTCGGATTTTTCGTCGGAGAGACCATGAAGGCGACCAGAGGCAAGGCCAATCCGCAGCTGGTCAATGAACTGTTGAGGAAAAAACTCAAGTGAACATGGCTGATACGATTGCATGGAGCAATGACCGGGTCCTGCTGCTGGACCAGACCAGGCTGCCGGTTGAGCAGGTCTATCTCACCTGCGAAGACTACCACGCGGTGGCGGCGGCCATCAAGGATATGGTGGTGCGCGGCGCGCCGGCCATCGGGGTTGCCGCGGCCATGGGCATCGCCCTGGGGGCGCTGCGGATCAAGGCGGCAGATTACCGTGATTTCAGAAACCGGTTTGAAGACATCTGCAGCGAGTTCGCCGCAACCCGGCCCACCGCGGTCAACCTGTTCTGGGCCATTGACCGGATGAAGCGCCTGGTTGACGCGCACGGCGGCGGCAGCGTTGAGTCGCTGCAGGAGCTGCTGAAGGAAGAAGCGCTGAAGATGGCCGGCGAGGACATCAGCATCAACCGCCGGATCGGAGCGATGGGCAAAGAGATTATCCGCGATGGAGACACCGTCATCACCCACTGCAACGCCGGGGCGCTGGCCACCGCCGGTTATGGAACGGCGCTCGGGGTCATCAGGGCGGCGCATGAGGAGGGGAAAAAGATCGCGGTGTTCGCCTGCGAAACCCGCCCCTTCCTCCAGGGGGCCCGGCTCACCGCCTGGGAGTTGCATGAGAGCGGCATTCCGGTCACCGTCATAACCGACAGCATGGCCGGCCATGCCATGAGAACAAAAAAGATCGCCCTTGCGATAACCGGCGCTGACTGCGTGTGCGCCAACGGCGATGTTGCCAATAAAATCGGCACCTATTCCCTGGCGGTGCTCGCCCGCGAGCACGGGATTCCTTTTTACGTGGCCGCTCCCCTTTCCACCATCAATATGCGCCGCAAGGCGGGTAGTGATGTTTCCATCGAGGAGCGCAGCCCCGGCGAAATGACCCATGTCGGGGGAAAAAGGATCGTCCCTGAAGGGGTGGGTGTCTGGAACCCGGCCTTCGACATCACCCCGGCGAAATACCTGAGCGGACTGATCACCGAAAAGGGCATCATCCGGAAGCCGTTTAAACGCAACCTCGCTGGTTTGGCGGTGGCACGACAATAAATCCCCTCACGCAGGAAGGATACAACCCATGATCGCAAAAACGAAAAAAATCTGGATGGACGGACAGCTGGTGAACTGGCAGGACGCGCAAATCCACGTGTTGACCCACACCCTGCACTACGGTCTGGGGGTGTTCGAAGGCATTCGCTGCTATCGCTGCCATGACGGCAGGTCGGCGATTTTCCGGCTGGCGGAACACATTACCCGCCTGTTCGATTCCGCCCATATTTCCCAGATCGACGTTCCCTTCAGCCGTGAAGAGATCACCGGTGCGGTGATTGAGACCATGAAGGTCAACGAGCTGAGCGAGGGCTACATCAGGCCGATTATCTACATCGGCGACGGCGAGATGGGCCTCTACGTCAAGCAATACCCGGTGCGGGTGGCGATCGCCTGCTGGGCCTGGGGCGCCTACCTGGGGGATGAGGGGCTAAAGCGGGGAATCCGGGCAAAAATTTCTTCCTTCACCCGCATCCACGTCAACACCTTCATGACCAAGGCCAAAATCTGCGGCAACTATGTCAATTCCATCATGGCTAAGAAAGAAGTTACCGCCATGGGATACGATGAGGCCATTCTTCTCGACACCGAGGGCTACGTCTGTGAAGCGAGCGGAGAAAACATTTTCATCATCAAGGACGGCGTGCTGAAAACCACGCCGCCCACCGCCATTCTCAAGGGGATCACCCGGGACGTGGTGTTTGCCATCGCGCGTGATAAAAAGATAACTGTGGAGGAGCAGCGCTTCACCCGGGACGAGCTCTACACCGCTGATGAAGCATTCTTCACCGGCACGGCGGCGGAAATCACGCCCATACGGGAAGTTGATAACCGCGCCATCGGCAAGGGTGAGCGGGGCCCCGTCACCGCCGCCATCCAGAGCGCCTTCTTCGACATCGTGCAGGGCAAGGATGACCGCTATAAATCCTGGCTGATCTATCTCTAACCATTCCTCTGTCCATGAACAAGGATTGTGCCGGGGAAAAGAAGGCATTACGAAAGAGAATTCTTTCTCTGCGAGACGCTCTTTCGCTTGAAGAACGGCACAAGAAGAGCGCCGTCATTCAGTCCCGCCTGTTTTCCCTTCCCCAGTTCATTGCTGCCCGAACGATTGCGCTGTTTGTCTCCTGCAAGTCGGAAGTTCTGACCGAGGCCATTATTCGTGAGGCGCTTTCCCGTGGGAAAGTGACAGCGCTCCCCATTACCGATCTCGCCCGGAAACAACTGATCCTGTCACGCATCACCGATTGCGACACCGATCTTGCCCCCGGCGTCTGGGGCATCCCGGAACCGAAGCCGGATCGCATCAAGCCGGTGACGCCGGATGAGCTTGACATGATCATAACCCCGGGTGCGGTTTTCGATCGGCAGGGCAGACGGCTGGGATACGGGGGCGGATTTTACGACGGATTGCTCAGATCCATGTCCGTCAAAAAGCCGGCGGTTGCTCTGGCCTTCGCGCTGCAGATTGTCGATGAAGTCCCCTTCGACCCCTCCCACGACCAGCCGGTTGACATGATCATCACCGAGGAAGAA
>CAZWCD010000063.1:4542-7572 GCA_964632275.1 uncultured Thermodesulfobacteriota bacterium
TATATCATGTGAGGCGAAAAGGAATACTCTTTTCAGATGTAAGCTATGCACCTTCTGCACGAACGTCCCCCTCGATTTAAGGGTTTACTCCTTGAAGCATTCGAAGATGGTTCTTGTAGTCAGGTCGGTCACGTCGCCGCCGGTGTCGGCGTCAATCTGCCTGAATATAATTCCGTCCGGTACGGGAAAAACCTGTATCTCGGTTCCTTCCATAACCTCCTGCATAAAGCGCAGCCATATGGGGCTTGCCGCCACCGCTCCGGTCTCGCGCTTGCCCAGCGGCTTCTCAATGTCGTAGCCGACCCAGGTCCCGGCGATCAGGTCGGGCGTATAGCCGATGAACCAGGCATCGCGCATGTCGTTGGTTGTGCCGGTTTTCGCGGCGCAGGGACGTTTGAGCGCCCGCACCCCCCTGCCGGTGCCTTCCTCCACCACGCTTTGCAGCAGGCTGGTCATCAGGTACGCGGTCTCGGGACTTATGACCCGGCTGAGCCGGGGCTTGTTTTCCTCAAGGACATTTCCGTGGCGATCAACGATTTTGGTTATGAAAAGGGGTTCAGCCAGCATACCCTGGTTGGCAAAGACCGCGTATGCCCTGGTCAGTTCCAACAGTGACACGCCCGAAGAGCCGAGCGCAAGGGTAAGATTGGGCTCGAGCGGTGCGCTGATGCCCAGCTTCCTCGCGTATTTTATGGCGTAGCCGACCCCGATATCCTGTAAAATTTTTACCGTTATCACGTTGCGGGAATGGCTGAGCGCATGTCTGAAGGTAACCGGGCCTTCGAACTCCCGGTCAAAATTCTTGGGCTCCCAGAACGGCTGCTTCCCCCGCGACGGGAAGACGATGGGGGCATCGATAATGATCGACGCCGTGGTGTAGCTCTTGTCCAGCGCCGCCGCGTATACGATGGGCTTGAAAGCCGAGCCGGGCTGCCGCCGCGCCTGGGTAGCGCGGTTGAACTGGTTTTCCAGAAAGCGCAGCCCGCCCACCAGCGCCTTTACCGAGCCGGTACGGGGTTCCATGGCCACCAGCGCGCCCTGGACCCTCGGGTCCCCCTTCTTGACCCCCTGCCGCTTTTCGAACGCCTTCAGTCCCGATTCCACCGCTCTCTGGGCGGCGTCCTGCATGAGAAGGTTGACCGAGGTGTGCACCTTGAGGCCATCGCCATAGAGCGACGCATTGCCGTATGCGGTCTGCAGGTACTGCCGCACCTGTTCGGCAATGTACGGCGCAACGGTGATATTCTTGTTCTCGGCGGGGGCGATCTTGAGCGGGTAGTCTAAAGCGGCCTGCGCCTCATCCCTGGTGATGTAACCACTCTCCGCCATTCGTTCCAGGACATACTGCTGGCGCCGCTTGGCCCGCTCCAGGTGGCGGATGGGAGAATAGGCGCTGGGCGCCCGGGGCAGCCCCGCCAGGAGCGCCGACTCCGCCAGATTGAGATCGGCGGCGGACTTGTTGAAATAGGTCTGGGCCGCCGCCTCCACCCCGTACGATCGCTGCCCCAGGTAGATCTGGTTGAGGTAGATGCTCAGAATGTCGGCCTTGCTTAATGATTTTTCTATGCGGTAGGCCAGGATGGCTTCCTTGATTTTTCGGGCATAGCTTTTTTCAGGGGTGAGCAGCAGTGACTTGGTCACCTGCTGGGTAATGGTGCTGCCTCCCTGCACGATGTCCATCGATCGCAGGTTTTTAATCAGGGCGCGGACGATGCTCAGCACATCAATGCCCTGATGCTCAAAAAACCGTTCGTCCTCGGCGGCGATGAAGGCATCGATGAGCACCGGCGGCATCTCATCCATGGAAATGAGGTACCGCTTCTCGACAAAATACTCGGCGATGATCTCGCCGCTCTCGGAGAGCACCTGGGTGACGATCTTGGGCTGGTAGTCCTTGACTGAATTGAGCCGGGGCAGGTCTCTGCTGTAATAGAAATAAAACCCCGCCAGGATCATCACGGGAATGACGATCAATGAACAGCAGAGAAAGGCAACGGGCAGCCACAACGATCGTCTCTTCTTCTTTTTTGCCGCAGATTTTGCTTTCGCGCTCATGTGAAAATCCAATGAATCCTATTTGGCATTTCGGCCGGAGCGCCTTGAGGCGCGATACATTCGCGGCATGAAGCCGCTCCTGCCGGTTCCGGGTGTCTCTCCATGTACAATCAGGAATACGGTCTTATCATCGTAAGGGTGACCGGCCGGTCGCCCCTACAATGATTATGTTCGCAGTAACTCCCGGGTATGATGATAAAACCATTTTGAAAGGAAGAGTATACTCCCATATGGGCAATTCTGCAAGCACTCAGCTAAACGACTTGACGGAAACAGCGCATGGGAGTAATTATTGAAGCGTTGTAAAGAGCGCCGGCTTTTTCAGCAAAGGAGCAGCCATATGCAGTGGACCAAAGAAGCAGAAGAGGCCCTGGAACATCTTCCGCTCCCCCCGATGATCAGCTCATATGCCAGGCTTGAATGTGAGCGGCTGGCCAGCCTCAAGGGGGTGACCGACATCACCCCGGAGATTGTGGCGGAGGCCGACAAGCGCTATGACCTGGCCATCGGCCGTGACGTCATGCGCAAGCTCCGGGCCATGGCGCGGGGTGAAGGAGACGGGGTAACCATGCCCGAGGAATTTTTTGCGGAAGGCGGCCAGGAGCTTTTCAGTATCTCCATGTGCCCCAGCCAGTACGGCGCGGCATCCGACGTAAAGATCGACAACATGAAGCGGCTCATCCCGGCGGTCCGGGAAAAGCTGAAGGCCCTCAAGGTAACCGATCTCATGCTGGATCTCACCACCACCGCGGTGATGCCCCACTGCGAGTTCCGGGTGAGCGTTGCCGGCTGCACCAACGCCTGCTTTTCCCCGTATTTCTCGGACTTCGGCATCCTCGGGGTCTACGAGGTTGAGCTGGTTGCCGAACGCTGCACCGGGTGCGGCAAATGCGCCAACTATTGCAGCCTCGGCGTCATTACCATGAAAAACAAGCTGCCGGTCTTCGACAAGACCATCTGTATTCGCTGTGGCGG
>CAZWCD010000063.1:7672-14655 GCA_964632275.1 uncultured Thermodesulfobacteriota bacterium
GATTGGGAAGAACAAACCTGCAGGTCACCCGCTGGGCATTGGGCGGCATACCGCTTTCCACCATGATGGGCGGCAGGGACGAAGAGACCATCAATCAGGTGTTCAACGCCGCCCTCGATTACGGCATCAACTTCGTTGACACCTCACGGGTGTACATGGATTCCGAGGAAAACATCGGCCAGGTGATGAAAACCAGGAGGAAGGAATGCTGTATCGCCAGCAAGTCACACAGCCGCGAGTATGACACGGTCATGGCCGACCTGGAGGAAAGTCTGAAGGCGCTGCAGACGGACAAGATCGACATCTACCAGGTGCACGAGCTCTACCCGAAGGAAATTGAGGCAGTGATGAAAAAAGGCGGGGCGCTTGACGCCTTCAAGAAGGCCCGCGAGCAGGGCATGATCGATTTCATCGGCTTGACCAGTCATCACGTGAGCGTCCTGGTGGAGCTGGTCAAAACCGGGGAGTTTGACACGGTGATGTTTCCCTTTAACGTGATCGAGCGGGAGCCGGAGAAGGAACTGCTGGCCCTGGCCCGCTCCAGGGACGTGGGCACCCTGGTGATGAAGCCGCTGGCCGGCGGCGTGTTCACCAATATTGAGAAGTGCTTCAAATTCTTGAACGGGTATCCGGTGGACGTGATCCTCAACGGCGTCGCCAGCCTCGATGAATTACAGGAGGATTTGAAATTCGCCGAGGGAACCGATCCGCTGACGCCCCAGGAACTGAAGGACTTTGAGGCGGAGGTTGCGCCGCTGGGAAAGGATTTTTGCCGGCGCTGCAGCTACTGCCTCCCCTGCCCCAATGATATTCTGATTCCGATCATGATCAATCTGCTCTGGCCGCAGGTTACCGGACGCCGCTATCAGGACCTCACCGACAAGCAGAAAAAGCTGGGAACCAACCTCATGGTATGGTGGCAGGCCTGCGTGGAGTGCGGCCAGTGCGAAGAAAAATGCCCCTACAACCTTCCCCTCATCAAGCGCAAGCAGGAGCTGATGGAGATCTTCTCTCAAGGTGCGTAGCAGCCCCTCGTTCTCTCCACAAGTAACGTACGGCGTCTCGAAGCGCTTTTTCTGTCCTCGCCTTTCCCCCGTCCCGGTCGATTTCTCATGTAACCCCGAGCATACAGCCCCGGTCGGCATCTGCATTTTTTCTTGACAATTATTATCATGTATAATAGTTGACTTTTTTATAGTTTAAAATTATACAAAAATATGATGCTTGTTAGTCACTGCACATCATGTGTCCGGAAAGGAGGTGAATCGGAAGAAGGATTCTTAGACAAAGGTTCGTAAATGTCCATTGACTGGAAGGGGGGATTACTTATGAATCGAAAAGCACCATGTAGTCTCAAGGCGGCACTGCTGGCATGTCTGGCCGTAGCGATGATGGGGATAAGCGGCTGTATCAACGGAGAGGAGGTTGTTGATATTACAACCATGACTCCCGAGCAACGGGCTGCTATAATCGGCCTGAACATACCGCAGGACAGCATTAAGGTTGTTATCGGCCGAACCACTGATGTCAAATTCGCGGTTACCGATGGGTACGGGCGCTCTGTCGTCGGTATCGAAACCCTGATCGCAGAAGATGACCGTTTTGTGCGTTTTGCCCTGGTTAAGCTGGTGGCCGGCAGCAACGGGGATTCAGATTCGTGGTACAGCTATGTCCGTGATGAAGACGGCGTCCCGACCTATGACAGCCCGCGACAGGGAGGCATCCTGGCGGCCAATCCTGATACTACCTATACCTATTCCTTCGCCTATGATGTGAGCGGTGATGCCGCATTCGACAGAACCGTCACCCATCGACTGGGCGGCCAGATGGGCAACGCGGATGCAGGTCTTACGGCTCTGAATATCGTCTTTGACTTCGTCCCGGATAAAAGCCCGGTAACCGGCACCAGGGATATTTCTCTGACTTCCGCCTGCAATGAATGTCATGGCCGTCTCGTTGTCCATGGTCGCCGGTATGAGATGGGTTACTGTGTCACCTGCCACAACCCGGATTGCAAGGTTGACGGCGAATCTTTTGACATGGTTGTCATGACCCACAAGATCCATGCGGCTGATCCCGAATACCTCGGGGGTGAATTTGCCGAAGTTACCTATCCGCAGGACCTGCTCAACTGCAGGAAATGCCATGACGGCGCCGACGAAGGAACTCCCCAGGGCGACAACTGGAAAAATAAGCCGTCCATCGACGCCTGCGGCTCCTGCCATACCGGTGTCAATTTTGCAACCGGGGAAGGGCACCCGGCACAAGCCAACAATTCAGCCTGCGCCACCTGTCATCCCCCGACCTCGATCGAGACAAATCATCTGACCGCAAACGCAACGCCCAACAATCCCAACCTGCCGGCCGGCGTTCCGGAGATTGCGTATGCAATCAGCGAGGTGAGCGTTGCCGGCAACGGCGCTCCGACCATCACCTTTGCCATAACCGCTGACGGCAGCCTGGTTGACGTGAACAATCTGCCGGCGGGCTTTTCCGGTTCACCGAGCTTCCTGCTCGCCTATGCCCTGCCGCAGGATGGGGTGGCAGCGCCGGCCGATTATAATAATCTCGGCAGGATAGCGGCCCAGCCCCTCTCCGTGAGCATTGCTGACATTGCCGCAGGAGATAAGGGTTCCGTGACCTGTTCCGGCAACTCCTGCACAGCCACCCTTACCGACACCTTCCCGGCAGGCGCCACGATGCGCGCCATTGGCCTGCAGGGCTATTACTCGATCGACACCACCGGTGACGGGGAATCCGACTACTCGCTGCACACGCCTTCGGTAGTCGCCCCGGTGCCGGGTGACACGGTACGGCGCACCGTGATCGATAACAACAAATGCTTCAACTGCCATGAGTGGTTTGAAGGCCACGGCGGAAACCGGGTGCTCAACATGGAAATCTGCGTCCTCTGCCATGTGCCCAACTTGAGCAGCAGCGGCCGGGAAATAACCGAGCCGTCTGAAGAGGTGATCGAGGCGCTCGGTCCCGATACCCTGAGCTATCCCGAGGCCACGCAAAACATGAAGGAAATGATTCATGGCATCCACGCGTCCGCGGTGCGGACGACGGATTACGAGCATGTTCGCAACCGGAACAACGGTCTGTACTTCAACTGGTCCGAGGTGACCTTCCCGACCGATGCCGGCAACTGCCTGTCGTGCCATCTTGACGCCACGGAAGATCAGCCTGCCACCTACCAGCTCCCGCTGGTTGAAAATGTGCTGATGACAACCAATCGCACCACGGGAGTTGCCGACGGAATGGATGCCACCCAGGCCGACGTGACTACCGCGCGCGAGAACGTGCCCAATGACACGGACGGGGTCTTTACGCCGGCTACCGGCGCGTGCTACTCCTGCCATGACAGCGCGGAAGCGGTCATGCATATGGAACTGAACGCCGGGGAGATTGACCAGCCCCGATCCGCAGTGCTGGCGGCAGGATCGGTAGAAACCTGCGCCGTCTGTCATGGAGCGGGCAGTTCCCATGCAGTGGATAAAGTCCATACCATAGTGAGTTTCTAGCGCATGCCATCCGGGTTGCCCGCGCAACCCGCTGAAACAGGAAAGCCCCTGATGCAACCATCAGGGGCTTTTGCTTGCTGAAAAAAATATCGCGGTGTAACCGTTGATGTATCAGACTACCGGAATTTGGATTCCGGCCTCACGCCCGCATCCAGAATGACGATTTCAACCCGCCGGTTCTGCTGGCGACCAGCCTCGGTATCATTGCCCGCCACCGGATACTCCTTCCCGTATCCCTTGGTCATAATGCGGCCGATTTCGATTCCCCGCTCGATGAGCGCGATGCGCACCGCGTCAGCCCGCCGCTGGGAAAGTTCGAGGTTATAGGCCGATGAGCCGATGCTGTCAGTATACCCTTCTATCAGGACATTTCGCTCGGGATGCTTATCCAGAAATGTGGTGAGCTGGTCCACGGTCCGATAGGCGCCCGGCATCAGTTCCGCCTTGTTAAATGCAAACAGAACGTCCCCCAGGGTCAGAACGTAACCCCGGTCGGTCATTTTGGCATTGAGATCAGATAGCTCCTTTTCGAGCTCCTGTGCCCTGGCGGCGGCCAGCGCTGCCTCGGCACGGGCCTTTTCAACTTCGGTGCGGGCCCGCTCGACTTCGCGTGCTTTTTTTTCAAGTTCCGCTCCCCGGGCATCGAGCAGTATTTTATCTTTCTCCTTTGCCAGCGCTTCGGTTTCCTTTTTCGCAGCGCGCTGTGCCGCCGCGGCAACCGCAATCTGGGATCGCCTTTCTGCGAGATAGGCCAGGTGCTTCAAATCATCAACATTTTCCGCCTGCTCTGCTTCCTTCAGCGCCTGCCCGGCATCATAGAGCTCCACCGGCGCGTTTTCACTTACGCCGGCTTGTGCCTGCGCATCTTTGAATGCGTTCTGCGCGCGGAGCAGGTCCGGATGGTTTGCGGGAATGCCTCCGCACCCCCCCAGAGCAATAATTGCAGCAATACTCATGAACACGGTTACCGGCTTGTAGAAATTGATCATCGCATGTCCTCCCTTGCGGCTGATTTATCGGGATTGTTTTTGTATGCGCATCAGTTCGCTTCGCAGCGACTCAACGCTTTCACGCAGCTTTTGGGCCTCTTTTTGCGCCTGTGCGGAGAGCGCTTTTTCTTCTGCCAGTTTGGCATCCAGCAGGGCTTCATCGATAAGCCGGTTTGCTCTTTCGTACTTCTCATCCTTTACGGCCGCCTGCGCCGATTTATACTTGTCCTCGGCAAACCGCAGCTCCAGCGGCGCGTAAACTATTGCTTCCGCCTGACGCGCCGAAGCAATCTGCGAATCCAGCTTGGCCATCTTTTCCACCGGGGCGACACCGGCACAACCACCTGCCAGGATCACCAACACCATCAGCACACCTGCCATCCACATTGCTTTCTTTATAGCTGCAGCATCCATTGGCACTCCTTTCTTCGATACAATTGGCAACAGATCAGCACTTGTCATGATTCTAATAAGGCCGATCTAAATTTGTCAAGCTATTCCTGCGTTGGGGGGAAGCTCTGTTGGGGGGACGCTCTTAAAAAATTCAAAAACTACTCCATCAGACGGTATTTGCATGCATCAACAATTGCTTGCCCCCGCATCACCGCATAACTAACACCTGCAACGCTCATCCCCAGTATACGCGCTAAATCAGCCAGCGACAGGCCCAATTCTTTGGCTGCCCAAAAGCACAGAATGCTGCGCGCTTTTACTTTATTTTGCTGTTGGCCGCCCGAAAATATTTCACATTGTTCAATTCCGCAAACTTCAGCAACTCTGGTTGCAATCTTTTGTAGATCATATCCACGAATCGTAAGTTCATATCCGCGCGCATATTTTTCATTGGCTCGAGAAAGTATGGCATCCACAAAGTCTGATTCCCCTAATATCCTCTCATCACTCATCATATGTATCGCTCCGCCTGAACCGGCCTTCTTCACGGCAGACCATCTTCCGAGACTCCGCTTCAATCCGCCACCTACCAGCTCATCCCGGCGGCCCTGATGAAGACCTTCTTGCATATAACATAAATAAGCGCATCTCCCTTCTGTGATTGTTCTCCCAAAATATCCAAGCACATAGTCCACCTCCTGCCATGCTCGCTCCTGTAACCCCATGATAGCACCATGACCACAGTATGGGTGCATGTTCAGGTCCTCAATGGTCGGAATCACACCCGCTCTCAACGGATTGAGATGTATGTATCGAACCAGCTCTTTAAGATAGACATCTTCTTGGCACACAATGGATTTATAACGGTGATGCAAGAGTTGGCCATGCCGTTTATGACGCTGATTAAAGTTAACCACATATCCGGTTAGAAGCCTTCTCATAAGCTGAGCCAGCGGCATTTCCGCGGTACGAAAAAGAAAATGGGCGTGATTAGAAAGCAATGACCATCCATAACACGCGGTTTTCGATTCAATGAGCAAATTCCCTAAGCGATCGAGAAAGTCCTTCCGGTCATTGGCTACTCTGAAAATGTTTCGGCGTTCTATTCCCCGGATTATGACATGATGAAAAATGCCTGGTGCATCAAGACGGGCTGATCGCGGCATGAGAAAGCTCTTATGAGAATCGCGTTATTTAATTATTTAAGAGCGTCCCCCCCCTTTGGACGAAATTGAAATTTGCCCTCCTACACCAAGGCCCGGTCGAGGCTGCGGTACTGGATGGCCTCGGCGATGTGGTGGGATTTTATGTGCTCCTCCCCTTCCAGGTCGGCGATGGTTCGGGAGACCTTGACAATGCGGGTGTAGGCCCGCGCGCTTAATCCCAGCTTCTCCATGGCCTGGCGGAGCAGCATCTGGGAGTCCTCATCGATCCGGCAGAACTGCCGCACCTGGCGCGCCGCCATCAGGGCGTTGCAGTAGATCTTCATCCCGGCAAAGCGTTTGTGCTGGATGGCGCGGGCAGTCACCACCCGCTCCTTGATCACCTGCGAGCTTTCCCCCAGCCGCTCCGCGCTCAGCTCATGAAAGTTGACCGGCGGCACCTCCACCTGGATGTCGATGCGGTCGAGCAGCGGCCCCGAAAGCTTGGCCTTGTAGCGCTGCATCTGCGGCAGGGTGCAGGTGCACTGCTGGCGGGGATCGGTATAGAAGCCGCAGGGGCAGGGGTTCATCGCCGCCACCAGCATGAACCGGGCGGGATAGGTCAACGAGGTGACCGCCCGAGAGATGGTCACCTTCCCGTCTTCGAGGGGCTGGCGCATCACCTCCAAAGTATTCTTTTTAAACTCCGTCAGCTCATCCAAAAAAAGGACCCCGTTGTGGGAAAGGCTCACCTCCCCCGGCCGGGGAATCGGCCCCCCGCCGATGAGCCCCGCGTCTGAAATGGTATGGTGAGGGCTGCGAAAGGGCTTGTGGGTCACCAGTGCCTGGTCCGGATCAAGCAGTCCCATCACGCTGTGAATCTTGGTGGTTTCGAGCGACTCTTCGAAGGTCATGGGCGGCAGAATGCTGGC
>CAZWCD010000064.1:0-3448 GCA_964632275.1 uncultured Thermodesulfobacteriota bacterium
CCGGGAACGCCCAACTGCGAGGGAGACGGCGACCTTGATGTGTTTGATGTCTTGGTCATGATTGATAAGGCCCTGGGCAAGATGAACTGCTGCGACTACTGTCTGTTCGGGGAAATATTCTAAAAAGCAGGGTTTAGGCAGCTGCAAGAAAATTGTTCATGGGATGAAACAATGTAAAGCAGGGTGGGTGTTGCCCCTGCTTTTTCATTGAGAAAGCGCACCCTTGCCGGCATTCCGCTCGCCAATAAAATTACACAAAAAAATTTCACATTTTTTAAAATTTATTTTGCATTCTTTTCTCTTCTTTGCTATGCTCTGCAAAATTTTTGGATACCTTATGTTCATCCGGTCGTGACGGCGACGTTGCCTCTGTTGTTGCTTCGTAAGCGTGCCTGCATAGCGTGTCCGGGAAAATCAGCGGATTGTTGTTGTGCGCCGCCCGCAAGTAATGTATCGTTTGTACCGCTCCGGTGCCCTCCACGTCCTGCAACAGGTATCCAGAGGAATGCCACCATGCGGGCCTTGTCCGAGAGTGAGATAAAGAAATTTCTGTCAGACTGGACCTGGGGCACGCTCATAGCCGTGGATGGCGATGGACCGTATGCTGTCGAACTGTCATACGCCTTTGATGGTGATCGCATTTATTGCGGATCCATGCCTGACGGTCGCATGTCACGGTGTATTACAAACGGCAGCAAAGTGGCGTTTAAGATATGTGATTCAACCCGTGATACTGCGCGCTTCCGCGCGGCCATTGCCGAGGGCACGGTCAGGAAGCTGACCGGACGTGCGGAGATCGTTGCAGGCCTTGGAGTTCTTTACAAGAAACTGGGCTTTCCCGCTTCCCGAATTGAAACGCGGGCTGACCAGCTTTGTGAACCGGGCAGGAGTTCAAGCTTTTACCGGATTGACATAGCGTCACTGGGCGGGAGGGCAATCGGATACTAGGATTGCCCGAGGCACCCGCGCAAAACCCTCAAAAGCTCTCTGTTGTGATGAAGCAGAAAAAACTTGTCAAACAGGGCGCGCAGCTTGTTGTGTTGGGTTTTGAGCTGGCAGTCCCGGTGGTGGTGGGGCTGTTTATCGGGTATTACCTGGATCGTAAATGTAACACCCAGCCCTGGCTGATGCTCATCGGACTAATGGCCGGTTTCTTTTACGGTTTAAAGACGCTCTTTTCAATGCTGAAGCGAATGGAATGATCTATGATCAGCAAGCAGTCATCGACTGCTGATGCCATGCGGACGTGGACATGCATTACCGCTGCGATCCTGGTGCTGGGATCGCTGGCATTCAGGTCTCTGCCCGTTACCCTGGGGGTTCTGGCCGGCGGGCTGCTGGCCTGCATTAACTTTGTGGCGATCCAGAAAGTGGTGGCCAAATTGGTGGCAGAGACGCCGCAGAGCAAGGCGGTGCCGGCGGCGCTATCAATGCTCAAGTTCGTCATTCTGGCGGGTGCGGTGTATGCCGCCCTTTCCTCACGGCACATTGACCCCATGGGGTTTGTCGTGGGTCTTTCTTCGGTGGTAATAACGCTTGTGGTCATGCCGCTCGGGAGATCGGTATGTGACATGCTCTCCCGGGAAAGCAAGGGGTAAGATGAAAAAGTATTGTCTCACAGTCCTTATGGCATTGTACCTGCTGCTGCCGGTGGCGGCATCGCCGGCTTCAGCTTCGGAAGGGGAGGGGGCGTTTTACTGGGTGACCCTGCTTCCCTTTTACCATTCGCTCCAGGGCCTCGAACACGATTCGGAAAAGATAGCCGACTTCGGAAACATCAATGCCAATCCGGTGAGCCATGCCCTGCTGATAAGCGTCATCTTGATTGCCGTCGCCCTCTACCTTAGATTCAAGTCACCGCGCCAGATCATCCCCAGCGAAAAGGTCTCTCTGGGCAACATCGTCGAGGCGGTGATTGAATTTGTCTACGGGCTGCTTGAAGATAATATCGGCAGTGCCGGCAGGCGCTTCATCCCCATCATCGGGTCGCTGTTTGTTTTCATTCTGCTCGCGAACCTGATCGGGCTGCTGCCGGGGTTTCTGCCGCCCACCGAAAATATCAACATCAACGCAGGCTGCGCGCTCATCGTGTTCTTTGCCTATCAGGGCATCGGCTTTAAGGAGCACGGCGTCTCCTATCTCAAGCACTTTTGCGGCCCCCTCTGGTGGCTCGCTCCGTTCATGTTTATCATCGAGATGATCGGCCACGTGGCCCGGCCCTTTTCCCTTTCCATCAGGCTTTTCGGAAACATCATGGGAGACCACAAGGTGCTGGAAATATTTTCCAGCCTGGTGCCCATTGGCGTACCGGTGTTCAACCTTGCCCTGGGCACGTTTGTCTCGGTCATTCAGGCGCTGGTGTTTTCACTTCTTTCAACTATTTACATAAGCCTGGCACTGGATGCCGGCGAACATTAAATCACTTTATTCATTGGCAAGGAGGTAGAGGAATGAAGAAAACACGTAAGATCATGGCTATCGCGTTCGTAGGAGTGGTCCTGACGCTGACCTTTGCCCCGATGGTGTTGGCGGCGGAAGAGGGCGGCGGGGAACTTTCCTCAATGGCCAAGGGTATCATTGGGGCAGCCGGCGGTCTGTGCATCAGCCTGGCGGCATTCGCCGGAACATTAGGTCAGGGCAGGGCCATTTCCGCAGGACTTGAAGGAATCGCCAGAAATCCCGGCGCCGCGGGGAAAATCCAGACCCCGATGATCATCGGTCTTGCCTTCCAGGAATCGCTGGTGCTCTACGCCCTGGTTGTTGCGTTCATGCTTATTTTAAAAGTGTAGCCGGGGCCGCACCCGTTGTGGTTATGAGGATTGGCGAATGCTTCTCCAGATAAACAGCACGCTGTTTTTCCAGATTGTAAACTTCCTGTTGCTCATCTGGATACTGAACAAGCTCATGTTCAGGCCGTTTCTTGACCTGGTTGAGCGCAGGAAGGAAGAAACCGAGGGCACCCGAAAGAAGGCCGAGTCGGCCATGGACCGCGCAGAGAGCGTCAAGGGCTCATACAACGCGAGCATGGCTGAGGCTGCCGCCGAAGCGGCCGTCCTGAGCGAATCGCAGAAAAAGGCGGGGCGCGATGAGGGCGAACGCCTCATCGGTGAGGCCCGCAGTAGCAGCGCCGCCTATCTCGATAATGCGCGGAAAGAGCTGCGGGCGGGGCTTGACCAGGTGAGAAAACAGCTGGCCGGTCGGTCGGCTGACCTGGCAGGGGAAATCGCCAGGAAAATACTGGGGGGGAAGCGCCGATGAAGAGCAAATACCTCACGGTTGCCCTCTTTGTGATCGCAGGCCTGGCAGTCCTGCTGGTTCCACTGCCTGCCCCGGTGAAGGAGCTGCTCTACAAGACCTACAATCTGGTGGTGTTCTGTTACATTATTTACAAGCTTGCCGCTCCGGCGATACGGGACATGTTTGTCGAGCGCAAGAAAAACATCGAGCG
>CAZWCD010000064.1:3548-14548 GCA_964632275.1 uncultured Thermodesulfobacteriota bacterium
CAAGCTCAAAACCGCCCTGGACGGGGCGCTGCAGAAAAAGAGTGTACTTGAAAATCACATTGATCAGACGCTCATCGGCGGCATCGTGCTGAAGGTGAACAACCTCTTGATTGACGGTTCAGTCAGGAGCCAGCTGCGCCGGTTGAGTGAAACCCTAAGGAAGGAATGACATGGCAGAATTAAAAGCGGATGAAATCAGCCAAATCATTCGAAGGCAGATCGAAGGATATGAAAGCCGGGCTGAGCTCAGCGAAACCGGAACGGTTATTTCGGTGGGTGACGGCATTGCCAGAATTTACGGGCTGGAAAAGGCGATGGCCGGAGAGCTCCTGCAGTTCCCGGGCGATCTCTTCGGGGTGGTCCTCAACCTCGAGGAGGATAACGTGGGCGCCGCCCTGCTCGGCGAGGACATAAAGATCAAGGAGGGTGACCTGGTCAAGCGGACCCACCGCATCGCCGAGGTGCCGGTGGGCAAGGAACTGGTGGGCAGGGTGGTCAACGCCATCGGAGAGCCCATCGACGGCAAGGGCCCGATTGCGGCGAAGAACTTCAATCCCATCGAGCGGCGGGCACCCGGGGTTGTCGCCCGGCTGCCGGTGCGCGAGGCGCTGCAAACCGGATTGAAGGCCATCGATTCGATGATTCCCATCGGGCGCGGCCAGCGCGAGCTGATCATTGGAGACCGCCAGACCGGCAAGACCGCCATCGCCATTGACGCAATCATCAATCAGAAGGGGGGCGACGTTTACTGCATTTATGTGGCCATCGGGCAAAAGCGGTCGACGGTGGCCCGGGTGGTGGATACGCTGGAACGCTTCGGCGCCATGGAATACACCACGGTGGTGGTGGCAACCGCCAGCGAGCCGGCGCCGCTGCAGTATATCGCCCCGTACGCCGGGTGCGCCATCGGAGAGTATTTCCGCGACAACGGCGGACACGCCCTGACCGTGTATGACGACCTTTCGAAGCACGCGGCCGCGTACCGGCAACTTTCCCTGCTGCTGAGAAGACCCCCGGGACGGGAGGCCTATCCCGGCGATATCTTCTACCTTCATTCGAGACTCCTGGAACGGGCGGCGCGCATGAGCGAGAAGCTGGGCTCGGGCTCGCTTACCTCGCTGCCGATTATTGAGACCCAGGCGGGCGACGTGTCGGCGTATATCCCCACCAATGTCATTTCCATCACCGACGGGCAGATCTATCTGGAGCCGGGCCTCTTTTATGCCGGCATCCGGCCTGCCATCAACGTCGGCCTTTCGGTATCCCGCGTGGGCGGCAATGCCCAGATCCGGGCCATGCGCAAGGTGGCGGGATCCCTGCGGCTTGATCTGGCACAGTACCGCGAAATGGCGGCGTTTGCCCAGTTCGGCAGCGAGCTCGACAAGGCCACCCAGGCACAGCTGTCGCGCGGGAGCCGGCTGGTGGAAATTCTCAAGCAGCCCCAGTACAAGCCGGTGCCGGTGGAGAAGCAGGTCCTCATCATTTATGCCGGCACCAATGGCTTTTTGGAGGGGTTTGCCGAGTCCTCGCTGATGAAATATGAAAATGATCTCTTTGCCTTCGTGGATGCAAAGTATCCCGAGGTGACCCGTGAAATCCGGGAGAAAAAGGAGATCAGCGCCACGCTGCAGAGCAAGCTGGAGCAGGTTTTCAAGGAGTTCAACGCTCTCTTCAAACCATAGCTTACAAGGTCATGGCAACACTTCGAGACATCAAGCGGAGGATTTCCTCCATCGCTAAAACGCAGCAGATTACCAGGGCCATGCAGATGGTTGCCGCCTCGCGGTTGAAGCGGGCGCAGGAAACCGCCATCAGCTGGCGGGCCTACCATCAGCGCATGACCGAGGTCTTTGACCGGCTGCTCAGCAGAACCCCGGCGGACGCTCATCAGCTGCTAGCGCTGCGGCAGCCCCGCCGGCTTGAGCTGCTGGTGATAACCTCGGATAAGGGCCTCTGCGGGGGATTCAACCTGAACATGTGCCAGAAGGTGGAGCATTTCATCGCCGCCAACCGGGACGGTTTTGAAGATGTGTCGCTCGCGGTAATCGGCCGCAAGGGCCGGGATTATTTCAAGCGGCGGCCGGTGAGCATGCGCGAGGAGCTAAGCGATCTCCCGCGTGATCCGTCGGCGGAATGGGTGCAGGCGGTGGCCGGGAACCTGACCGAGCGGTATCTTGCGGAAGCCTTCGACACCTGCTATCTCTGCTACCACCGGTTTAAATCGGTGCTCCAGCAGGAGGTGGTGATGGAGCGGCTGCTTCCCTTGAAGGATCCGGAGGCTGAAGTGCAGGCCATTGACTACCTCTTCGAGCCGGACCGGCAGGCGGTGCTCGACCGGGTGGTGCCGCGGTATCTGGAAACCCGCTTGTCCACCGCCCTCTATGAATCAACCACCAGCGAGTATGCCGCGCGCATGTCGGCCATGGACCAGGCTTCCAAGAATGCGAGCGAAATGATCGAGGTCTTAACCCTGACCTACAACAAGGTTCGCCAGGAAATGATCACCAAGGAATTGATGGATATCGTCGGAGGCGCGGAGGCATTACAATGAACGAACAGTCAAATATAATCATCAAAGGTGTGGTAACCCAGGTCATCGGACCGGTCGTGGACTTCCGTTTTGAGGTGGGAGGCCTTCCCCCGCTCTACGGCGCCATCAAGGTGACCAATCCCGCCCTCGACGACCGGCAGGAAAACCTGGTGCTGGAGGTGGCGAAGCATATGGGCGACAATACCGTCCGCTGCATTGCCATGGACACCACCGACGGACTGATCCGGGGAATGGAGGGAATCTACCGCGGTGAGCAGATTACCATGCCGGTGGGCAATGAAATCCTGGGGAGGATTCTGAACGTCATCGGAGACCCGGTCGACGAAATGGGCCCGGTGGTTACCGAGAAGCGCTACCCCATTCACCGCCCGGCGCCGAGCCTGCTTGACCAGAGCACCAAGGTTGAGCCCTTTGAAACCGGCATAAAGGTCATTGACCTGCTTGCCCCCTATTCACGGGGCGGTAAAATCGGCCTTTTCGGCGGCGCGGGCGTGGGCAAGACGGTTATCATCATGGAGCTGATTCATAACGTCGCCATTCATCACGGCGGATTCTCCGTCTTCGGCGGGGTGGGGGAACGGACCCGTGAAGGCAATGACCTGTGGCTGGAGATGAAAGAATCGAAGGTTATCGACAAGGCGGCGCTCATTTACGGTCAGATGACCGAGCCGCCCGGCGCGCGCGCCCGGGTGGGACTCTCGGCGCTTACCGCCGCCGAGTACTTTCGGGATGAGAAGGGGCAGGACGTGCTGCTCTTCATTGACAATATCTTCAGATTCACCCAGGCCGGCTCGGAAGTGTCCGCGCTGCTGGGCCGGATGCCCTCGGCGGTTGGTTACCAGCCGACCCTGGCCACCGATCTGGGCGAACTGGAGGAGCGGATTACCTCGACCCACAACGGGTCAATCACCTCGGTCCAGGCGATCTATGTGCCGGCGGATGACCTTACCGATCCCGCCCCGGCCACCACCTTTGCCCACTTGGACGCCACCACCGTTCTCTCCCGGCAGATTGCCGAGCTGGGCATCTATCCCGCGGTGGATCCGCTGGACTCGACCTCGAGAATACTCGATCCCCAGGTGCTGGGCGAGGAACACTACCAGGTTGCGCGCGAGGTGCAGCAGACCCTGCAGCGCTACAAGGAGCTGCAGGACATCATCGCCATCCTGGGCATGGAGGAGCTGTCCAACGAGGACAAGCTGACGGTTGCCCGCGCCCGAAAAGTTCAGCGGTTTTTATCCCAGCCGTTCTTTGTGGCCGAGGATTTCACCGGCATCCCCGGCATCTACGTGAAGCTCTCCGATACCATCAAGGCATTCAAGGAGCTGGTATCGGGCAAGCACGATGATATTCCCGAGCAGGCTTTCTACATGGTCGGAACCATCGATGATGTGCTGGCCAAGGCGGAAAAGCTCAGGGCTGTCGGCGGAGCGTCGGCGTAAGCGGCAGGAATCGCACCCTGAGGTACAGCAGGCAGAACTGAGAAGAGAGGCGTAAACGGTATGGCAGAGACATTCCTGCTGGAGGTGGTGACGCCCCAGTCGGTGGTGGTAAGTACGGATGTTGAAGAGATGAGCGCTCCGGGCGCGGATGGTGAATTCGGGGTGCTTCCCGGGCATACTTTTTTTATCACCGCCATCATTCCCGGAGAGATTTCCTACCGGGCGAAGGGTAGCGACCGCATTCTCGTGATCGGGGAGGGAATTGCCGAGGTGACCCATGACCGGGTGACCATGCTGGTTGATTCGGCACAGCCTCAATAATTCGACTCCCGCAGATAATGCGATAGATAATGTTGTGCACGGTAGAGGTAATCGACGGATTGCCTCTACTTTTTTGTCTGCTAGTCCCCCGCGCATGAGTGCCGCACTATTTTGTTGACATGAGCCATGGATTTTAATATAAACGATACGGTTCGTTTCGTTTATATTCCCAGTACCAGATTTGCTGAATGTTTTGAACCGGCCACATACCCCTCATGATCATCGACAGAAACAGACATGCAGGCGAAACCTATGTATAGTTCAATGAAATCCCGGTTCAGGGAATCCATCATCATCGTTCTCTGTATACTTGTTGCTAGTGCCGCATGCAAGGGCAAGAGGCAAGGCGATCAGTCTCCGTCTCCGCCGCTGGTGGAAATAATGGAGGTGAAGCTGGATGATGCCGCCTGGGAGCCGGAGTTCATCGGCCAGGCAGCCGGATTCCTGGAAGTTGAGATTCGCGCCCGGGTCGGCGGGATTCTGGAAAAGCGGATTTTTGAGGAAGGACAATTCGTCAAGCAGGGAACCCAGCTGTTCCAGATCGATCCGGTTCCTTATAAGATCGTGCTCGAGCGCTCGCAGGGCGCGCTTGCGCAGGCGGATGCCAACCTGGAGCGGACTCGCCGTGAGTATGTGCGGGTGACGGCGCTGTTTGACGAGGGTGCGGTCAGCGAGAAGGAGCGGGATGAGGCGGAGATGGCCTTTAAGGCGGCTTCCGCCGACCTGCAGGTTGCCCGGGCAAACCTCCATGACGCCGAAGTGAAACTCGAATATACGCGGGTGGATGCCCCGATTTCGGGGATTGTGCGCAAGGAATCCTGTTCGGTGGGTACGCTGGTCACCACGTCGGTGGAGGGGAGCCTGCTCACCACCATGGTGCAGGTTGATCCGCTGTATATAAACTTTTCGATGCCGGGTGCGGACTTTGCCCGGGTGAAGCAGTTGATTCAGAGCGGCGCCGTCTCCCGGCGCGGCGGAAAGCAGCTGGTATCCATTGTCTATCAAGACGGAAAGATTCATCCGCAGCCGGGTACGATTGTTTTTACCGACAGCACTGAGGATCCGAGGACCGCGACCATCCGCGCCAAGGTCGAGCTGCCCAATCCTGACGCGCGGCTTATGCCCGGCCAGTTCGTACGGGTGCGACTGAAGGGGCTGGAGCTGAAACGGGTGATGCTGATACCCCGGCAGGCCATATTTACCACCCAGCAGGGGCCATCGGTGTATGTTCTGGATAAGGACATGAAGGCGGGGATGCGGCAGGTCAGCGAGCAGTTTTCCATCGGCAAGCAGAGTGTCATTTCATCGGGCCTTCGCGAAGGTGAGCGCATTATCACCGCGGGCATGATGAAAGTCCAGCCCGGCGTCGCGGTGCGCGAGGCATCCGCCGCGGATGTGCAGGCCCGGGACCAGGCTGCCGCAGCGGCAAAACAGAAGGAGTTTCAATGATATCGCGCTTTTTTATCGACCGGCCCATTTTCGCCAGCGTCATCTCGCTGCTCTTCATCCTGGCCGGGTTCCTTGCCCTGATGTCGCTTCCCATCGCCCAGTACCCGGAACTGGTTCCCCCCGCGGTGTCGGTGAGCGCCACCTACACCGGGGCCAGCGCGGTGGTGGTCGCGCAGACCGTGGCCGCGCCGCTTGAGCAGGCCATCAACGGGGTTGATGACATGATTTACATGAGCTCGCTTTCATCAAGCGACGGCAAGCTCCAGCTGAATGTTACCTTTGCCGTAGGCACCGATCCCAATCAGGCGACCATCGATGTCAACAACCGCGTGCAGACGGTGATGTCAACCCTGCCGGAGGATGTGCGGCGGTTCGGCGTGACCGTCGAGGAAAAATCACCGACCGTGCTCATGGTGGTCACCCTTTACTCACCGGGGGGCATCTACGACACCACCTACCTGAGCAATTATGCCCTCATACATATTATCGATGATTTAAAGCGCATCCCCGGCGTGGGGGAGGCGTGGATGTTCGGCGCCCGCGACTACTCCATCCGCATCTGGCTCAAGCCCGACAAGATGGCGCAGCTCGGCCTTACCGCCGAGGACGTGTCCGCGGCGGTAAGGGAGCAGAACATGCAGTATGCCGCGGGCAAGCTCGGCCAGCCCCCGGTGGGAGACGACAGCGGCCGCGTCTACTCGCTGATCGTGCGGGGACGGCTCGATAACCCCGAGCAGTTCGGCGACATCATTCTGCGGGCCAATCCCGACGGCAGCAGCCTGAAGCTCAAGGACGTGGCCACGGTGGAACTGGGGGCGCTGGTATACGAGTTTACCGGAAAGATCAACGGCGCCCTGTCGGTGCCCATCGTGATCAACCTCTCCTCCGGGGCGAATGCCATCGCCACCTCCGACGCCGTGCGCGAGCGGATGGATGAGCTGTCCCGGCGATTCCCCCCCGGCGTGGTATACACCATCCCTATGGATACAACCGACTTTGTGCGCATATCCATCAAGGAGGTGGTCATTACCCTGTTCGAGGCGGTGCTCCTGGTCTTTTTCATCGTTTTCATATTTTTAAAGAGCCTGCGTGCGACCCTCATTCCCTGCCTGGCCGTGCCGGTATGCATCATCGGGGCCTTTGCCGGCATGTATGCCTTCGGATTTTCCATCAACACCCTGACCCTGTTCGGGCTGGTGCTGTCGATCGGCATCGTAGTGGATGACGCGATTGTGGTGATTGAAAACGTGGAACGGATCATGCGCGCTGAAGGCCTTGCCCCCCGCGACGCCACCATCAGGGCCATGGAGCAGGTCACCGGTCCCATCATCGCCATCGTGCTGGTGCTCTGCGCCGTCTTCGTGCCGGTGGCCTTTATGGGGGGGCTTGCCGGCACCATGTACCGGCAGTTTGCCGTCACCATCAGCATCTCGGTGATCATCTCCGGCGTTGTCGCCCTCACCCTCACCCCGGCGCTGTCGGCGCTGCTGCTCAAGCCCGGGCACGGCAGGGGGCTGCTTGAGAAATTTGACGCATGGTTCGGCAACCGCACCTCCGCTTATATCAGGACGGTTGCCGCGCTGATTCGCCATGCGCCGGCCGCGTTGATTCTCTTTTTACTGATGGCCGGACTGACCCTTGCGCTGTTTGTAAAGGTTCCGGGCAGCCTTGTGCCCGATGAAGACCAGGCAAAGCTTTTCGCCTTTGCCGCCCTCGACGAGGGCGCCTCCCTCAGGCGGGCCGAGCAGGTCATGGACGCCTTTGAGAACATCGCCCTTGCCCATCCCCTGATGGCCACGGTGCAGACCTTTGCCGGCTTCGACATGCTTTCCGGGGCAATGAAAAACAACTCCGGATCGGCATTCATGGAAACAGTCGACTGGGATAAGCGATCAGGGGCGGCGCAGTCGGCTGAGGCCATTGCTGCAGATCTGATGCGGGAGGCCGATGCTACCATCGCCGACGCCCGCTTTATCGTGTTCAGTCCGCCGCCGATCATCGGCATGAGCCTCACCGGCGGATTTGAAGGCTATATCCAGAATCGGGGAGACGGCGCCAGCGAGGACCTTGCCCGGGAGCTCTCCAACTTCGTTAAGGCCGCCATGGCGCGGCCGGAGATCGGGCGCATCACCACCACCTTCCGCGCGTCAACCCCCCAGTTCATGGTGGAGACGGACCTGGAAAAGGCCTATGCCCTGGGCGTTTCCAAGGATATGCTGTTCACCACCATGCAGTCCACCTTCGGCGCGTATTATATCAATGACTTCAATAAATCCGGGCGCACCTTTCGGGTGATGATGCAGTCGGGCGCGCCGTTCCGCAGCCTGCCGGATAACCTGCGGGAGGTGTTCCTGCGCTCGGCATCCGGCCAGATGATTCCTCTTTCATCGCTGGTGCACCTTGACCCCATACTCGGGCCGGATATCGTGGAACGGTTCAATGTATTCCCGGCGGGTAAGATTGTGGGCGCTCCCGCCCCCGGCTACAGCACCGGCCAGGCGCTGGCTGCCCTTGAGGAACTCAGCCTCAGCAATCTGCCCGACGATTATACACTTGCCTGGACCGGCAGCTCCTATCAGGAGAAGCTTGCCGGCAGCGCCTCCTTTCTTGCCTTCATTCTCGGCCTGATTGTTGTGTTTCTCATCTTGGCCGCGCAGTATGAACGATGGTCACTGCCTTTCGTGGTCCTTATATCGGTTCCCTTTGCCATGTTCGGCGCCATCGGCTTTGTCTGGCTGCGGGGGCTTCCCAATGACGTCTATTTCCAGATAGCCCTGGTGACCCTGATCGGATTATCCGCCAAGAACGCGATACTGATTGTGGAATTCGCTCTTACCAAACATGAGAGCGGGATACCCCTGGCCGATGCCGCCATACAAGCGGCGCGCCAGCGCTTCCGCCCCATCGTCATGACCTCCATGGCCTTTGTGCTTGGTTGCCTGCCGCTGGCCCTCAGCTCCGGAGCGGGCGCGTCAAGCCGACATTCCATCGGGACCGGCGTGGTGGGCGGGATGCTCGCCTCCACCTTTATTGCGACCTATTTTATTCCGCTGTTTTTTGTGGGAATCATGCGTCTCACCGAAAAGATGGGGGCGCTGAAAACCGCGGCGATTCTGCGCGCTTCAGCGCGGGCTGTGAGAAACAGCGGGGAGGGGAACTGATATGTGCAGAACCCTCGTGTGCTGCCTGGTAATTTTGACGGCCATGGCCGGCTGCGCCATGGGCCCTGATTATGTGAGGCCGGAGCTAGAGCTTCCCGCCGCGGCCGAAACACCGACTTCACTGATTGCCCCGTTTACCGCGCTTGATTGGTGGAAATTGTTTGGGGACCCGACACTTGACCGGATTGAGCTTGAAGCGCTTGCATCCAATCATGATCTGGCCATTGCCATTGCCCGGGTCGACGAAGCACGGGCGCTGGCGCGCATCGCCTTTGCCGACCGGCTGCCGGCGGTGGGGCTGGGGGCGGATGCGGTCAGGGGCCGCACCACCGGGGAGGCCCAGGTGCCGGGGGAGAGCCGCACCAACGATTCTTTTGACCTGCTGGGCATTGCATCGTTCGAGCTTGACCTCTGGGGAAAGTATAAGCGGCTTGACGAAGCGGCACGGGCTGAACTGCTGGCGACGGAGTCGGCCCGCGATGCCGTCCGGCTGGCCCTGACTGCCGAGGTTGCCGCTTTCTACTTCAGGCTGCGCACCCTGCAGGCCCAGACGCGCATCGCCCATGACCAGCTTGCGACCTATGATACCAGTTGCGAGATGTACCGGAAGCGCTATAAGTACGGCTACACCCAGGAGCTTGATTTGCGCCGGATCGAGTCTGACCGGCTGGGGACCGAGGCCCTGGTATATCAGCGGGAGAACGAAGTGTCTCAGGCGGAAACCGCCCTGGCCATGCTGCTGGGACGGAGTCCCGGTGCCCTTGTCGAAGGATTTTCCGAATCGGGCAAGATCCTCGAGGAGCTGAATACCTTTCCCGCCATACCCGATAACCTGCCTTCCGACCTGCTGGCACGGCGGCCGGACATACGCTCTGCCGAAGGTATGCTCATGGCGGCCAATGCGAGCATCGGCGCTGCCCGCGCCGCATTTTTTCCGTCCATCTCCTTGACCGGCGACTACGGCAACGTCAACTCCGAACTTGATGATCTTTTCAGCTCCGGGGCAAATATCTGGACGGCATCGGCGGCCCTTGCCCAGCCGGTGTTTGAAGGCGGCCGCCTGCTCGCCCGGGAAAAGGCCGAGCGGGCCCGCCGGGAGCAGATGCTCGCGCAGTATGAGAAGACCGTGCAAAATGCCTTCAGGGAGGCGCGCAACGCGCTGGTGGCCGGAACCAAAACCGCCCAGGTGCTCCAGTCTTCGCTGGAGCGGGCCCAGGCCATGCGGCGCAGTCTCGAGCTTTCCCAGAAGCAGCATGCCCGCGGCTACATCAGCATTATCGATGTGCTGGACATACAGCGGCAGTCGCTCCGGGCTGAACTCGACCTTTCAGCGGCGCGACTGGACCAGCTTGATGCAGTCGTGGCCCTGTGCAGAACCCTTGGGGGGGGATGGCATGAGCAGACCGGTTTTCCGGTAGAACGGTAAAACCCTACGAAGCAGTGGGAGACGATGAAACAGCGAACCGTGGCGACACCGTCCACTAAAGGGCGCAGGCTTAAAAAGTCAACCGGCTGCAGGCGCAATGCTGAAACCAGCAGGGCGATCCTGCAGGCGGCAGCGGCGATTCTGCAGGAGAAGGGATATGCCAATTTTACCATCGAGGAGGTCGCCCGCCGGTCGGGGGCATCAAAAAGCACCATATACCGATGGTGGTCAAATAAAATGGGCCTGCTGTTTAACTGCTATGCCGGCGAATCAGAACGGATGCTGGTGATTCCTGACTTCGGCAATGTGGAACGGGAAATTGTTTTTATGGTCCGCTCTCTCTGGAAATTCTGGCGGGAGACACCCAGTGGGCAGGCATTCAGGTTGATGATTGCCGAGGCGCAGACCGATGCGTCGGCGGTCGAGGAGTGGCGCACCCGCTTTCTCCCGGAGCGGCGCAGACTGCTCCAGTTCGTGCTGCAGCGGGCGGCCGAACGCGGCGAACTGCGCCGCGACATCGACTTTGAGACGGTAATGGACATCATGTTCGGCTACAGCTGGTACCGGCTGCTCACCGGCCAGATTGAGGACGATGTTACCGTTATAACCGCCATGGTGCGCGAGCTCGTGCGGGGCATCACCCGGAAGGA
>CAZWCD010000065.1:0-14544 GCA_964632275.1 uncultured Thermodesulfobacteriota bacterium
CACGGGAGGTTTGCTATGAGCGTACGGCTTATTCTGGCTGACGACCACAAAATCATGCGCGAGGGGCTGCGCGCCCTGCTGGCCAGGCAGAAGGAGATTGAGGTGATTGCCGAGGCGGAGAGCGGAAGGGGCGTGGTGGAACTGTGCGCCCAGCATCATCCCGATGTGGTGGTCATCGATATTTCCATGCCCGACCTGAACGGCATCGACGCCACGCGGCACATTGTCCGGGACGATCCCCATGTGAAAGTGATCGCGCTTTCCATGCATTCAGATAAAAAGTATGTGAAGGAGATGCTCAGCGCCGGCGCATGCGGGTATCTGCTCAAGGACGCCGCCTTTGAGGAGCTGGGCACGGCAATCGCCGCGGTGCTCAAAAACAAGACCTATCTCAGCCCCCAGATAACCGATACCGTGGTCAAGGACTACGTCGGTGAAACCGCCCCCCCCGGTTCGGTCGCCTCAACCGCGCTGAGCACCCGGGAGCGCGAGGTCCTGCAGCTGATCGCCGAAGGGAAAGCAACCCGGGATATTGCGGCTGCATTGTACGTAAGCGTCAAGACGGTTGAGACCCACCGGAAGCAGATCATGGACAAGCTCGGTCTCAACAGTATTGCCGAACTCACCAAGTATGCCATTCGCGAAGGCCTGACCTCAATCGAATAGCCGCCGCGACACCTGCACGAGGATCATGCCACATGACCGTCAGGGTTATCCTTGCTGATGACCACAAAATTATGCGGGAGGGCATTCACGCCCTGCTCGAGCATGAGCCGGGCATAGAGGTGATCGGCGAAGCCGAGGGCGGTGAAAGCGCGGTGCAACTGGCGCGCGAGCACCGGCCCGATGTGGTGATCATGGATATTTCCATGCCGGATATGAGCGGGATTGAGGCGACGCGGCGGATACTTGCCGACCTGCCGGAAATAAAGATTATTGCCTTATCCATGCACTCCGACCGGCGGTTTGTCCGGGAAATGCTTGCAGCGGGAGCCGCGGGTTACCTGCTGAAGGATGCCGCCTATGAAGAACTGAGAAATGCGCTCAGTGCGGTGAGTCGCAACCAGACCTATCTCAGTCCCGCCCTGGATGCGGCGGCGCAGGAGCAGGATGTGCCGCCGGCCGCGGAGCCCCATCCGGCGGCAAAAACCGCCGGCGTGCTCAGCAGGCGGGAACGCGAGATATTGCAGCTCATCGCTGAAGGGAAAAGCACCCGCTCTATAGCCCTGTCGCTACGGCTCAGCGAAAAAACCGTGGCGGCTCACCGCAGCCACATCATGCACAAGCTCAAAGTCAAAAGCATCGCCGAACTTACCAAATATGCCCTCCGCGAGGGGATCACCTGCATCGAACTCTAGCAGGCTGTTGAAAAACACCCATCTGATTTGTTGCTCAAAGGGGAGGGGCTTTTGAGCGCCCGAGAAAATCCAGCCAAAGATATGTGAAATTCCGTAGGAGCGCCTTCAGGCGCGATACGTTCGCGGCTGAAAGCCGCTCCTACCTCTCGCCCAGCGCCTCCAGCTCGTCAAGTATGCTTTTCACGCTCTTGTTGCCGGCACAGGCGGCAAACATCCGTTCGCCGGTAACGACCGCCTCCAGGATCACCCGGTCTTCCGCACTTTCCGTCGCCAGTTTCTGATTTCCCTGCACCGCCTGGATAATGTCGCTCATGGTGATGGCGTCTACATTCCTGGCCGGCAGGTATACGTCCTGACTGCCCTGGTGCAGCTTGATCACGATGTTTTCCCGAACCAGCGATTCGACCAGCTCGCCGGTGAGGTGAAACGGCAGGCGGAGCTCCCGGGTGAGGTCATGGAGGCCGAGGGGGCTTTTGCCGTGGAGAAAGCTTTTGGCGATGGTCAGCACAATGCGGAGCGACAGGTATTCTCGCTCCTTATACGACGGCCCGTATACCTTCAGGCCGTTGCGCAGCAGATGATAGTTCTGAAGCACGAATGAGAGCTCGGCTCCAAAGAGGAAGATGGACCAGCTGATGAAGAGCCAGAGGAAAAAAAGCGGGATGACCCCGAGCGACCCGTACAGGGCTGAATAGATCAGGACGGTTGAGGTATACAGGGTGAACCCCACCCCGGCTATCTGCCAGAGGGTTCCGCCCACAACCGCGCCGACCGCCGCGGCGGAAAACCTGACCCGGGTGTTGGGCATGAAGAGATAGAGGCCGGTGAAGATGGACCAGACAAATAGGTAGGGAAGAAGGCGAAACACATCCACGCTGATATAGTGCTCCAGCCATTCCACCGCCCGGTAGCTTCGGAGGGTGGCCGGAATGCCGATGGACAGTGCCATCAGGGGCGGGCCGAAGGTGATGGCGGTCCAGTAAATGGCAAGACGGTAGAAGAACGGCCGGTGCCGTTTCAGCCCCCAGATCTCATTTACTATCACCTCGAGCTGCGCCAGGAGAAAGACCGCCGCGAGAAACACCAGCACCGTTCCCACGGCGCCGATGGCCCCGGCATTCAGCCGCTCAATCAGGGTGTTTATCGTCCCGATCAGTTTTTCCTGTGCCCCGGGCACGAGCACCTGCAGGATGAAGGGGCGCAGCTTTCCCTCGAGTCCCTTGAGCGCGCCGAAGGCATGGAACAGAGAAAAGGTCACGGCGAGCATGGGCACCAGGGCAAATACCGTGGTATAGGTGAGGGCGGCCGCCCAGAGTATGCAGCGGTTTCTGAAAAAATCTGCAGCTGCCAGGGAAAGCAGGTGCGATGACCTGTGCAAAAAGGCGGGAACGCGCGTCTTGTGCGGGGAATCAGGTTTTTGCATCCGCTATCTTCCGGTGGTTTTTTTTTGCGCTTCCCGTATCCAGATGCGAAGCACCGCCGGCCGGGGCGGTGGAAGCGGCTGCGCGGGCGCAAGGCCATAGCACCGCAGCAAGCGTTCGTGGAGCAGCGCCGGGTCCTGCCGGGCAAGGGCGGCCATGTCCTCGATGCCGGCGCACCTGAGCAGATTCGCATTGCGGGCGCCCATGCCTTTGAGTTCGGCAAGCTCCGCCGCCTTGATCCAGCGTTCAACGTTGTCCGCCGGGGCGCCGATTATGGTCGCCAGCGCATCGCGCTGCGCCGGAGAGGAAGCCATTGAAAGGAGCCGGCGCGGCGTGTGGATGCCGGCCGCGCTCAGCCGGCGTGCGGCGGCGTCGGGTATGCCCGCCACATCACCTAAGGTTGACCAGTAGGAGTGCACCGTCGCGGCATCCATGGCGTAAAAGGTGCCGCAGCAGAAGAGTGCACCGCCCACTACCGTCAGTGCGATCAGTGGGAAGTGTACCCTGTTGCGCCGATTTAGTCCATAACTATCTTGCTCCCAACTGCGCAGGCGCCGGAAGAGGCTGATGAAATTGTACAGGCAGTAGCATTCCACGGTGAAGGGCGGAAAACCCAGGAAGCCGAGCAGGGGCATTTCAAAGAGCTTCAGCTCCTCGAAGAAGGGGACGGTGTACACCCATTTGGTTGCAGCCCAGTAATTCCAGAACTCCCAGAGCATGCCGCAGACAAGCCCGGCGGTCAACAGCAGGCAGAGCGTGCGCATGGTGCCCTGTTCACAATCGCGCAGCAGCGATTTTGCGCCCCAACGATGGTTGACCGGTTCCAAAAGCAGGATGAAAGCGACCCATATGAGGGGATAACAAGAGGCAGGAAACAGCAGGACCCCCCCCAGGCAAGCCGCACCGGAAGCAACCATAGCGAAGGCGGCGCCGCTGCCGACCCTAACCGGCTTGACCCGGGCGCCTTTAAAAAGGCCCAGCGCCTCCAGGAGTTCGGCGGTCTCAAAAAGACCCGGCAGCACCGTCGCATACGCAATCGCGTAACCGGGCCAGCGAAGCGAGCGTACCGGTATGACATTGACATAATACCAGTTTTGCATCACCAGATTGAACGCCTCGAACATCGTCCAGATGACAACCGACCAGAGCGCCAGAACCGCAAACTCGCCGCGCCGGTTCATCAGCAGCGAATTTCCCCTGATGCGGTAAATCAAGCTGTCGATGATCAGGATATAGGGCCACCAGGCGAAATAGTAAAACCAGGATGCCGCCGGCTGCACATCCTTGAGCAGCAGCGCCTGTGCTGTTATAAGTGCGGCCGCGCCTATCAGCCCGTGTACATTTTTTCGCGTGCGCATGGCTGCGGAAATGATTCCTCCGTGCAAGAGACAGGGAGCATTGATGCAATAGCATACCATTACCATACCTGGGCAGGTAATCAATAGAAATGGTGCATCGGGCGGAAACGGCGTGACCGATGCAAGCGGGCAACTATTCTATTGACGGCACTTTTTTAAGATGCTAGAAATATGCTCTCCGGTACGACACACAGCTGAGGGATGCCAAAGGCAGCCGGACGGCGCTTCAATTACTCGACAGCGGATTGCGGCATATGCTCGATTTTAAATACGTTCGTGAACACCTCGACAGCGTCAGGGAGCGGCTGGCCCTCAGGGGTGGCGCCATAGACTGGGACGGTTTTCTGCGTATTGACGCGGCGCGGCGTGAATTGCTGGTGGAGGTGGAGAACCTCCGCTGCCAGCGGAATACGGTTTCGGAAAAGATCGCGCAGTTGAAGCGGGACAAGAAGGACGGCTCGGATGAAATCGAGCGGATGCGGCTGGTTTCCCAGCGCATCAAGGAGCTCGACGTGCTTCTTCAGGAAAAGGAAGCGGCGGCGCGCGAATTCATGCTGACCGTTCCCAACATTCCCCACGAATCAGTGGTCCCCGGAAAGGGCAGCGAGGACAACCAGGAGGTGCGGCGATGGGGTGACATCCGGCCGTTTGATTTCACTCCGCAGCCGCACTGGGACATCGGGGAGCGACTGGGCATCCTTGACTTTGATCGCGGGGCCAGGATCACCGGCGCGCGCTTTACCCTTTATATGGGAGCGGGCGCCCGGCTGGAGCGGGCGCTGATCAACTTCATGCTCGATTTACATACCGGCGAGCATCAGTATCGTGAAGTGCTTCCCCCCTTCATGGTAAACCGGGCCAGCATGACCGGAACCGGGCAGCTGCCCAAGTTTGAAGAGGATCTCTTCAAAGTCGACGCGGTGGATTATTTTCTGATTCCGACTGCGGAGGTGCCGGTCACCAACATTCATCAGAACGAAATCCTTCCCGCCGGCTGCCTTCCCCTGCGCTATGCCGCATACACCCCCTGCTTCCGCAAAGAGGCGGGCTCATACGGCAAGGAGACGCGGGGGCTGATACGTCAGCACCAGTTCAACAAGGTGGAGCTGGTGAAGTTTGCCGCTCCCGCCGGCTCCTATGACGAGCTGGAATCGCTGCTCAACGATGCCGAGGAGGTATTGAAGCGCCTGGTTATTCCCTACCGCGTGGTCAATCTCTGCACCGCCGACCTGGGGTTTTCCTCCGCCAAGACCTATGATATCGAGGTCTGGCTGCCGGGCCAGAACCTCTTCCGGGAAATTTCCTCATGCAGCAATTTTGAGGATTTTCAGGCGCGCCGGGCGAATATTCGCTACAAAACCGGCGACCGGGAAAAATCGGAATACGTCCATACCCTGAACGGGTCCGGCCTCGCGGTGGGGCGCACGGTGGTGGCCATCCTGGAAAACTACCAGCAGCGGGACGGAAGCGTCATCATTCCAGATGTCCTGCGCCCCTATATGGGCGGCATGACCATGATCACCGGGGAGCGCCGGTACTGACGCGGCATCTTCAATGATCATTGCCGGATACATGACGGAGGTGCATCGGCCGCAGCGCGGCGAGGGATAAAGCCATGGCATTCATTGAATTCACCGCCAAGCACACCAGGAACCTGGACAAGGCAACGGTTTCCATCAACAAGGGGGGACGGATTGTTTTCTCGCAGCGCTGCATCAGCGACTATCTCAAAGGGCACCCCTTTGTCAGGCTGTACTATGATCCCGACAAGCGGATCATCGGCATCAAGCCGGTGGACGAGGAAGAGCCGAACACCTACCCGGTGACGGTTGCCCACGACGGGAAAAGTGCTTCCATCAGCTGCATCGCCTTTTTCAAATATTTCAATATTGAGGACACCGGCCGAAAGATGGATACCCGCTGGAACAAGGATAGCCAGATCATTGAGGCGCGGGAACTGGTCAAGGGCGCACCCCAGAAATCGCTTTTTGATCGCTGAGCCTGCCGGGAGAAGCGGCGCGCGCAGCGCAGAGGAGATGCCATGGAGCCGATGAAGATCTGTCCCTTTTGCGCGGAATCAATCAAACTGGAAGCGGTTATCTGCAGGTACTGTCACAACAATATTGTGCTCAGCGCCAAGGAACAGAAGGGAAACTATGTAAAGGTCTGCATGAAGGCCGGAGGCAAGATTTACTACGGGGATATTTTCGTGCCCGCACATCTCGACCGGCTGAGCAACGTCATCAATGACGCCAGGCATTTTGTGCCGGTGGTGAACACCCGGGAGGAAACGGCCACCACCGAGATCCAGCTGGGGTTTCTGGCCATCAACAAAAACGCTATTGAATGGGTGCGGCTGCTGGAGAAGGAGTAAAAGACCGGGAGCACATGATTGCTGTCGCCGGGAGTGCCCGGGCCCGGCAGTCTCGTTGAGCCGTCAGTAAAGGAGAGGGGGACCATGAGCACAAGCAGCGCGGATACAAAGCAGATCGGCATTAATCGCCGGCAGTTCCTCAAGGCCGGTGCGGCAGCTGCGGCAGCGTTTGCCTGCAACAAGGCCCACGCGGTCCAACCTGCGGCAGGCATTCCGAACCGCATGCGGCCGCTTCCCTATCCGGAGAACGCCCTTGAACCGGTTATCTCCGCGAGGACGATCGGCTTTCACTACGGCAAGCATCACCGGGGCTATGCCGATAATCTGCTCAAGCTCGTGTCCGACACCCCGCTGGCTGAGGCGCCCCTGGAGAAGATTGTCGCTGCTGTTGCCGGGAAGCCCGACCGGGCGGCGCTTTTCAACAATGCCGCGCAAACCCTCAATCATAACCTCTACTGGCAGAGCCTGCGGCCGGCGGGCGGAGGCGCGCCCCCCGACCCGCTCAAGCAGAAGATTGATGCATGCTTCGGCGGCCTTGAGGCATGCAAAAAGCAGCTTTTTGACGCTTCGGTTACGCAATTTGCAAGCGGCTGGGCGTGGCTGGTCAGGGACGGCGATATGCTCAAGGTTGTCAAAACCGGAAACGCCGACAACCCGCTCACCGCGGGCATGGTTCCCCTGCTCACCATTGATGTGTGGGAACATGCCTATTACCTCGATTACCAGAACCGCCGGGCGGACTACGTGACCGCCCTGATCGACAAGCTGCTCAACTGGGAATTCGCCGCGAAAAATCTGTGAGCGGGGAGGATTGACAAGAGCGCACGGATGCGCTAAGTAAGTGCTGCAGTTGCGCGCGGAGGGATGGCCGAGTGGCCGAAGGCGGCGGTCTTGAAAACCGTTTCACGGAAACGTGACGTGGGTTCGAATCCTACTCCCTCCGCCAGAAATTTTCCTGACCTGCATGCGGTGGGCTGAAGCGGCGTTGCGCCGCGAATGTATCGCGCCGGGAGGCGCCCCTGCGGAAATTTTAAGTACAGGTGGTTTGTGTTCAGAGCAATACACGGAGAGATGGCCGAGTGGTCGAAGGCGCTCGCCTGCTAAGCGAGTGTTGGGTCAAAAGCTCAACCGAGGGTTCAAATCCCTCTCTCTCCGCCATTTTTGAAGCTCAGCCGCACCCTGTCCGATTGCAATCCTATCGGGCAGGGTTTCGTGCTTCAGGTGGTCAACCCGGCAGTTCTCCATCAGGCCGGAGGTGGGTTGTGATCTTCACCGCGGGGGAGCCGTCAATTTCCAGAAGGATGGCCCCGTCTCTATCCGTCCGGTAAATCCTGCAGCCCGCCTCATCATACCGGCTGACAACATCCGGGTGAGGGAGGTGGAAGCTGTTGTCGCGTCCGACACCCAAGATCGCCATGCGCGGGCGGAGCATCCGGATGAATGCGTGCGAACTGGAGGTGGCGCTGCCGTGGTGAGGGATCTTCAGGATGGTACAGGTGAGGTTGGGATAGCGGTCCATGATTTCACGTTCATCCGCCGCGCCTATATCGCCGGTGAAGAGTACCGAGACCTCCCGGAACGTGACCCGCATCACCAGCGAATTATTATTCAAGCGTTCCTGAGCGCCGCTGCCCGGCTGTTCCGGCGCGGGGCGGGCTGGATGGAGGAACTCGATCACAGCGCCGTTGATATGGTGCGGCGCATGCCCCCGCGCGATGGTTGTTTGCCTTATGTTCCGTTCCGCTATCAGGTGTTCGAAGGCGGCGTACGCTTCCGTGTCAATCGATTCTCCGTTGCTCCATACCTCGCCGATCTCGAAATTCTTCATGACCGACACCAGGCCGTTCAGATGATCGGGATGAGGATGCGACAGTACAACATAATCTATCCTCGACAGCTTGTTGCGCCAGAGCAGCGGAGAGACCACCATGCCGCCGGTATCAAAGCCGGCATCGTAGAATCCCCCGCCGTCAATAAGCATGTTTTCCCCCCCGGGGAACTGCAGAAGCGTTGATTCACCCTGACCCACATCAATGGCAGTGATGCGAAGCCGTGGATTGAGGTGGTTTTGATAATACCAGTAGCCCGCATCACCCAGGCATGCGACTATCACCATCGCCATGCCGTACCGCGCCCATGCGCTGCGCCGGCAGTGAACCGCCAGCGCCACCCCGACATAATACAGCATGATTTCAGGAATGGTTGGGGTGGCGATGCGGTAATCGGCATAGGGCAGGGCGAAGAAAAATCCGACCACCACGTTGGTGAACAGGATCAGCGCTTCGGTGATCTCTGCGGCAACAACGCCCAGGGGTGAGGAAATGAAGCATGCGACCGAGGTGATCAGCCCGAGGGGCACCACCAGGAATCCGGTGAGCGGAACGAGGATCAGATTGGCCGGGAGGCCCCACGGCGCACAGCGATTGAAATAGATTGCCGCCAGCGGGGCGGTGCCGATGGTGGCGGCCAGCGTCACCGTCAGCACGGTCATGATCTGATTCAACACTGCGTGATACCATCGCGTTCTCATCCCCGGAAATGCCTTAGATGTTTTAAAAAGCCGGACGGAGAGGCGGGGGTGTAAGTACAGGATGGCGGCAACCGACACGAACGAAAGCTGGAATGAGCAGTCAAAAAGGGAAGGGGGCGAAACGAGCAGAATGATCCATGCCGCCAGGGCCAGGGTATTCCACAAATCGTCCTGCCGGTCGATGATGATGGAAAACAGGTAGACGATGACCATGACGGTTGCGCGAATCACGGCAAGGCCCGCGCCCGCAATGAGGCAATAGACGGCAACCGGAATCACGGTCAGGACGGCGGCCAGCTTCGACGTGTTGACCATGAGCATAAGCCGGGTCGAGCGACGGCAGAGCCCCTGCGCCGCGCCCAGGCAGAGCAGGGCGATAATCCCGATGTTCAACCCGGATATGGCAAGCAGGTGCGACACACCGGCAATTGAGTACTGATCCCGCATGTCCTGGGGAATACCGCTTTGTTCGCCGGTAATGAGGGCGGTGGCTATTTCCGCCGAGGGCGATGCCAGCCGGGCGGCAAAGAAATCCTTTATTCGCTGCCGGATGCGCTCGGTGCGGTAGAGTATACGGCTGCCGGGGTGTTCGCCCACCTTTACCACGGGGTGCTTGGCATCGAGGGATGCGGTGACATAGAGTTCCTGGAAGGCCAGATATCGCTGGTAGTTAAAACTCCCGGGGTTGTTGAAATTTCCGGGCGAGCGCATTTTGCAGATGAAACGAACCACGTCTCCATAGGCGAGCCGGGTCTGCGGTTGCCGGACGGTCAGGAGCAGCTTTCCGGTGACCGGGCATTCACGGTCTTTTTCAATCAGCTTGTGAACAAGCACATAGTATTTTGTTTTGGCGGGGAAATCCTGGGGCGCTTTATAGAGGACGCCTTCCAGTATTATTTTTTCGCCGGTTCGGTAACGCGCCAGGTGGCTGACCGGAAGCGACGGCGCAATCGCACTGCCAATGAGCAGGTTGCCGGAAAGAACGCAGGCGCCCAGGGTCAAGAGCCGTGCGCAGCGCATGCGCTTCCATGCGAGGGCTGCCGCTGCCGAGAGAACCGCAGGAAGAAGCAGGAGCAGAAGCGTCAACCGGTCCGCCGGCATATAATAGCCCCACACCAATCCCAGCAGATACGCGCTCAGCAGATACAGGAGCGGTCGCCGCGGCGGGTTAGCGCTGATGGGAATGGAGAAGGTCATGGATTCCTGTGCTCCGGGGTGGCTCATGGTCGGGGCGCACGCTCTGGGACGGCGTCATGATCGCTCAATTCGCAAGACCCGTACCATGGGCATTGCATGAAGGCGCCGGAGCAGTTCGAGCAAATATAGTATTGATTCCACACTGGTTTTTATTTATAATGCAGCCTGCATCAATGGCCGGCGTGCCACCCGGTGGAAGGGGCGGACTGATGCGCAGGGCCATGAGACAGCAGGGGTTGCCGGGGGACAGCTGCTCAAGCAGCCATGCGTCAGCATCGCCGACAAAGGAAATATGTCTACGGAATATAAGAAAATAATATCAATTAGCGAGATAACGCAACTGATAAAGGAGAATCTTGAGCAGGCGTTCGGCGACGCATGGGTCGAGGGAGAACTGTCAAATGTGCGAAGCCCTGCTTCAGGCCATTATTATTTTACCCTCAAGGATGAAAAGAGTCAGTTGCGGGCAGTTCTGTTCAGATATATGGGCAGGCAGCTCAAATGCGAACTTCGGGACGGCATGCAGTTCATCTGCCATGGACGGATCAGCGTCTATGAAACGCGGGGTGATTATCAGCTCATTGTTGACTACCTGGAGCCGAAGGGGGTCGGCGCCCTTCAGCTGGCGTTTGAACAATTAAAGGAAAAGCTCAAAGGTGAAGGCCTGTTTGATCCGGCGCATAAGCAGCCGATTCCCTTTCTGCCCGGACGGATCGGCATCGTCACCTCGCCTACCGGCGCGGCGGTGAGGGATGTGCTCAAGGTGATCGGGAGGCGCTTCCCGCCCATGGACATCCTGATCAGCCCGGTACGGGTGCAGGGAGAAGGGGCCGCCCGGGAAATTGCCCAGGCCATCGACCGGCTCGGCCGGATCGGCGGGATCGATGTGATCATCGTGACCCGGGGCGGAGGGTCGCTGGAGGATCTCTGGGCGTTCAACGAAGAAATAGTGGCCCGGGCCATCTATGGATGCCCGGTTCCGGTCATCTCGGCGGTGGGGCATGAGATCGATTTTACCATAGCCGACTTTGTCGCCGATCTGCGCGCGCCGACCCCATCCGCCGCCGGGGAGCTGGCGGTTCCGGAAAGAACGGAGCTGCTTCACCGCATCGGCGAACTGTCCGGCCGTCTGCGCAATCGCATGGGGCGGCTGGTGGAGGCGGAAAGGCGCTCGCTTGCCTCTCTCAGCGGGAGGATGCCGGATCTGCGCATGCGGGTGAGCACCCGGCAGCTCAAGGTGGATGACCTGCGCGGCCGCTTAACCCCGCGCCTGCTCCAGCTGCTCCGGTTGCAACGGGAGATGCTCAAAGGAGTGCGCTCCGGGTTACTGATGCGAAATCCCCGGCCGGCAATTGCCTCAGCCGGGAAAGGGCTTTCCCTGGCCGGGCAGGCGCTGACCGACCTGGTTCGGCGCACCCTGGACCGCTATGAGCAGGCGGTGCGGGGATACGCGGATGGACTCAACCGGCTCAGCCCGCTTCAGGTGCTGCAGCGCGGATACAGCATCACCCGGCAGCTTCCCTCCGGCCGCGTCGTCCGGGAATGCGGAATGGTTGCCCGGGGGGACCGGGTGAGCGTCCGGCTGTTCAGGGGGTCGATTACCTGCACGGTGGAGCGCACTGATGAATAACCTAACCTGCGAGGTGCGATAAACATGGCGGTTAAGAAATTCGAGGAATCCTTAAAGAGGCTTGAGGATATCGTAAAGCAGCTGGAGCAGGGCGACCTGACCCTGGAGGCGTCGCTCAAGCTGTTCGAAGACGGGATCAAGCTGTCACGCCTCTGTTCCCGTCAGCTGGAAGAAGCCGAGCGCAAGGTGGAGATGCTGCTGCAGGATGACGGGGAGGGGGAATCAACCAGGCCGTTTGTGGAAACAGAGGAGGAATGATATCACATGCCACGCCTCCTTGACGGCATCAACGACCCTGCGGCGCTGCGCCTGCTGAAGCCGGAACAGCTGCCCCGGCTGGCGGAGGAACTCCGTGAAGAGATCATCGGCACCATTGCCAAAACCGGCGGCCACCTGGCATCCAGCCTGGGGGTGGTCGAGCTGACCATCGCCCTGCATTATGTGTTCAATACCCCCGAGGACAAAATCATCTGGGATGTCGGCCACCAGTCGTACGCCCACAAGATCATAACCGGGCGGCGGGAGCAGTTTCACACCCTCCGGCAATACGGCGGCGCCAGCGGATTCCCGCGCCGGGAAGAAAGCAGCTATGACACCTTCAATGTCGGCCACAGCAGCACCTCCATTTCGGCCGCACTGGGGATGGCCCAGTCGCGCTGCCTTAAGGGGGAACGGCACAAGGTGATCGCGGTGATCGGCGACGGCTCCCTGATGGCCGGCATCGCCCTTGAAGGCTTAAACCATGCCGGGCATCTCAAGAAGGATATCATTGTCATCTTAAACGACAACGAGATGTCCATCTCCCCCAACGTCGGCGGGCTTTCCGCCTACCTGTCGCGCATCATCACCGGCCAGTTTTACAACCGCTTCAAGAATGAATTTAACGCCTTTATCGAGACCATCCCCGGGATCGGGAAGTCGATGCTGAAGGTGCTGAGGCAATCAGAAGGGTTCTTGAAGGGATTGTTCACCCCCGGCATCCTTTTTGAGGAGCTGGGGTTCCGGTATATCGGACCCATTTCCGGACACCGCTTTGATCACCTGCTGGAAAACATGGGCAACCTGCGCAAGCTGCAGGGGCCCATTCTCCTGCACGTGCTCACCAGCAAGGGCAAGGGGTATCCTCCCGCCGAGCAGGACCCCATTACCTTCCACGGCACCGGACCATTTGACGTGGCCAGCGGCCGCCAGCTCAAGGCCGGGGCGCCGGCGCCCAGCTACACCAATGTCTTTGCCTCCGCGCTGCTCAAGCTGGCGCGGGAGGATGAGCGCATTGTGGCCATCACCGCGGGCATGCCCAGCGGCACCGGCCTGGACGCGTTCAGCCGGCAATTTCCCGACCGGTTTTTTGATGTGGGCATTGCCGAGCAGCACGCCATCACCTTTGCCGCCGGCATGGCCACGGGCGGGATGCGACCGGTTACCGCCATCTATTCGACCTTTTTGCAGCGCGGCTACGACCAGATTTTGCTTGATGTCTGCTATCAAAAGCTGCCGGTGGTCTTTGTCATCGACCGGGCGGGCATCGTCGGGGAGGACGGCGCCACCCACAACGGGCTCTTTGATCTTTCCTTCCTGCGCTGCATTCCCCACCTGGTGATCATGGCCCCGCGCGACGAGAATGAACTCCAGCATATGCTTAAGACCGCGCTTCGCCATGAAGGCCCGGTAGCCATCCGCTATCCCCGGGGAAGCGGATTCGGGGTTACCCTGGATGAGGAACTCCGCCTCATCGAGCTGGGGAAGGCGGAACTGATGCGCGACGGGCGCGACCTGGTCCTGCTGCCCATCGGCGCGTCGGTATATCCGGCGATGGAGGCGGCGGACCGGCTTGCGCGCGAGGGGATCGATGCCTGCGTGGTGAACTGCCGCTTTGTCAAGCCGCTGGACGCGGACCTGGTGTGTGACCTCGCCCGCTCGCATAAAAATATCATCACGGTTGAAGAGAATGTCATCGCCGGCGGTTTCGGCAGCGCGGTGCTGGAAGCGCTGGGGGAGCGGGGCATCAATGATGTCGCCGTGCGGCGGCTGGGGATTAACGATCGCTTCGTGGAGCACGGCTCCCAGGCGATCATTCGCGCGAAGTACCGGCTGGATGCGGACAGCATCGCGGCGGCGGCGCGGGAGATGGTCGGTGCCCGACAGGGACTCATCGCGGGGAAGGGGTGAACGCCTCGACAGCGCCCTGGTGGCAAGAGGCCTGGCGGAAAGCAGGCACCGGGCCCAGGCCTACATCATGGCCGGCAAGGTGTTTGTCGACGGCAGGAAGGCTCTCAAGGCAGGGGCGCGAGTGGGCCCCTCGTCCGCGCTTGAAGTGCGGGGGGAGGCCTCGCCCTATGTAAGCTGGGGCGGTACCAAGCTTAAGGCAGCGCTGGATTATTTTCAGATCATCACCGCCGGGAGGATCTTTCTGGACGTGGGGGCCTCGACCGGCGGTTTTACCGACTGCCTGCTGCAACACGGCGCAGCCCGGGTATACGCGGTGGATGTGGGGTATGGGCAGCTGGCCTGGAAACTGCGCCGCGATGTGCGGGTGGTGCTGATCGAGCGCAGCAACATCCGCTATCTTGCCAGAGACCGCCTGACCGATCAGCCGGATGCAGCGGTGATCGATGTGTCGTTTATCTCGCTCACCAAGGTCATTCCGGCGGTGGTTCCCCTGATCCGCAGCGACGG
>CAZWCD010000066.1:0-14521 GCA_964632275.1 uncultured Thermodesulfobacteriota bacterium
CATTCATCAGGATTGCGCGTGCCTTGCATCTGGATGTTTTTGAACAGCCTGAGGAAAACTGCTTTTTCAACAACCTTCTCGTGCCACGTGCCATGCTGGAACGCCTGCAAAAAGTGATTGCCCGGGCGGGTCTGGCTTCCAGAAGGGAAGCGGAGCGCCTCATCAGGGAAGGCCGGGTAACGGTAAACCGGAGAACCGTCACCGAGCTGGGCACCAAGGTTGATTCCGCTTCTGATGTAATTGTGGTGAACGGAAAAAAACTTGCTGCCCCGCCCGCGCATCTTTACATCCTCCTGCACAAGCCTCCCGGGTATGTTTCCACCCTGCGCGATCCGGAGAATCGTCCGATCATCGTGGACTTGCTCGGCAGCGTCAGATCACGGGTATACCCGGTGGGCAGGCTCGATTATGATGCGGAAGGGCTGATGCTCTTGACCAACGATGGTGCGCTGGCCCACCGGCTGCACCATCCCCGGTACGGAATCAGGAGAACCTACCAGGTCAAGGTGAAGGGCGTGCCTACCGAAGGTGCGCTGGAGCGTTTGCGCACAGGAGTGCAGCTCGAGGACGGGATGACCCTCCCCGCGCGCGCCCGCTTTCTTCGAAAATCGATCCATAACAGCTGGATCCGGATAACCCTGGGCGAGGGAAGGAACCGGCAGGTAAAAAGAATGTGTGCCGCCGTCGACCACCCGGCCATAAAAATAAAGCGGGTGAGCTTCGGCACGCTCGCCCTGGGTGATTTGGAACCCGGCCGGAGCCGCTACCTCACCCGTGAAGAGGTGAAGAGCCTGTATAAACTTGTTGCTTTGGAAAAATGAAGGAGGTGGCAGATGATCACCGCGGAAGGACTGAAAAAAGAGCTTGCAGATTTGGAAAAGCAGTATGTTGACCACCTGATCAAGCGATTCGGCAGGTGGGAAGTCTGGGCCGATGCCTCGCAGCGCGTGGCCGATGGAAAGGAGGTGGGAGAGGATGAAGTTCCCGAGGCCTTCCGTGCGGAATTAAAAATGATGAAGGTGCTACTCGAGATGGAGGCTTCCGGAAAGTTTGATTGGAATAATCCCAAGCTGCGGCAGATCTTCGGGGAAATTGCCGCTGAGGAATTCTATACCTTTTTCGGGGACATGATCACCTCCATAGCCCTGCGGGTGGCCCGGATGGCGGGGGTGAAGACCTTGTTGGAAATCGGCGCGGGCAGGGCCAATTTGACAAACATCATGCTGGGGCAAATGGACAAGGCGGGCGTACAGCTGCCGCTGGTGGTTACGGACGCGCAGCCGGTCATCATCGAAAACGTTGAGAAGCTCAAGGGCAGCCATCCCGGGGCCGCGCTCACGACGGCATTGTGGAACATCATGGAGCCGCCGCCGGCCCCGCTCCTGGAGCAACTGACCTGCCCGACCCTCCTCTATGAGCGCTACACCTTGAACTATGCCGCCTTGAAGGCATTTGAGAACATTGCACGCGTGGCGGACATCCTGATCCTGGGTGACTGGTTTAACTGCACCGGGAAGCTCTACGCCTATGATGAGGTCTTCAAGCGGATCGGATCCCAGCCGCTCTTTTTCAAGGACGTGAAGCCGTTGCTGGACCAACATTTCCCCCACTATGTGATTTTTGATCAGCGGGCGCAGGAAGCCATCCAACTTCCCAACATAACCATGCTGCTTGCCTGGAAGTAAGCCCGACCGGCGGGGCCGGCGATCTCGTGTCCGCATCCCTCGCGCCATATGTGCTGCCATGGAACCAACCGAACGGGAGAGCTATTTCATTGCCGATGTCCATCTGCAAAGGAACGAGGTGGGGAAGCGGCAGCTGTTCTTTTCCTTTCTGGACAGGGTAGGCGCACGGGGTGCAGACCTCTACGTCCTGGGGGATCTGTTTGATTACTGGGCAAACAACCGGGCGGTGATACATGATTACCGCGACGTGCTCGATGCCCTGCGCAGCCTCGCCCGCGGCGGGTCGAAGGTGTCCTTTCTCCTTGGCAACCGGGACCTTCTCCTGGGTCAAAAGGTCCTTTCCCGCTGTGGCGTTGCCTTTCTGGGTGAGCGCGCTCAAGTGATGCTGCAGGGCAAACGGATCATGCTCACCCATGGTCACCTTTTGCTGACCAATGATGTGCACTTCCAGCGATACCGGCGCACCGCCTGGCCCATCTATCGGATGCTCGATGCCGTCCTCCCCGGATGGCTTGAAAACAGACTGGCCCGGCGATTCATGCTCAGGAGCAAACAGGTGATTGAGGCCCAGGCGCCCTGGCGATTCGAGTTTCCCGACGATACCATCAGGCGGATCTTTGCCGGGGGGACTGATATGATCATTTGCGGGCATACCCATTCCCCGCTGGTCCGGGAATATGACGGCAAAAACATCTTCGTGGTACTTCCCTGCTGGTCTGCCGAAACCGGGGGATACCTTTGCCTGAAAGACGGGATGTACGAAGTGAAGGATGTTTATGCCGGGGGGAGATAAGGACGGTGTTTTGCAACAGCTTGCTGGGAAAGGGCGCAACGGCGCAGGATGGCAAAGAAAAAATACGACCGGGGATTTGCCTATCACTATGACCTGGGATCGGTGAAGGCGGCCCGGCCCATTCCCAAGGCGCTGGGAAAGGCGGCGCGGGTGTGGTTGGATTGCCTGGGACTCGATCAGATGCAGCTTATGCTCATCGGACATGAGCAGCACGATCCCCTGAGTTCCGGCATCGGCTCGCTCCTCTTCAAGGGTGAAGAGATGCTGCCGCCCGGTGACCGGAAGCGGCTCATCGCCAGGGATTTTGACTGTATCTGTATTATTGTGGAGAATGATGAAGAGGGGAAATTGTTTAAAAAGCGGGACCGGCTGGATCAGATGGTGTTGCGTGAACTGGTGTATATTGCCCGTCCTGAAACCAGAACCAATCCCGAAGCCGCTCTGAAAATAGTCCATGCTATGTTGGCACAAACCGGGAGGTGAGGCATGATGATGCACGAAGAATCGTGGAATGCCGAGAAACTGCTGCGAACATCAGGGGCCTACTGGGAGTCCTGTACGCTGCACACGGCGGTTGCGCTGGGTATCTTCAGCCTGCTGGGTAATGAGTATCTCGAGGCCGAAGACCTGGCCCAAAAAACCAACGCCAGCACCCGGGCGATGATCATGCTCCTTAACGCCCTGGCGGCCATGGGCCTGCTGATTAAAACGGGTGACCGTTATGCCAATACCGCGACCGCCAATACCTTTCTCAACAAATCATCTCCACACTATTGCGGCTATCTCATTGGGCACCATGAGCAGGCGGTGAAAGCGTGGGCGGATTTAGCACAGGCGGTGCGGAGCGGCCAGCCCCTGAAGGGGCAGCCGTACAAGAAAGAGGAGGAGCGGGAGAGCTTTTTAATGGGCATGCATAACCTCGCCATGGCCATCGCTCCCGCCCTTTCGCAGCAGGTGGACCTCCGCGGCAGGAAGCGCCTGCTTGATGTGGGCGGCGGGCCCGGCACCCATGCGATTTTTTTCTGCCTTGCCAATCCCCGCCTGAAGGCGACCATCTTTGATCTTGAAGCCACCGCCCCCTTTGCCCTGCGCACCATCGAGCAGTTCGGACTGGCGAACCGCATTGAATTCATGGCCGGTGATTATCTCAATGATGATATCCGCGGCTCCTACGATGTTGCGCTGCTTTCCCACATTCTGCACGCGGAAGGGCCTGACACCTGCCAGGAGATTATCGAAAAAACCGTAAAGGTGCTGGAGCCGGGCGGTTTGATGCTGGTGCACGAATTCATTCTCGGAGACACCATGGATCAGCCCCTGTTTCCGGCGCTGTTTTCGCTCAACATGCTGATCAATACCCCGGAGGGCCAGGCCTATTCGGAATCACAGCTTACCGGGATGATGAGTAATGCCGGCGTTAAGGACGTTACGCGGCTGCTGTTCCGCGGCCCCAATGATTCAGGGGTGCTTGCCGGGACGGTGTAGGCGACGGGCGATATGGGATCTGCGATGTGAGATAAAAAACTTGCTATCAGAGGCCAGGATAAACCGGTAGGAGCGGCTTTAGCCGCGAATGTGTTAGGAGTGACGATGCGATGGCCTGTTTCGCAGACCTTCACCTTAGGATAAGGAGCTGCACTCATGGCAACAGACATTGCTCAGGTCAATATCGCCGAGCTCATTGTGGAAAAGCTCAGGGACGGGTTTGGTGATTTGAAGGCGGTTCCTTCCAAGATGCCGGCCATGGACCGCATGGGAGAAACCACCTGGTACGATCCGGGCAGTGCCGCCCGTGCTCCCTTTCAGTCCATGCGGGTGCAGGTCATCCGCGACGTGGAAATCAGAAACATTTATGACCGGTCACAGCTCGACCTTTCCAACTCCTATATCATCACGGTCATGCCCGACCCGTCGGTTCCCCTTCCGCTCTATGCGGCCGATGTGGATGTGCATAAAGGGAAATATGTCCACATTATTACCGATCTCATCCCGCTCTCAAAGGACGCGGCATACCGGCAAAAATATGATGCGCCGGTTGCACGGCTGCGCCAAAAGCATCAGAACCTGCCCGGGCTGATCAACCATATCACCGATGATGTCCACAAGATCTATCCGGCATTGCGGGAGTTTGAAACCTTTAACTCATCGGGAAGGATTTTCGGCAATGTGCCGGTTGACGAGAGCTCGCGCATCATCAGTTTGCTTACCGACTACGCGGGTCTCTTCAGCTCGTTTGTCAAAGAGAGCAGGGCCTGCGACGTGCTCGGGCGGGAGGCCATCCAAAAGGAGGCCGCGGATACCTTGAGGCGCTTCATGATGATGATGGCACGGTTTGACTTCAGCGAGGACATGCCCAATGTCCCGAAGCGCACCGCCTAGAACAATGCCGGAGATACAACCCGCGATAAAAAAAAGCAGGGGAATAGGGCCCTCGGCACTGCGCTCATTTCAGCAAAAGATATGGAATTACTACCGGGAGCATGGCCGTGCCATGCCCTGGAGGGAGACGCATAATCCCTACCATATCCTGGTGTCGGAATTGATGCTGCAGCAGACACAGGTGCCCCGGGTGATTGAGAAATATCGCGAATTTACCGCCCGGTTTCCTGATGCCGCAGGGCTGGCCAAAGCACCGCTGCGGTCGGTCCTTGCGGTATGGCAGGGCCTCGGGTATAACCGGCGCGCGCTGGCCCTGCAGCAGATCGCCCGGATCGTGGTTGAGCGATTCAAAGGAAACGTACCCTCCTCATTGGATGAGCTGGTCAAACTGCCCGGCATCGGGAAAGCCACCGCATCCGCAATTCTGACCTTTGCCTTCAACCAGCCGGTTGCTTTCATCGAGACCAACATTCGCACCGTCTTCATTCATTTCTTTTTTTTCGACCGGGATGCGGTGAGCGACGAGGAAATCCTGCCCCTGGTGGTCAAAACCCTGGACGCTGATAACCCCCGGGAATGGTACTATGCGCTCATGGACTACGGGGCGTTCCTGAAAAAAACCGCTGCCAACGCCGGCCGCAAAAGCAGTCATTACCATAAGCAATCGCCTTTTCAAGGTTCAAACCGGCAGGTGCGCGGCAGGATCGTGCGATATCTTACCAGGGAGGGAACGAGGACCGAAGAGGAACTGGTGAAGCAACTCGGCCTGCATGCGGGACGGGTGAGGAGCGCTCTCCTCGACCTGGAAAAAGAAGGGATGATTACCAGAAAGGGTAGGCTGCTGAAAATAGGGTAGGCTGCTCGTGGTGTCGCCACATGTCATGTATGTATATAGGGGCGACTGGCCGATCGCCCCTACGATTCAAGCGTGATTTTCGTGTGAAAAAGAGAAAGATGACAATGGAGAGCCAAGGCTTTACGGAACGACCCTGATCTTCAGCTCTTCAAAGAAGGTTTTCTTGATCAGGTCGCTTTTGGCCATTTGCAGCGCATCTTTCAGTGCCGGGCTGGCGCTTCGGGCAATTTCATTGATCAGGCTGTCCATGTCATCCAATAAGCGCTGGGATATGGATGTCTCTCCGTCTTTAAGGCGTGCGGCAGCTATGGGAATGAGGTCATAAAGTATTTTTTGCGCGTGGGCCTTGATAGCATCGTCCGTCAGGATGATGAGGGTAATCTCGGGCGAGTTGATGTAATAAAGCCTGGTATAGTTTACCCCCCGCTCATGTGCGGCCAGTACCGTATCCCTGAAGCGCGTCAGGATCTTTTCCTCGCCGCCCTCCGGTGAGAGGAGCAGGGAAACCGGACAGGAACCTGCTTCATTGCCCGGGCCGGCTGTGGTGGAAGGAGCAGAGGAGGGGGGCCGTGTGTTCACCGGGCCGGGATCGATGTCGCCTACGCTCTCTTCAGTTTGAGTTGAAGTAACCGTGAAAGGTGTATCGAGAGCAAGGCCGTGTCCCATGCCGAAAGAGAGGGTGATGCACAGCAAAACGAGTAATCTCAGTATCCTGCTCAATGGAAACATGGCAAATCTTCGTCAAAGGTGAAATGTTTTAGTCAAACAATGGTATCGGTATTTTGGGATATTTCTTAAACGGTAGCCCCGCGAATATCCCGGTACAATAGGGTTACACTTATAACGTGTCAGTTGAAGCAATGATCTGCAAGGGCTCAAATGTATTGCAATCCTTGATAAGTTGGCTACGGCTTCCGTATCATCAACCAGCTGGAAAATGCTGAGATCGGCAGCAGCGGGACCGATATGAAGATAAAACCTATCAAACTGCATTCCTGGGATGTTACGCCTCGTGACGCTATTGCCATACAGGAAATGCTGCGAGCGCGGATAAAGCTCTGTGACACGTGCGAGAAAATAAATGTCATTGCAGGCGCCGATGTCTCATTTGACGACGATTGGGGATACGGTGGGGTGATCACGTATACCTATCCCGGACTGGAGGAACTTGAGCGCCGTTCGGTTCGAATGAAGCTGACCTTTCCGTACATACCGGGGTTGCTGGCATTCCGTGAGGCCCCGGTCCTGCTTGCAGCCTTGGAGCAGCTTTCAACCGAGCCGGACCTGCTGCTGTTTGACGGGCAGGGGATTGCGCATGGAAGACGGATGGGGATCGCAACGCATATGGGCATTGTGCTCAATAAGCCGGCCATAGGATGCGCCAAATCGCGCTTGGTAGGGACATTTGACGAACCGGGAAAGGAGCGGGGCTGTTATAAACCCCTGGTTCATGCGGGCGAGGCGGTTGGAGCGGTGGTGCGGACGAGAAATGGAGTCAAACCGATTTTTGTTTCGCCGGGTACCGGGATTTCGCTTGCAACCTCAATCAAGATTGTTTTGCAATGCCTGGACGGCTACCGCATTCCCAAGCCCACCCGTGAAGCAGATCACTATGTGGGGGGCTTAAAAAAGAGCTTTGCTGCGCCGCCTCCGGGACCGCGTAAAAAATAGGCGCTTGGAAACAGCAATGGCGTGAATCTCGATGATTCACGCCATTGGCATTATGGTTCAGTTACGGGCAGCGCGACGATCTTACGATGCGCTGGGTGCCTGCTGCTGCGCGGGTGGAACGATGACAATCTCCACCCTCCGGTTCAGCTGGCGGCCTCCTTCCGAATCGTTGCCGGCAACCGGTTTGGATTCACCGTAGCCGATGGTCTGGAGGCGTGTCTCAGACACATTTTTCCCCAGCAGGGCGTTTTTCACCGACATGGCCCGTTTCTCGGAAAGCTCCTGGTTGAAGCTTTCACTGCCGGTGCTGTCGGTATGACCCTCGATCCGGATGGATGTTTCTGGATAACGGTTCAGGATGGCCGCCACCCGGTCAAGCTCATCATAGGAGCCGGCTTTTAAAGCAGCGGAACCGGTATCAAACCAGACATCTCCCTGGAAGGTTAAAACCAGAACTTCCACGTCACGTCGAGCGGCTTCATTGGTTGCATCTTCGAGCACCCGCTGCTCGCGTTTGATTGATGCGCCCTCGGCGTCGGCCAGGGCCTGTTTGAATTCCTTTTCCTGCTTTTCAAACATATACCCAATTACACCACCTGCGAGCGCACCCACGGCAGCGCCGATGCCGGCGCCTTTACCCCCGCCAATGGCCGCGCCGACTCCGGCTCCGACCGCTGCGCCGGCCGCTGTTCCGATGGCCGTCTTTTTGTGCTCCTTAATCGTCGCGCATCCCCCTGTTATAAGCGCAATTGAAATACACAACACGATGATTTTCTTCATTGCCGTTCCTCCTCTGTGATTGGTAGGTACCAACGCCGCATTGAATCGGGGGCATTGTATGTTAAAACAGTTCAATAGTCAATCTAATTTTCAATGTCGCATAGTTATCTCTTCCCGAAACCCGATGGCGGGGGCATGAAATAGGGGCGGTTAATGCTTCCTCGATTATTAAATGACGCGGGCGGCTCCGTTTTCAGCCTGGCGGGACTATCATGTCTTTGTATCGTGACCGATCTCGGTGGTTCCCGCTTTTGCAATGTAACGCCCGGGCCGACTACCGGTTGTTGCCGCTGCAATCGTGGCTGCACCTGCCTCTGTTTTTCCCCCGGTATGCCGCTTCGTCCCTTTTGCGCCGGTGCTACCGAACTTTTTTTTCTTGCATCAAGCATGGTGTTATTCGTTTTATACCGGTCAATGGGTTTAAAGGTTGATACCTCAGTCCCCCTGATGGTCTGTACATCAGTAATTTTGTTTGTTGGCGTCGGCCGCGTCATGCGAGGTTGCTTGAACGTCTTGCTGTGATCCGGCAAAACCGGAGGTTTCTGAATCGACGGCGGGTTCTTTGTAAAAAGCCGGTTATCTGATTGTGCCCTGGCCCGTGGCTTGCCGGGAGCCGGCTGCAGCGCTTTTTTTGTCCCGCGGGCGTCGAAGGCAAATCGTTGTTTGGTATTGTTTAAGTTGGGTATAACCCGGCTGCTGATGCCGGCTTCACGCTGAAATTGTTCGATAAAGCCGGCCGCGCGGTTATGAATGCGTTCATTGTCATAATTGCCGGCCCGGTATAAATTGCTTTTTTTGACAATGACCGCATGGTTCCGGTAGCGGCAGGCCTTGACGTCAAGCTCTCGATGGTGGCGGCGGGGATCCCTGGCAATCACGCGCGAGCGCGGACCCCAGTTCCGGTAACAATAATATGGTTCAGAGGGGGCAAGCGGAATCCAGCCCACGTAGTCGCCCCGGTGTATCCATGCAACCCTGCCGGGATGCCAGGCAAAGGGAATGCCCGGGACATATGCGTCATCATGCCGGCGGTGACAATCCGGTGGCGCCCAGTACCATCTGCTGCAGCCGTCAATGTAAATCCAGTTGCCGTAGTGGTGGGTCACGTATCCAAAGGGCTCATAGGGGATCCAGCACTGGTCGCCGTACCAGACGGTCCATCTTCCTGCCGTATATGGAGACCAGTAGGATGAAACGTACAGCGGCCTCCACAACGTGCAGTTTCTTCCTTCGTAATAGACGGTTTCCCAGATGCCGTTCTCGCGCAGCGAGTAGGATTCGTGGCGAATGCTATCGGGGAGGTAGTCTTGCTCGTCCCCGTCATCTTGCAGTCGATCTTCCCAGTGTTCATCCATGTCCCGGTTCCACTCATCCCATGCCGTGTCTATAACGTCTTCTCCGGCGGTGATCGTTGCATAATCCGCCAGGAGCGATGTGCCGCCTGCTTTTACTGCATGCGTTGAATTATCACCCTGGTAGTTGAAGGTCACTGTGCCGTCCAGCGCTTTTACGGTAACCGAGTCCGCCTGCACATGCATATCAAAGGCGGTCAGAGGCGGCGCCAGCGCGCTGCCAAAGGGGGTTGATACTTCCAGAGCGGCGGCGCTGCTTTTATTGTAAAACCGCGCCAGCCCCGACTCAACCTCCATCCTGGTGGTATTATCTGCCAGGTTTATAATATGGAGCCGGGTGGCGCTCCCGGTTCTGATCCAGGTATTGTTGGGTATGATAATTTCCGCTTTGGAGTTTTCTTCACAAAACAGAAGATCCTCAATTCCCACCGGCGAGTCCTTTACCAGTTGCACCCACTCATCCTCATCTGGAACGTAGCGCAGAACAGTGCCTTCGACCTCCGTCAGATGCCCTATCACCGCGCCCTCTCCCGATGCGGCCTGAAACGCCAGGGCAGACGGGATAGCGGCGAACACCGAAACAAACCACATGCAGAGCGCAATTCTTGCCGTATTCATGGCTGACGGTTTGACCTCCCTCTTGGCTGTTGTTTCAGGTGCCTCTCTGACCACCCTCATTCAATGAACTGACACATCTCTCGGTTCATGGATGGCACATATACGGTAACGCCCTTTCTGAGCGGTGGCAAGGTCATGCCTGGTTCGTTGTTCATGGCTGCTGTGGATTGTCATATTAAACACCGCACCAAAAGAATACCTGCTATTTTTTATGCAGGAGAAACAGGAGCGGATTCGCATACGCTGCGCCGGTGTGCGGCAATAGGTTATTTCTATATCGGACCGGTTTGGTATAGAGATTATCATATTGACAGGGATGGACCATGTCTGTCATGCTAACCATTGGAAATCGTAGGTATGGCGGCGGCGTGAGCAGGCTCAGGCGGATGCGGTTGATCCGCCGCTTAAACAATATTCAGCTTAAACAAGAGGTTATGGCATGGAGCGGAAAAAGATTGATGTGCGGGGTCTGGCCTGTCCCGAGCCGGTGGTGATAACAAAAAAGGCGCTGGAGGAAATTACCGAAGGAGAAATCCTGGTGCTGGCGGACACGGAGAACGCCCGCGACAACATTGTCAGGTTTGCCCGGAGCCAGGGCTGTGAGACAAGCACGGCGGCGGACCAGGGATATTACCGGATTGCCATCAGCAAGAGATCGGGTGCGCAGCCGGCTGCCGAGCCGTACGTTGCCGATTGCCCCGCGCCGGAACGGCAGATCGTCTATCTGTTTGACAGCGATTATGTGGGGAGCAATCGCGATCTCGGGAAGGTGCTGCTGAATGGCTTTATGACTGCGGCGCTGTCGCTTCCCCAGAAAACGTGCACGGTTATTTTGATCAGCAATGCGGTGAAGCTGGCGATCAAGGGGTCCTACGCGCTTGAGGTGATGGAGAAGCTGCAGCAGCAGGGCGCGAGCATTCTCCTTTGCGGCACCTGCCTGGACTTTTTTAAGATACGGGACGCGGTGGCCATCGGGACCATATCCAACGCGCTCGAAATCATGCAGCGCATGACCAGCGCCGCGAGCGTCATAAAATTCTAGCAGGCTGTTGAAAAACTCCCGTCCCCTGCGGTACATGCTCATCCCTCGCCATTGCAGCGTACTTTCAAGTGCGCCTCCAGGATTTCGCGTGCCTTGCATCCGGATGTTTTTGAACAGCCTGCTGAAACTGGTTTATGGCGTGCTGCCGTCCTTCAGACCTGATCCACTTTCTGGTAGACGACCATGTCGTCCTTGAGGAGCAGGTCCTCGGGGTGGTATTTGGGAATGGGCTGCCTGAGCTGCTTGACCTGAACCGGGGCGGTCTTTTTGTCCACCAGACCGAGCGCGACGGCCACGCCGAACAGTATGGCTTCCGGGCGGGGCGGACAGCCGGGGATGTAGTAGTTGACCGGTATAACCTTTTCAACCGGTCCGATGACCGTGTAGGTGTCATACCAGATGCCGCCGCCGCAGGCGCATGATCCGATGGCAAACACCAGCTTCGGAGCGGGCATGGCTTCGTATGCCCGTTTCAGCGCCGCCGCGGTTGAGCGGGACGCGGGTCCCTGGCAGAGCATCACATCGGCATGGCGGGGAGAGCCTACCAGCCTGATGCCGAACCGCTCAGCGTCATAGTAGGGCGTCAGTACGTTCAAAACCTCGATATCGCACCCGTTGCACCCGCCGCTGTTGGCGTGATATACCCACAGGGAACGGGGAAACATTTTTTTGCATACATCTCGTAACATCGTAACCTCTCATCGGGCGCCTTGCCGGCGGTAGCAGCGCCCCGCCCGCGTTCAGTCCAGCTCCAGGTCTATGTCCTTCACTACCGGTTCACTGTCCAGGTAGGCCTTTGATTTGTAGACCCACACCTCATTGTCCAAATTGTCGAAGCGGTAGCCTTTCATCATCAATGCCTCCAAGGGGCCCTGTTTGCTGTAGCAGCGGCCGCAGCGCTGGCAGGTGCCCATGAAGACTTCAATGTTCTGCTGCAGGTCCTGAATAGCGCCGGTGCCGCTTTCGAATTCCTGGCTCATGGTAATGGCGCCCTCGGGGCAGACATCGGCGCACCGGCCGCAGTAGGTGCAGCGTCGCCCGATGTACTTGATGATGCGCACTTCCTGGCAGGGATCGAGCACCAGGATTTCCCGGGCAGGGCAGTTGTTGGCGCAGCCGGCGCACCCGATGCATTTTTCGGCGTGGAAGATCGGACGGCCTCTGAAGCGCGCCGGCACCGCAGCCGGCTTAAAAGGATAGGGCAGGGTGACACGGCCCGCCTTCAGGCATATGATTGCTTCCTTGATTTTGCTTGACAGTGACATAACTGCCTTTCCTTTGCTGCTCCGGGTTTTCTTCCATCACAACCGGCAGTCGGCGGCTACCATCCGCTCACCGCGAACACCAGGGCCACCAGGGCAAGTCCGAACAGGCCCGCGTAGTAGCGAATTACCTGATCGATACGGTAGCGCGCGTGGGTGGCAGCCACCAGCGTCACCAGCAGGACCAGGACCGATACCTTGACCAGGAGAATGAGCACGTCCAGCAGGTACAAACCGCTCTGCCCCCACGGGATGAACAGTGCGACAAACAGCGCACAGTAGACAAACAACTTGACCATCCGGGCATATTTAAACATCGCCAGCTTCGGCCCGGAATATTCCATGACCGGCCCTTCCATGATTTCGGTCTCCGCCTCGGCGGTATCGAAGGGCATGCGGCCGACAAACGCCTGCAGGGCGAACAGGATGATCAGGAACATCATCAGCCCGGCGAGGGGAAAGCCGCCCGCCTGGTAGAGCGATCCATTGAGCACCTGGTCGGACCGGAGCGTGCCGGTGTGCACCGCGCCGATGACAATGGCAATGGCAAGCAGGGGTTCAAGGGTGAGCATGGCCATCATTTCCCTGCTTACGCCGACCAGCGAATAGGTTGATCCGGCGGCCAGACCTGCCAACAGCGTGGCAATGCCGGAAAGGGTCAGCAGGTAAATCAGGAGGATGACGTCGCTGCCTGCGCCCAGGGGCGCCTTCGCCCCCATCGGCACAAGCCCGGCAACCGTCAGCACGGTTGCGAGGGATAGATAGGCGGCGAACCGCTGCATGACCGGCGACTGGCCCGATTCAATATCCTCCTTGCCGAGCAGCTTGAAGAGGTCAAAGTAGGGTTGCAACAGCGGCGGTCCCTGCCGGGACTGAATCAGCGCCGTGACCTTGCGCACCATACCCTCGAAAAGCGGTGCCAGAACAAGCGCCAGCGCCACATTTGCAATACCCAGCCCCAGTGTTGCGATGGAGAGCTGCATGTGCCGTTTATCTCCCTCTCAGTCGTTTCGTTGCCGCGCCAGTCGCAGCAGTTCATCCTGCGTGTACACCCGCTGCGATCCGGAGCGGATATCGATTATTTCCATGCGGTCGGTGCAGGAAAAGCAGGGATCGATGCTGCCCAGCGAAATGGTCATGTCCGCAAGCTGCTGGTCCTTGATCATCGCCGGGATGCCCTGCAGGTTCTGATAGGTCGGGGCGCGAACCCGCCATCGCCGCGGCCGGTTGTCTTCACCGGTGACCACGAAGTGATGGGACTCCCCGCGGGGCGCTTCCACCGACGAGAGGCCGATCCGCCCCGGCGGCAGCTCGTCCTTGATGTCCAGCTGAATGGGGGTGTCAGGCATCTTTTCCAGGCACTGGCGGATGATACGGATGGACTCAAACACCTCACGGACGCGGACCAGAACCCGCGACCAGACATCGCAGCCGTCCTCCACGATAACGTCAAAATCAATCCGGTCATAGGCCGCGTAGGGCAGGTCGCGGCGGTTGTCTACCGCGATGTTTGAGGCTCGCGCGATGGGACCGATAAGCCCCGCGTCTTTCACCAGGGTCTTGTCGGCGATGCCCACCCCCCGGGTGCGCGCCTGCAGGTTTTTGTCGCCCTTTACTGCCTTGACCACCTGGGTCCATTCTTTTTCCAGGGTATCCAGCACCCCCTGCAGCTCCTTCTTCAAGTCCGGCGTAATGTCCCAGCGAACACCCCCGACGACGCAGAGGGCGTAGGTTTTCCGGTTGCCGGTGATCTTTTCCGCGATCCACATGATCGGCTCGCGGATGCGGAAACTCTGCATGAACAGGGTGTCGAATCCGAGGATGTGCGATGCCAGACCGGTCCAGAGGGTGTGGCTGTGCAGGCGCTCGATTTCCAGCATGATGGTGCGGATGAATTCGGCCCGGGGGGTAGGATGGATGGCGGCCGCCTGCTCCACCGCCTGAATGTAGGCCACGCTATGCACGCAGCCGCAGATGCCGCAGATGCGCTCCGCCAGCATGGGTATTTCGTTATAGGTTAAAACGGAGTCGGCCAGCTTCTCGATGCCGCGGTGCACCATGAACCCGCGGTACTCGCAGCCGC
>CAZWCD010000067.1:0-1547 GCA_964632275.1 uncultured Thermodesulfobacteriota bacterium
GGCCTCTATCTGAACCTTAAGGGGCGTGAAGCGAACGGTATTGTTGACCCGAAAACGGAGGCGCCGAAGCTGCGTGACGAGATAGCTCAGAAGCTGCAAAGCCTCCGGGATCCGCACCGGGATCAGCCGGCGGTCAAGCGGGTTTATAATGCCTGGACCGCATACAGCGGCCCGTATCGCGAGGATGCGCCCGATTTGATCGTCGGCTATCACGCCGGTTACCGGGCCTCATGGGAAACGGCGGTGGGAAAGGTGACCGGTCAGATTTTCCACGATAACCGGAAGGCCTGGAGCGGAGATCACTGCATCGACCGGTCGCTTGTCCCCGGCGTGCTTTTCTGCAACCGGATGATAGACGATGAGCGTCCGGGGCTTATGGACATCGGCCCCACGGTGCTTGACCTGTTTGGTGTCGCCGTGCCTGCCCACATGGATGGCCGGCCGCTCACCGTGAGCGGCGGCGGAAGGGGCGCGGCGGCATCGGGCGCATAGCGGGAGCGCAGGGAATCAATGAAGAACATCAGCAGACGAGACTTTATAAAACAATCGGCATGCGCCGCGGCCGCGCTGGCATCGAGCATGGGCGCCGCACCGGCATTCGCCGCCACCCAGCGACGCGCAGCCGCCGCCGGCACACGGGTGATCGTGATCGGCATTGACGGCATGGACCCCCGCCTGACCGGGCAATTGATGAATGCCGGCAGGCTGCCCAACCTGGACCGCCTGCGCAGCCGGGGAGGATACCGCGTTCTGGGGACCAGCATACCGCCGCAAAGCCCGGTGGCTTGGGCCAACTTCATCAATGGCGCCGGACCGGGTTCGCACGGGATCTTTGACTTTATCCACCGCGATCCGGAACGTCAGGCCTACCCATTTTTCGCCGCCGCGGAAACGGTTCCCGGCCAGGGCTACCTTGAATGGGGCGAGCATAAACTGCAGCTTGATTTCTGGCCCTTTCATCACACGCCGGCGAAGACGGTGTTGAAGCGCCAGGGAACTCCCTTCTGGGATTATCTTGACCGGGCGGGCATTCCTTCAACATTCTACGACCTCCCGTCAAATTACCCGCCGAGCCCTTCGCTCCATGGCAACCACCGCTGCCTTTCCGGCATGGGGACGCCCGACCTGCAGGGGAGTTACGGGACCTACCAGCATTTTGCCGAGGACGGGCCGGCGCAGACCGAATCGGAAGGGGGCGGAAAACGGTCGAGAATCATGTTTGAAGGCGATACCTCACTTCCGCTTGACCTGCTGGGACCCCGGAACACGCTGCTCAAGGATCCCCGGGATGCAACCATTTCGTTTGTGGTTCATCGTGACCGGGATGCCGGGGCGGCGGTCATTGAGATCCAGAAGCAGACGCTGGTGCTGAAGCAGGGGGAGTGGAGTTCCTGGATACCCCTTGATTTCGATCTGTCCACGCCGGCGCTGCTGCCGGACAAGCGCCTCAGCGGCATATGCCGCTTTTATCTGCAGGAGGTTGCCCCCTGCTTCCGGCTGTACGTGAGCCCCATCAATATCAATCCCGCCAGGCCGGCGATGCAGAT
>CAZWCD010000067.1:1647-5401 GCA_964632275.1 uncultured Thermodesulfobacteriota bacterium
TGCAGTCGCACATGTTCTGGTGGGACGGCGATGCCAGGCACCCCGTCCGGTCGCGGGACGAGGCGGTTCATTATTTCGACTGTCTGAAAAACCTCTACGTCCGGATGGATGGAGTGGTGGGTGATCTGCTCAAACGCTATGGAGACACGGCGCACCTCATGGTGATGAGCGATCATGGATTTTCCAATTTCGCGCGGCAGTTCAACCTGAATACCTGGCTGCGCGACAACGGCTATCTCGGCTCCCCCGACAGCGCCTCGATTATGGACCGGGGCTTTGAGTGGTCCAGGAGCCGCGCCTTCGGCCTGGGCATCAACAGCCTCTATCTCAATCTCAGGGGGCGCGAACGATTCGGGACGGTGGATCCGGGATCCGAGCGGGAGGGGCTGCTGGAAGAGCTTGCCCGCAAGCTGGTGGCGGTGCGTGACGTCGATGGCAGGCAGGTCATCCGGGCGGTTCACCGCGCGGATGCGGTGTATGCCGGCGCGGCCTTGCACTACGCCCCGGATTTAATTATCGGTTACAGCCGCGATTTCCGCGCTTCGTGGAAAACCGTGCTCGGCGATATGACCGATGAAGTGCTGCTTGACAACCCATCAGCCTGGAGCGCTGATCACTGCATGGATGCATCGGAAGTGCCCGGCGTCTTATTCAGCAACCGGCCGATCGCGGCGCCGCAGCCATCGCTTACCGATCTGGCGCCCTCGATCCTCGCCGGCTTCGGACTGGAGATGCCGTCGGACATGACCGGCAGAACTATTTTTTAGGGAGTTGATTCATGGCCAAGATTAAGATTGATGCGCAGCTCTTCGACCGCGCAACAAAGGCGGCGGAGAAGGCGGGATACGCAAGTACCGATGAGTTTATAACCCACCTTGTAGAGAAAGAGGTGGCGCGGCTGGAGGCGCCTCCCGAGGCAGATGATGCCATCGCCGACCAGCTGCGCGGGCTGGGATACATTGAATGACCGATCTCCTGATCCGGATGCTTGCCGGGATTAATGCTGTGGCCAACGCCGCGGGAGACCTGCTCCAGGCGCCGGTTGCGGCGTGTCCGGGCTGGCTTTCACTGACGGTACTGTCGGCGGTGGTGGGGGTGCTTGCGCTGATGGTATTCAAGTACACCTCCAACCAGCAGGCAATCGGCCGGGTCAGGGACGACATAAAGGCCAATCTGCTTGCGGTCAAGCTTTATAGGGACAGCTTCTCCGTTGCCATGAAGTCCCAGGCGAGAGTTTTCGCCGGTGCATCCAGGCTTCTCCTCTACTCAATGGTGCCGATGCTGGTGCTCATCGGACCGGTGTGCCTGGTGCTTGCCCAGATGGGATCCTGGTACCAGGCCCGCCCCCTGCAGCCCGGGGATGGGCAGGTTACGGTACAAGTAAAAATGAAGGATCGTCCCGGCACCCTGCCTCGGGTTATGCTTGAGCCGCTTCCTGCCGTCCGACTGCTAACCGGGCCGGTTCATGTTACCAGCAGGGGAGAAATATATTTCAAGCTGCAGCCGCTGGAGCGCGGAAACCACACCCTGATTTTTAATGTCGGGGACACGCGCTATGAAAAACAGATGGCGGTGGGAGAAGGGTTCATGCGGGTGAGTCCCAAGCGGCCGGGGGCACACCTGGGGGATGTCCTGATGTATCCCCTGGAGAAGCCATTTGCAGCCGGTGATCCGGTCCGGTCAATCAGCATCGCTTACCCGCCGCGGGAGTCGAGAATGTATGGCACCGACTGGTGGGTGGTCTCTTTTTTTCTTGCCTCCATGGCCTTTGCCCTGGTGTGCAAACCTTTTCTGAAAGTGAGGATATGAGTGATGAAGCAGCTGCCGTTTATTACCATTGTGTCGGGCCTTCCGCGCTCGGGGACGTCGATGATGATGCAGGTGATCGAGGCGGGGGGGATCCCCGCGCTTACCGATAACGTGCGCACGAAAGATGAGGATAACCCCCAGGGATATTATGAATTTGAGCCGGTAAAGAAGACCAGGGAGGATCCATCCTGGGTCCCGGGGGCCCGGGGGAAGGTGGTCAAGATGGTTTACCGCCTGCTGTATGACCTGCCCGCCGACCAGGAGTACCGGGTCATCTTCATGCGCCGGAACATCGACGAGGTTTTAGCCTCTCAGAAAAAAATGCTTCAGCGCTCAGGCAAACCGGGCGCGGCCATCAGCGATGAAAAATTGAAAGAGCTGTTCATGGCGGAACTGGATAAATTTAGCCGCTGGATCGCGGCGCAGAAGAACTTCTCGATCATCGAGGTGGATTACCGGGACATGGTCGCGTCGCCCGCGACGCAGTGCAAACGCATCAATGCTTTCCTCGGAGGATCGCTCGACGGTGACCGCGCGGCCGCCGCGGTTGATCCGTCGCTCTATCGCAACCGCAGCTGATATCCCCGAATGCTTTTCAGGTACGATCAACAGGTACTACAAAGGGTCTGGCATTGAGCTGGGCCCTTTTTTATGCGGCTGTCGAAAAAAAACCTCCCCTTGAACCCCTATAAATGATGGAATCAATGACGCGCTACACGAGCTGGAATACCAGGATGTAGCGCTGCGGGATGAACTGGGCCCGGTCGACCAAGCGGAAGCCGTACTGCTTGAGTTGGCTGATGATCAGCTCCGGGGCGATGCGGGGGCCGTAGTAGGGATTTTCAGAGTCCGCCAGAACGGCGTTGTCGGCAATCACCAGGCGCGCGCCTTTGCGCAGGGAGCGCTTAAGGCTGTCGATGAATCCGTCCTTCACGTATTCCAGTGAACCCATGTAGATGGCGTGATACATGGAGCAGATATAGACAAGGTCCACACTGTCGGGTGGCAGCCCGGTGTCGTTGTCGCGCACCAGGATGGTCCGGACGTTGCCGATGCGGTTTTTTTCCGCAACCTCCTTCACATAGTCGATCATGACCTGCGCCGTATCGGTGGCGTAAACGATGCCGTCGGGGCCGGTCCGTTCCGCGAACTTGAAGGTATAGTAGCCCGGGCCGCAGCCGAGATCGGCGATGCGGGCGCCGGGGGTGATCTTGAGGAACTCGATCACCTTGCCGGTGCGCTCCCAGTTTTCCCGGTAGGGACTGTTGAAGGCGATGAATTCACCCCATTCGTTCAGCCGGCTTTGTGTCACCGGTGCGGATGCAGGGAGTTCCAGGTCGCGAAGCGACAGTTTTTTTGCGCCGGGACCAGCGCGCGCCACATCGTCGTCGTCGAGCACGGCGTCGAAGTAATATTTGTAGCGCAGATAGGTCTTGAGTATGCTGAAATCGTCGGGCGCCAGCCGCTCGACGTAGCTGAGCACGAACCGGTCGGCATGCAGGCGCTGCTGCTGCCCGGGTGAGGCGAGCAGGTACTCGCAGAACCATTGCCAGGCGAGGTATTCATCGCCGAACCGCTCCCGGGGAATCAGCATCCGGTAGGCATCCAGAGCGGCGCCGATCGATTGCGGATCCTTTTTCTCCAGGGCGGCATGCATCAGCCGCGCTGCCCGCCGGCCGGCCAGGGTAAAGCCCGGCGAGGTGGCGAGCGGCGAGGAGCGGACCAGGGACGATTTCGATGCCAGGGGGACGCAGTCATCGCCGGGCAGCCGCGCCGGGGGTGCGGGCGGCGGCTCCTCCGGCATCATCTTGAACACCAGGATGTAGCGCTGGGGAATGAACTGGTAGCTCCCGACCAGCTGCAGGCCGTACTGCCAGAGCTGGCTGATGATCAGCTCCCTGGCGAGATGGGGGCCGTGATAGGGCAGGGTCGTGTCTTCCACCAG
>CAZWCD010000067.1:5501-14324 GCA_964632275.1 uncultured Thermodesulfobacteriota bacterium
GTATAGTAGCCGGGGCCGCTGCCGATGTCGGCCACCACGTCGCCCTTTTTCAGGCCCAGCACGTCAAGGATTTTGCCGGTTTGTTCCCAGCGCTCCCGCCGGGGATTGTTGAAGAGGATGAAGTCTTCCAGGAAGCGGAACGTCGGCTCCGACTTGGGCGTCGCCCGGTTCTTCCACTCCTGCAGGTGATACTTCTTCTTCAGATAGTCCTTGAGCGGCTCGAAGTCATCCTGCGCGAGATACTCATACCAGGCCCCCGCCACCGGGTCGGCGAGCATGGCTTTTCGCTCCGCGCCGGAGGCGGCCATGAACTCGCCGATCCACTCCAGCGCGGTATATTCCCCGCCGAAGTTTTCCGAGGGAATAATCTGCCGATAGATCTCTATGGCCTCGCGGGCGGGCTGCGCATCCTTCCGGGTGAGGCAGTCAAAGAGCAGGGAAGCCGCGCGGGTGCCGCCTTCGGTGATGTCGAAGGAATCGAGGCTGCCCAGGTGGATGAGGGATGCCTTGGAAGTGACGCGGAGGTAGGGCGGCGGTTCCGCCGGAGTAGCCGGCTGTTGTGCAAAGGGGGCGGGGGCGGCCAGGACCGTGCCCAGCATGACGGCGACTGCAAAAAATGATTTCATGGCCTTGAACAATCTCCCCGGGCGTTCCCGAGGGGTGCTTCATGAGTTCACTGCGTGTAAGGGTTCAGCGGACCGGCCGCGTAGTTTTCCGGGGGAAATGGCATATAGTCCTGCTGATGAAACTGCTGCACCACCTCGTCGGCGAAAAACGCCCCCAGCGTGGTCAGCTCGACGCGGGAGTCGGTTTCGCTCACCAGCCCGAACTCCTTGAGGGCGGCAAAGGTGCGGGGAAACGCGCCGGCCAGGGGGACCCCGGTCACCGCTAAATACTGCTTTTTCCTGATGAAGTAATTTTTAAGCGGCAGAATGATGGCCCAGCGCATCTGCTCATCCGCGCTGCGCACCAATCCGCGGTTAAGCGGCAGCCGCCCCGCGTCGATCGCCCGGTAGTACTCGTCAAAATACTGCACGTTCAGGCCGAAGCGGTCGCGCATGCTGCTGAACGCGGTCAGCCCGAATCCCAGCTGGTCGAGCAGCGCGCAGCACTGGTTGAACGCGTAGAGTGAAATGTCCGACCGCTTCCTGGTGAATACCCGCCGCAAATTTTCGTGGTAGCCGCTGCGGGCAAGCAGCTCGATGGCCGCCTGCTTCATCAGGAACATGTCTTCCACCGGGATCATCTCGTCGGGACGGATCTCCCGCACCTTTTGGATGACCCCCTGCTGGTCGCCGTAGGGGATGACCTTGAGACGATAAAACTGGATCTCATCGACGCCGGTGCCGATCGCCTGCTCCACCACCTCGATCCAGTTCTCCAGAGTCTGGCCGGGATACCCGAAGATAAATTCAATGTTCACCTTGTAGCCGCACTCCTGCGAGTTCCGGATTGACTCAAGCGCGACCGCGGCGTCATGGGAGCGGTTCATCCGCTTGAGGATGGCGTCATTGAAGGACTGCACCCCGATGGTCAGGCGGTCGACGCCGAACGACCGCATGATGCGCAGCCGCTCCAAACCCCCGGGGCCCACCAGGGTCGAGGGATCAACATCATAATTGAACTGCCGGCATCCGCTCATATCCAGCCGCGCGGTGAAGAGGGCGAGGAATCGCTCCAGCTGCGCCGGGGTGAGGTCGGTGGGGGTCCCGCCGCCGACCAGAATGGAGCGCGCTTTAATGGAGCTGACCCCCAGCCGGCGCAGGTAGATGTCCATTTCCTTTTCCAGCGCGGTGAGGTAGCGGTCCTTTTCCGCGTCGGCCGCGGCATACAGGGAGGGATAGTGGCAGAACACGCAGCGGCGCATGCAAAAGGGGATGTGCACGTAGAGATCAAACATTCCGTCGGGCGGCAGGGTGTAGGTTTCAAACAGGGCCTCTTCGGTGATTGGCGGATACATGGTGATCGGCGGATAATGCACCGATGGGAAGAAATCGCCGTCCATCGGCACCAGTCCCGCCTTCTTCAGCCGGCGGTAATCCTCCAGCCTCGGCCTCGCCGCCTCCAGCAGTTCGCCTAGGGCGCCGCTATCCATGCAGGGCCTCCATTGAGATGCGCATGCCCGCCCGTCGGACAATCTCCCGCAGGTGCGCTTCGTTTGGTACAACCCGTTTGAGCGAATAGATGGGGAACAGGCGCTTGAGCTCCGGTGGTGTCCCGTCGTGGACGGTAACCGTGTTCGCCCCGGCCAGCAGCCCGTGATACTGCCCGTCCTCCCCCGCTTTTTCCAGCGAGCTGGTGGTCGGCATCAGCGCCCGGGGGTTCATGATCCTCATCAAAGCCATGGTGGCAAGGGTGAGGTCCAGGCTTCCGGCCGGTTCAGCCCGGTACGGGGAGTCCTCCGCGGGGATGAACGCCGAGCAGCTCATCATCGATACGGGATACTGCTTGACCAGCAGCAGGTCGGCCGCGATGTCGTCGAGCGACTGACCGGGCAGGCCGACGATGTTGCCGGTGCCCACGGCGAAACCGGCCGATAACAGATGCTCGATGCATGCCAGCCGCCGCTCCAGCAAGTCGTGGGGTTTCAATCGCCGGTAGAGTGCGGGATTGGAGGTTTCAAATTTGAGAATGTAGCGCTCCGCCCCCGCCTGCCGCAGCCGGCGATACTGGTCGGGGTGCAAATTCCCCAGGCAGAGCATGATGCACAGATCGCTGAATCGGGCCTTCACCGCTTCGACGCAGCGGCAGACATAGTCCACAAATGATGGGGCGGGATTTTCCCCCGACTGCAGGAGCAGGACCCGTCTTCCCCGCCGGTGGATGGCGGCGGCGATTTCCTCGAAGGCGTCAGGTTCAATCCGGTAGCGCTCCCGCGGCAAACTGCGGGCCATGTTGCAATAGCGGCAATTGCCCACGCAGGTGTTGGATAGTTCGATCACGCTGCGCACTTCCACTTTTTTTTCAGGAAAGTGGAGATCCCGCGCCTGCCGGGCCAGGTCAAAGAGGGGCGGCTGCGGCGCGTGGCTGAGGGAAAGGGCCTCCCGCAGCAGGGCGGCATGAAAATCGCCGCCGGCGAGCGCCTCAATAATGCCGTGAGCCGTGTCCTGCTGAGCGCTTTCACCACGCATGCGCATACCGCCGTTTCATGCCTGTCCTCACACCCTGCAGAGCAGCACCACCCCGAACACGGTGAGCACCGCCCCGGCTATCTCCATCAGGGTAACCCGTTCCTTTAAAAAAAACATCGCCAGCGGAATGACAAACAGGGGCTCGGCCGCGCCGAGCGCATTGGCGATGGCAATCTCCACGTGCTTGATGGCCACCAGCGAGAGCCAGAAGCCGCCGAAGGTGACCACGCACACGGAGAGCACAAACACCGAGATCATTTTCATGTCGCTGAAGGGATTGAGCCACTCCCGCACCCTACCGGTGAGCAGGCCGAAGAGGAGCATGCCCAGGGTTCCCGCCGCCATGCGGATGAAGGTGGCGGTCATGGTTGAAACCGAGGCCAGTGCCTGCTTTGCGATAATCAGCGACAGCGACATGGCCAGCATGGAAAAAAAACCCAGCATGATTCCCCGCAGCCGGGTCGGCCGCTGCGATGCATCACGCGAGATTTGCGTAATCAGCACCATGATGATGCCGGCAAGCACCACGGCGATGCCCGTCCACTCGCCGGAACCGGGCATTTCCCCCAGGAGCAGGATGGCCATGAGCGCGGTGAGGATCTGTCCGGCCATGAAAAATACGATCAGCCCGATGGGGCCCAGGTCCTGCAGCGCGGCAAAGAAAAGGGTGTCGCCCACCGCTATGCCGAGAACGCCGCTCAGCAGCAGGAGACCGAGGGCTCCGCCGGGGAGGTCGCCGCAACCGGTAACCAACAGCACCGCGCCCAGCAGGAGCGAACTCACCGCCCCCTTGCTCAGGGTCATGCCGAAGGGGGTGACCGTTTCACCGATGCGCTTGAAGAGAATTGAGCCTATGGCCCAGGATGCCGCGGAACCGAGCGCAGCGCCCATGCCCAGCAGCTTTAAATCAAACACATATCCTCCTCCGGGTCACTCATAGCGCAGCGCGTCGATCGGGTTGAGTCGCGCCGCCTTCCGCGCCGGGAAGAAGCCGAAGACGATCCCGATGGCCGCGGAGACCGCGACCGAGAGCAGGATCATCCGCGTCCTGACCAGGGCGCTGAACGCGGTGAACTCATTGATGCCGAACGCGGCCAGCAGTGCCAGCAGCACCCCGCACAGGCCGCCGATCACGCTCAGCACCACCGCCTCGGTGAGAAACTGCACCATGATGTCGCCGCGCTGCGCGCCCACCGACATGCGTATGCCGATCTCGTGGGTCCGTTCGGTGACCGACACCAGCATGATGTTCATGATGCCGATCCCCCCGACGACCAGGGCGATGCCGGCGATGGCCGCGAGAAAGCTGGTCATCAGCTTTGACGATTTGGTGACCACCTCGATGATTTCGGTCTGGTTCTGAATGGTGAAATCGTCCTCCCCGCTTTCCAGGCGATGGGCCTTGCGGAGAGCGGCGCGCATCTCCTCCTCGGCCGCCTCCAGCGCATCCGCCGATACGGCGCTTGCGGTGATCAGGTCGATAAAGCGCCCGCCCTTGAGGCGGTAGAGCACGGTGGTGGCCGGGGCAATGACCAGGTCGTCCTGATCAAGGCCCCTCCCGCCCTGACCCTTCTCTTCAAGCACGCCGATGACGGTAAAGGGTATGTTTCGGATGCGGATTTTCTGCCCGACCGGATTCCCGCCGGCGAACAGCTCATCGGCAACGCTCCTGCCGAGGAGCGCCACCTTTCTGCTCGCGCTCACATCCTTTTCGGTGAAGAGGCTGCCCTGCTCCGCCTTCCAGTTCTTTATGGCAAAATAATCGGTGCCCACCCCGCAGATTTCGGTTGCCCAGTTGGCATTGCCGGCAATGACCTGGCCCCCGGCCATCACCAGCGGCGATATGGCCTGGAGCAGCGTCGCCGACTGCCGTATCTGCTCGACGTCATCCAGGGTAAAGCGATTGAGGCTGCCCGTGCCGCGCTGCACACCGCCCGCCCGGCTTGAACCGGGCGACACAATCAGCACGTTGGTGCCCAGCAGGTTGATTTCCTGCCGGATCAGCGCCTGGGTTCCCTCCCCGACCGCCGACATGACGATCACCCCGCTGACCCCGATGATGATGCCGAGCGAGGTGAGCATGCTGCGCAGCTTATGCTTGAGAATGCTGGTGAAGGCGATCTGGAGCAGATTTTGCAATATGACCGGCAACCCCATATGCGGCACCACGCTTTTTCAACAGCCTGCTACAGGCCGGGCGGCGGCGGACCGGGCGGCGGTCCTGCCTGATCGCCCATCAAGAGGCGATTCACATGTTTTATGCTCTTGCCGTCCTTTGCGGTGCTGCTCACCCCGCAGAGCACCTGCATCCCTTCGGTGAGCGCGCCGGCGTCAATCAGTTCGGTAAACGACCCGTCGGCAATGCCGGTCTTCACCTGCACCATGGACGGACGACCGTTCCGGTCGATGAACCACAGCCGCCCCTGATTTTCCCCGGCCGCGCGGTTGCCCGCTTCCCCGGCAGGCTCCCCCGGGGGCTGGAACTGCAGTGCGGCAGTAGGCGCGAGCAGGACATTGTTCTTCTCCGCGATGATAAAGTCCACTTCGGCAGTCATGCCCGGGAGCAGCACATGCTCCTGATTGACGGCATCAACCACCACCGTATAGTTCACCACATTGGATATGAGTTTGGGCTGCAGGCGAATCTTCTTCACCGTTCCTTCAAACACCCTGCCGGCATACGCCTGCACCTCGAACGTGACCTTCTGTCCTTCCCTGATGTCTCCGATGTCGCTCTCATCGACGTTTACCAGAATTTCCAGGTGGGACAAATCGGCGGCAATTTCAAACAGGGTGGGGGTTTCGAAATTGGCGGCGACGGTCTGCCCTTCCTCCACGTTTTTGGCGATGACGATGCCGTCAATGGGAGAGCGGATCACCGCGTACTCAAGGTTGCGCCGGGCCTTCTGCAGGGTGGCGCGGGCCGACTGCAGCTCGGCCTGCCGGGTTTTTAGTTTGACCCGGGTGGTGATGAACTGAAAATCGGAGATGACCCCCTTTTTGAAAATGGGAAGATTGCGATCGTACTCCGCCTGGGCCTCTTCCAGCGCTGCCTCCTTGTTGAGCAGGTTGGCCCCGGCGTTGTCCACCTCCGCTTTGAAAAGCGAGGTGTCCAGCTCCGCCAGAATCCGGTCCCTGGTGACCTGATCGTTGTAGTCCACGTAAATTCTGGCAATGGTGCCCGATACCTGCGTCCCCACATCCACTTTGGTCACCGGGTCAAGCGGACCGCTGCAGGAGATGGTTTTCCTGATATCGCCCCTTTGAATGGCGGCAGTTTTATAGGGGGCATCGGCGCGCGGCGCAAAAACCCCGCCGACAAAACGAACCAGCGCTACCAGCACGACCATGCCGATGAACAGCAGCAGCCATTGCAGCTTTACCCGCCGTTTGACCGACAGGGGATGTCCGGTGTTGTCCTGCGATGCCATGATTTCACCATCTTATCGTTTTGCATGGCGGCGCGGTATGGCGCCGGAGCATAATGTAGACAGGTTATATAAAATAGATGTATAAAACACAATATTAAAATTGACAATCATCGGGAAGATATATTAAATGGAACCCCAACAAGGCTTTCCGACGCGCGCGCAGAGCATCCGGCAATGAAGCAGGTCATTGGAACCTTCCACTCCGACGCTTCCGGTACTATAACCCCTTTAGGGTATGATCCCTCCTGCCTTTCGCAGGCGGCGTGTAGCCAGCCGCATGCGACGGCCCCTGACATCATCTTTTTCATCGGTTTTTCCGGCGTGGGTAAAACCACCCAGGGCGGGATACTTGCCCGCCTGCTCGGGCGACGCTTCATTGACCTGGATCAGGCGATTACCGCCAGCACCGGCAAGACCATACCACAGATGTTCGAGGAAGAAGGAGAAGACCGGTTTCGCGCCATGGAATCTCATCTGCTGCATGCGCTGGCGACCACCGAACGAAACGCGGTGATTGCCTGCGGGGGAGGGACGGTCTGTCAGCAGAGCAACCGCCGCGTCCTCAAAGAGCACGGCTGCAGCATCCTGCTGGTCGCCGGTGTGTCGACCATCTATAAGCGTACGCGCTCATCCGACCGGCCGCTGTTGAGCGGCAGGAACCCGCTGCAGAAGATTCGGGACCTCATGCGCGAACGCCGCCCCCTTTACCTTGAGTGTGCCGACTGGATTGTCTCAACCAGCCATGCCGGACCAGATGCCGTCGGGGAACGCATCTATAAGCGCTATCAGGCGCGGTATCACCTGACTGTCATGCGGTAAGCCTTGCCAACCTGCAACCGCCCTCCCTATCGCTCATTTTCATGCCCCCTGGCACTCTGTTGAAAAACACCCATCCCCTGCGTTGCCTGCTCATCCTTCGTCACTGCAGCGTACTTGCATGTATGCCTCGTTTCTCAGGATTTCGCGCGCCTTGCATCTGGGATGTTTTTGAACAGCCTGTTAGGTGCGCCGCCTGACCGCGGTGATGGGCCGCCATTATTTCATATTTACAAACGCGGGTGCTTGTACTATACAAATCCTGTTAGAGCACAGCAGGTTAACCGGGAGGTGCCGATGGACACAGGAGAGCATGCCGTTTCCTATTTTGAGCAGGGGAATAACTGCGCGATTTCGGTATTTCGCTCGCTGAGCGAACTGGTAGAGGGCGGTGAGTCGCTCGATTACCACCTGGCTGCAGGCTTTGGCGGGGGACTGGGCAGAAACGGCTACGTCTGCGGCGCGGTCGCGGCCGCAACTATGATTATCAGTCTTGAAGGCAGGGGAAAGGAAAAGAAAGAGATCTACCGGGACGTGGACGGTTTTCTGACTGATTTTAAATCGCGGTTCGGAGAGGTCAACTGCCGCGGGCTGCTGGGAGTGGATCTCAAAACCAAGGAAGGCATGGCCTATCTTGCATCGGAGGGCCGCAAAAAGTGCGCTGAATATGTCCGGTACGCGGCGGACCGGGTGGGGGAAATGATAGAGGGGAAGGAGTAGAAGGAGACAGGGGACAGGGGACAGGGGACAGGGGACAGGAAGCAGAATACAGGTGGGGAAAAATCAGAAATCCGAAGCACGAAATCCGAAATTCGAAACAAATCCAAAATCCGAATGTCCAATGTTCTAAATTGCGACCAAGAATGGAGACGAGGGGTTTTACCCTCCAGCCTGCAGACTAAACCCTGGCCCCTAAATCATATGCCACGAAGCGAATCAATGCTATGAAACCAGTGCTTCCTTACTCCCGTGTGCCAACCTTTGAACCATGAATACAATGAATCGCAGCACAATCACCGCTTCCACCAAGCTCTGTGCCATCATCGGCAATCCCGTAGGGCATTCCCTCTCGCCCCTGGTGCACAACGCCGCTTTCCGGCACCTGGGGCTGGATTATGTTTTCGTGGCATTCCGGGTGGAGCGGCTGCATGAGGCGGTCCGGGGTATCACGGCGCTCGGCTTAAAAGGGGTCAGTGTCACCATACCTCACAAGGTGGAGGTGATGGCCGTCCTTGATGAGATAGAGCCGGTGGCCCTACAGATAGGGGCGGTAAACACCATTGTCAACAGGGATGGAAAGCTGATCGGCTATAATACCGATTGGAACGGCGCCATGAGGGCGCTGCAGGATAAAATTGAGCTTCAGGGAAAAACTGCCGTGGTTCTGGGGGCGGGAGGTGCGGCGCGGGCGATTGCCTTCGGTCTCAAAGAGAAGGGCGCTGATC
>CAZWCD010000068.1:0-2064 GCA_964632275.1 uncultured Thermodesulfobacteriota bacterium
ACCTGGCCCACCCGGGCATGGGTTACCGTGTAATTGACCTTGCGGATGGGGGAGAAAATCGCGTCAATGGGAATGGTGCCCACCGGCTGCAGGTCATCCTTGTTTCTCTCCGCAGGGATGTACCCCTTGCCGTGCCTGACCACCATTTCCATATCCAGGTCGGCGTCCTTGGAGAGGGTGGCAATGTGCTGGTCGGGATTCAAAATAGCCACGTTGTTGCTGGTGATGATATCCCCCGCCTTCAGCACCCCGCTGTCCTTGGCCTTTATCCTCACGGTCTCGGCGCTTTCCGAAAAAAGCTTGAGCCTGACCTCTTTCAAATTGAGAATGATGTCGGTGACATCCTCGCGCACCCCGGGGACGGTGGAAAATTCGTGCAGCACCCCCTTGATGCGCACCGAGGTAATGGCAGCCCCCTGGACGGAAGAAAGCAGGATCCGGCGCAGGGCGTTGCCGATGGTGGCCCCGAACCCCCGCTCAAGCGGCTCGGCGACAAACTTGCCGTAGAAATCATTCAGCGTCTCTTCCTGCGATGCCAGCCGCTTGGGCTTGATTAAGCTCTGCCAGTTCCTATGCATTGTTTTAATGCCTCATGCTGAGAGGTTATGGGCGTTACATCTGTCTGCTTAAGAGCTCAACGATCAGCTGCTCTTGAATGGGGATGGTGATCTCTTCTCTGGCGGGAAGGTCCGAGAGCTTGCCCTTCAGCTGCTGCTTGTCCAGCTCCAGCCAGCGCGGCACGCCGCGCCGCTCCACCGCCTCGAGCGACTCCACGATGCGGGCCATGTTCTTGCTCTTTTCCTTGAGCTCGATGGTGTCGGAGGGATTGAGTATGTAGGAGGGGATGTCCACCACCTTGCCGTTCACCCGGAAGTGGCGGTGGCGAATGAGCTGCCGCGCCTCGTTGCGCGAGGTGACAAAGCCCAGTCGATAGACCACGTTGTCCAGCCGGCGTTCAAGCAGCATCAGGAAGTTCTCGCCGGTCGCCCCCCGCTGCCGCGCTGCCTTCTCGAAGTAGCGGCGGCACTGCTTTTCCAGAACGCCGTAGATCCGCTTGACCCGCTGCTTTTCACGGAGCTGGTTGCCGTAGTCGGAAAACTTGCTGCGCGCGCGGCCGTGCTGCCCGGGGGCGTAATTACGCCGGTCGATGGCGCACCGGTCCGTGTAACACCGGTCTCCCTTGAGAAAGAGCTTCATGCCCTCTCTGCGACACAATCTGCACACTGCACCTCTGTATCGTGCCACTGCTTCCTCCCTGTTAGACCCTTCTCCGCTTGGGCTGCCTGCACCCGTTGTGGGGAATCGGTGTAACGTCACGTATCGTTCGTATGTTGAGGCCTACCGCCTGGAGCGACCGCAGCGCTGCCTCGCGCCCCGCTCCCGGCCCTTTGACAAACACATCGATGTTCTTGAGGCCGTGCACCATGGCCTTTCGGGCCGCGTCCTCGGCCGACTGCTGCGCCGCGTACGGGGTGCTCTTCCGGGAGCCCTTGAACCCCTTGATGCCGGCGCTGGACCACGCGATGACGTTGCCGTTCACATCGGTAATGGTGATGATGGTATTATTGAAGGTGGACTGGATGTGAGCAATGCCGTCCTGGACGTTCTTTTTCTCCCGCTTTTTCTTGAAAACCTTTTTCTTGCCCTCTGCCATCATGTACTCCCGCGATTAATTTCAGGTTGTCGCCTTGGCGGTCTTTTTTCCCACCAGCTTGCGCCGCGGCCCTTTTCTGGTCCGGGCATTGGTGTGCGTCCGCTGTCCCCGGACCGGCAGGGCCTTGCGGTGGCGGAGCCCCCGGTAACTGCCGAGATCAACCAGGCGCTTGATGTTGATGGAGACATCCCTTCTCAGGTCGCCCTCAACCTTGTAGGTATTGTCGATCACCTCGCGGATGCGCGCCACCTCCTGGTCATCGAGCTTGTCCGACTTGCGCTGGGGATCGATGGCCAACTGGCTCAGAATCTTCCGCGAGCTTGCGCGCCCGATGCCGTGGATGTAGGTGAGCGCGATTTCTATGTTCTTGTTCTTGGGAAGGTCAACTCCTGCAATGCGTGCCACCCGGT
>CAZWCD010000068.1:2164-5840 GCA_964632275.1 uncultured Thermodesulfobacteriota bacterium
CCTAGCCTTGCTTCTGCTTGTGCTTGGTCCGTTCGCAGATAACCCTGACCACCCCGCGCCGCTTGATAATCTTGCACTTGCTGCATATTTTTTTTACTGATGATCGTACCTTCACTGTGTCACCCTGTCCAATAGAATGGTGCGCTGTCGCACGTTAGAACTGTTTCTTGCGGTGGATGATCCTTCCCCGGTTGAGGTCGTAGGGGGAAAATTGCAGGGTCACCCTGTCCCCGGGAAGGATTTTGATGAAGTGCATGCGCATCTTGCCTGATATGTGGGCAAGGACCTTGTGCCCGTTATCCAGTTCCACCCGGAACATGGCATTGGGCAGGGCCTCTAAAATGCTGCCTTCAACTTCTATCGGGTCTTCTTTCGCCATAGCTTCCCGCGGCACGGATGCCGTGAATGGTTCAAAGCGCGCCGGCTACGCGCTCAGCGCTCGCAGGATCTTCCCCTTGATCTCATCAATGCTTCCCACGCCGGGGATGGAATGGAGTATCCCCTTCTTCTGATAAAAGCTGATCAGCGGCTCGGTTTGCGCCTGATACACGGTGAGCCGTTTCCTGATGGTCTCTTCCTTGTCGTCGTCGCGCTGATAGAGTTCGCCGCCGCAGGCGTCGCAGCGCCCTTCCTGGCGCGGCGGATTGAACATCAGGTGATAGCTCCCCCCGCATTGCCGGCAGATCCTCCTGCCGGTAAGCCGGCGGATGAGCTCCGCGTCGTCCACCTCGATGGAGAGCACGTGCTCAATCTGCAGTTTCATCCCCGCCAGGGTTGTCTCCAACGCCTCGGCCTGGGCGAGGGTCCGGGGAAATCCGTCAAGGATGAAGCCGCCCTTGCAGTCCCCTTTGCCAAGGCGCCCCTCGATGATCTTGATCACCAGGGCGTCGGGAACCAGCGCCCCCTTGTCCATGTAGGTCTTGGCCTCAATGCCCAGGGGTGTCTTCTGGGCAAGCTCCTCCCGCAGGATATCGCCGGTGGAGATCTGGGGAATGCCGTAGGTGTCAATCAGCATCTTGGCCTGGGTGCCCTTGCCGCACCCGGGCGGACCAAGCAGTATCATTCTCATCGGTGTCTCCCCTTTCGCAAACCTGCTTCGGTGAAAAACAGCCGGGGCAATCCGCCGGACTACCGGCGCCCCTTGAGCTGCCCTTTTTTCATAAAGCCTTCGTAGTGCCGGGAGAGCATGTGCGATTCCATCTGCGAGATGGTGTCCATGGCCACGCCCACCACGATGAGCAGGGCCGTGCCCCCGAAGTAAAACGGTATGTTGAACCGGTAGATGAGGATCGACGGCAGCACGCACACCGCGGCCACGTAAATGGCCCCTCCCAGCGTAATCCGGGTCAGCACCCGGTCAATGTAATCAGAGGTCTTCTTTCCCGGCCTGATCCCCGGGATGTAGCCGCCGTATTTCTTCATGTTGTCGGCGACGTCAACCGGGTTGAAGATGACCGCGGTATAGAAATAGCAGAAAAACACGATGAAGAGCACGTAGAGCAGGTTGTACAGGATGTGCGACGGCCCCATGCTGGTCAGGATCGCCTTGAGCCAGCCGTTTGACTCCAGCGTCTCCGGCGGCAGAAACTGGGCTATGGTCAGGGGAAACATCAGGATCGACGAGGCAAAAATAGGGGGTATCACGCCGGACATGTTAATCTTGAGCGGGAGGTGGGTGCTCTGCCCCCCGTACATTTTCCGACCCACCACCCGTTTGGCATACTGCACCGGAATGCGGCGCTGCCCCTGCTCGGTAAACACGATCACCGCCACCACCACGATCATCACGACAAAGACAAAGAGAATGAACAGCGGGCTCATTTCACCGGTGCTGTACAGGCGCAGGGTGTTGCCGAACGCCTTGGGGATGCCCGCGACAATGCCGGCAAAGATGATCAGCGAAATGCCGTTGCCCAAACCGCGCTCAGTGATCTGCTCACCCAGCCACATGATGAACGCGGTGCCCGCGGTGAGCGTCAGGATGGTCATGAACCGGAAGGAAAAGCCGGGATTGAGCACCATCCCTTCGCCTCCCGGGCCCGACATCCGCTCCAGGGATATGGCGATGCCGAACCCCTGGATGATGCTCAAGACCACCGTGCCGTAGCGGGTATACTGGGTGATTTTTTTCCGCCCCGCCTCTCCCTCCTTCGACAGCTTTTCCAGATAGGGGATGACCACCGTCAGCAGCTGAAAAATAATCGAGGCGCTGATGTAGGGCATGATGCCCAGGGCAAACACCGACATCTGTCCGAGGGCGCCCCCCGAAAACAGATCAACCAGTCCGAAGAGCGTTCCCTTCTGCTGCTCAAAAAAAGCGGCCAGCGCATGGGTGTCAATGCCCGGGGTGGGCACGTGCACGCCGATCCGGTACACCGCCAGCAAAAGAAAGGATACGATAATCCGCTTTCTCAGCTCAGGAATTTTAGGAATGCTCTGGAAGCCGCCGATCATATGCGCACCGTCTCCACTTTCCCCCCGGCCGCCTCGATCTTCTGCTGCGCGCTTTTGCTGCACGCGTGCACCTTAACGGTGAGGGGGTGTTGTATGCTTCCTTCTGCGAGCAACTTGATGCCCGACTGCAGCTGCTTCACCAGTCCGGCTTCCACGAGGGCCTTGACATCCACGACGCTGCCGGTGGCAAAGCGCTCGAGATCCCGTATGTTCACAAGCGCGTATCGCCGCTTAAAAATATTGGTGAAGCCCCGTTTGGGAAGCCTCCGCGCCAGCGGCATCTGGCCTCCCTCAAATCCGGGCGGCAGGCCGCCGCCGGCCCTCGCATTTGCCCCTTTGCTGCCGCGGCAGGAAGTCTTGCCGTGTCCTGAGCCGGACCCTCTTCCCACCCGTTTCCTCTTTTTGGTAGACCCCTTGGCGGGCCTTAATTCATGAATCTTCATGGCCGTGACTGCAATCCTTGTGGTGTTCCGTCGTTAGGGTAGTGAAATTAATCCTGTTCAACCACGCTGAGCAGATGGGATACCTGGTTGATCATGCCCCGCACCTGCGGCGTTCCCTTGAGCATGACCGTTTTATGAAGCCTGGTCAGTCCCAGGCGCTTCAGGGTTTCCCGATGCTTGGGAGGTCGCCCGATGCCGCTTCTGATCAGGGTTATTGCCAGTGTCTTGTTCGCTGTGTTCATCTATCCTTCCCCCTGTGGAGGCCGCTCCGTCTACTGTTCGCTGGCGGTGGGGTGTCTTTTTTTGAATTCGTCAGGGTTCCTGAGCTGCTGCAGGGCATCGAAGGCCGCCTTCACTGCATTATGCGGGTTGTGCGACCCCAGGCATTTGGTAAGAATGTTTTTAATGCCTGCTGATTCAATCACCACCTTGATGGCTCCCCCGGCAATCACCCCGGTTCCTTCAGCGGCCGGCTTGAGAAATATGGTGCTGGCGCCGTAGCGTCCGGTGATCTCGTGAGGAATGGTGCCGTTGACGATGGCAACGTGGACCAGGTTCTTTTTCGCCTGCTCGACCCCCTTGCGAATCGCTTCGGGGACCTCGTTGGCCTTTCCCAGGCCGTATCCCACCCAGCCGTTGCGGTCTCCCGCCACCACCACGGCGCTGAAGCTGAACCGTCGGCCGCCCTTGACCACCTTGGCCACCCTGCTGATGTTGACTACCCGGTCCTCCAAATTCAGTTCACTGACATTTACCTCTGCCAAGCACTCACCTCCGGT
>CAZWCD010000068.1:5940-14154 GCA_964632275.1 uncultured Thermodesulfobacteriota bacterium
AACTTCAGTCCGCCTTCGCGCGCCGAATCGGCCAGGGCCTTCACCCGGCCGTGATATAAAAAGCCGCTGCGGTCGAACACCACGGTGGTTATCTGCTGCGCCAGGCACTTGCGCGCCACCAGCATCCCCACCTGCTTCGCCGCTTCCCGGTTGCCGGTGCCCTTCAGCTTCTCCTTGAGCTCGGGGCTCAGGGTGGAGGCGGCGGCCCGGGTCTGACCGGACACGTCATCGATGACCTGCGCGTACATGTGCTTGTTGCTGCGATACACATTGAGCCGGGGACACGCCGGACTGCCCTTTACTTTTTTCCGTACACGGTTCTTGCGCCTGAGCCAGGAAACCTTTGTTGCCGCCATGGACGACATGAGCTTCTCCACCGAAACAGATTACCCGCTTTACTTGATGCCCTTCTTCCCTATCTTCTTCTTGATCACTTCATCCGCGTACTTGACGCCCTTGGCCTTGTACGGGTCGGGGGGTTTAAATCCCCGGATGATTGCCGCGGTTTCCCCCACCAGCTGCTTGTCGATCCCTTCGAGCACGATGCGGGTCTGCTTGTCAACCGTTGCCTTGATGCCGCTGGGGACCTCATAGACCACCGGGTGCGAGTATCCCAGGACGAGCTGCAGCGCCGATCCCTTCATCTCCGCGCGGTAGCCGACCCCCACCAGCTCCAGCGCCACCTCAAAGCCCTTGCTCACGCCGGTGACCATGTTGTTGATCAGGCTGCGGGCGAGCCCCTCCAGGGCGCTGGCGTTTTTCGACTGGGTCTCGATGGACAGAACAATCTTATCCTTGGCCACCGCCACGCCTATCCCCGGCGCGATGGCCTGGGAAAGGGAGCCCTTGGGGCCGGTTACTTTCACCGTGGCGTTGTTGATCTCGACCTTTACGCCGCTGGGTATGGCTATGGGAAGACGCCCGATCCGGGACATAGGTTTCTCCTTCAAAAAGAACAAATCTGCGCGCTGCTGCTTACCACACGTAACAGAGTACTTCTCCCCCCACGTTGAGGCTCCGGGCCTCCCGCTCGGTCACCACCCCCTTCGAGGTGGAGAGAATGACCAGACCCAAACCGCTCATCACCGAAGGAATGCGATCCTTCCCCACGTAGATCCGGAGGCTCGGTTTGCTCACCCGCCGCAGGCCCTCGATGATCGGACGATTGCGCTCATCATAGCGAAGCGAAATCCGCAGGACCTTCTTGTTGGCGTCATTGGTCGCCACCTTGAAATCCTTGATGTATCCCTCCTGCTTCAGCAGCTTGGCCACGCCCGCCTTGAGGCGGGAGGTGGGCATTTCAACCGTATCGAATTTCGCCTTGTGCGCGTTCCTGATGCGCGTCAGCATGTCCGCCAGGGGATCAGTCAGCATATCTCGAGCTCCTCACAAATACTCTTTTACCAACAGGATTTGATGACACCGGGTATCTCACCCTGCAGGGCGAGCTTTCGGAAACAAATTCTGCACATGTCAAACTTGCGGTAGTAGGCCCGCGGCCTGCCGCAGAGGGGACAGCGGTTATAATCCCGCACCGGGAATTTCTTGGGCCGTTTCGTCTTTATGATCAGCGATTTCTTTGCCACGCGCTTACCTCACTCTCCCGTGCACTCAACATTGCTTGTATTAGATGCCCGGTAGGAGCGGCTGTCTGCCGCGAATCCATCGCGCCTGAAGGCGCTCCTACAGAAATGGCACATAGGTTCGACTAATCTTTAAAGGGCATGCCCAGAAGCCGGAGCAGGGCCTTGCCCTCCTCGTCGGTCCTGGCCGTGGTGACGACGTTGATATTGAGCCCCTTGATCTTGTCGATCTTGTCGTAGTCGATCTCCGGAAAGATGATCTGCTCCCTGATGCCCAGCGAGTAGTTCCCCCTGCCGTCGAAGGACTTGCCGGAAACCCCCTTGAAATCCCGCACCCGGGGAAGGGCCACATTCACCAGCCGGTCAAAAAACTCGTACATCCGCTCCTTGCGCAGGGTGACCATGCAGCCGATGGACATGCCCTTGCGCAGCTTGAAGTTAGCGATGGACTTCTTGGCCTTGGTGGCAACCGGCTTCTGCCCGGTGATCGCCCTGAGCTCCTCCATCGCCGAGTCCAGCACCTTGACGTTCTGGATGGCCTCGCCCAGCCCCATGTTGATCAGCAGCTTCTTCAGCCGCGGGACCTGCATGGGATTGGTGTAGCCGAACTCCTTCATCAGTTTCGGGGCAATTTCCTTGGTGTAGCGTTCTTTCAGCCTTGACATAGCCATGTTTCCTTACCAGAGCTCCTGATGATTACAGATCGATGACCTCTCCGCACTTCTTGCAGCAGCGGACCTTCGCCCCGTCCTCCAGTGTTTTACTGCCTATCTTCACGGCGGCATTGCATTTGCTGCAGATGATCATCACATTGGAAATGTGGATGGGAGATTCCTTCTCGATAATCCCTCCCTGGCGGTGCTGGCTGCTCGGACGGGTGTGCCGCTTGACCAGGTTCACCTTTTCCACCAGCAGCTGGCTCTTCTTGCCGATCACCCGCATCACCCTGCCGGTCTTGCCCTTTTCCCTGCCGGCAATAACCTTTACCTGATCATCTTTCTTGATGTGCATGTGCGTTTGCATAACATTCCTCTGAGGAAAAAGCGCTAGATCACTTCCGGGGCCAGGGAGATGATCTTCATGAATTTTTTCGCCCGCAGCTCCCGCGCCACCGGGCCGAAAATCCGGGTGCCGATTGGCTCGTTCTGGGGGTTGATCAGCACGGCGGAGTTGTTGCCGAAACGAATATAGCTTCCATCCGGCCGCTTGACCTCCTTGGTGGTCCTCACCACCACCGCCTTCATCACCTCGCCCTTTTTCACTTTGGCGTTGGGCAGGGCCTCGCGAATGGAAACCACGATGATGTCGCCCACCGTGGCGTACCGCCTGCCGGTTCCGCCCAGCACCTTGATGCAGAAAAGCTTTCGGGCGCCGGAATTGTCTGCCGCTTCTAATACCGTCTGTTCCTGGATCATATACGCGCAACCAAAATGGGGTTATGTTTTTTCCTGGATAATTTCCTTCACCTGCCACCGCTTGCGCCGGCTCAAGGGGCGGGTCTCCTCGATCACCACCCGGTCGCCCATTTTGCACTCGTCCTTCCGGTCATGCGCCATATGGGTTTCCCGCTTCCTGATCATTTTGCGATACAGGGGGTCTTTCACCAGCCTGGTGCTTTCTACCACTACCGTCTTGTCCATCTTGTCGCTGATGACCGTGCCGATGATGGACTTTTTCATTCGTTTGGCAACCATCTCCCGCTTCCTGTGGTGCGCAGCGCGCAGGGCATGCCTGCAGGGCTACTTCTGTTTTTCCCGCATGATTGTCTTGATCCGCGCCAGCTCTTTCTTCATCTGGCGGATGCGCATCTTGTTTTCCAGCTGCCCGGTGGCCAGCTGAAATTTGAGATTGAACAATTCCTCGGCGCTGTCGCGCTCCCGCTGGCTGAGCTCATCAAGGGTGAGTTCCCGTATCTCGCTAACCTTCATAGGCGTTGCTCCTGGCGAGGAAACGCGTGTTCAGGGGAAGCTTGTGCGATGCCAGCCGGAAGGCCTCCCGCGCCACTTCCTCGGGAATCCCTTCGAGCTCGTAGAGGATCCTGCCGGGCTTGATTACCGCCACCCATTCCGCCGGATCCCCCTTGCCCTTCCCCATCCTGGTTTCGGTCGGTTTGCTGGTTATGGGTTTGTCGGGAAAAATTCTGATCCAGATCTTCCCCACCCGCTTGATGTGGCGGGTGATGACGATGCGCGCGGCCTCGATCTGCTTGGAGGTCAGCCAGCCGCACTGCTGGGCCTGGAGGCCGTAATCGCCGAAGGAGAGGTGACATCCCCTGGAGGCAACGCCCTTCATCCGTCCCCGCTGCTGTTTCCGGTGCTTTATCTTTTTTGGTGCAAGCATAGTGACAACCCTGACGTGCCGGCGGTTTAGGCGCCGGGCTCCTTATTAATCCATACCTTGATGCCGATCAGGCCGTAGGTGGTCAAGGCCTCGGCAAAGCCGTAGTCGATGTTGGCGCGAAGGGTGTGCAGCGGCACCCGGCCTTCACGATACCATTCCTGCCGGGCGATTTCAGCGCCGGCCAGCCTGCCGGAGCAGGATATCTTGATGCCGATCGCCCCGAGCTTGAGGGCGGTGGAGACGCTCTTCTTGATGGCCCGCCGGAAGGCCACCCGCCGGATCAACTGCTGGGCCACCGTCTCCGCCACCAGCTGCGCATCAATATCCGGCCGCTTCACCTCATGGATGTTGATGAGCACCTCCTTGTCGGTCATCTGCTGCAATTCCTTCTTGAGCTGGTCAATTTCGGCGCCCTTCCGGCCGATGACCATACCGGGGCGGGAGGTGAAAATGTTCACCCGCACCTTGTTGGTCGCCCGCTCAATCTCGATGCGGGAGATGCCCGCCGGGTAGAGCTTCTTCTTCAGATACTTTCGCAGCTGCAGATCTTCCCGGAGCAGCTTTCCGAACTCATGCTCGGCGTACCATTTAGAGACCCACGCCTTGGAGAGCGCTAAACGGAAACCGGTTGGATGCACCTTTTGTCCCACACCAATCCTCCCTGCCCCGCGCCGGGGGCGTGTCGGTTGCTATTCGTCGACAGCAACGGTAATATGACTCAACCTGTGTAAGATGCGCGCGCCGCGGCCCATGGCCCGGGCGTGGAAGCGCTTCAGCGTTGGCCCCTGGTCGATCAGAATGCGCTTGACCACCAGCGCGTCCACGTCAACCCCCTTCTTCTGCCCCGCGTTGGCCACCGCCGATTTTAAAACCTTGGCAATGAGCGGGGCCGCCTTCTTGGGGGTGAAAGTCAAGATGTTCAAGGCATCCCCGACCGGCTTGCCCTGAATCAGGCGGGCGACCAGTCGCACCTTGCGGGGAGATATTCTGATGTATTTTGAAACGGCAACTGTTTCCATACGCGGTCACTTATCCTGATTTCTTTGGTTCAGCAGGTGCCGCGGCGGGAGCGCCTCCCGTCTTGGCCTTTTTCCTGTCGCCGGAATGGCTGTGAAAGGTCCGGGTCGGGGCGAACTCGCCCAGCTTATGGCCGACCATGTCCTCGGTGACGAACACCGGTATGAATTTTTTTCCATTGTGCACCGCGAAGGTGATGCCGATCATTTCCGGCAAAATGGTTGAGCGGCGGGACCAGGTCTTGATCACCTTCTGGCTCCTGGTCTCATTGGCGACGGCCACCTTTTTCCAGAGGCTTGCTTCAATATACGGACCTTTTTTGATGGATCGAGGCATTGCTTTTCCTTCAGGTAAATGTAAGTAAGGCGTTATGACTACCGCTTTTTGCCCGCCCGCTTGATGATATACTTGCTGCTCGGCTTGTTCTTGTCGCGGGTTTTATAGCCGCGGGTGGGCACGCCCCAAGGCGTCACCGGGTGCCGGCCGCCGGAGGATTTTCCCTCCCCGCCTCCCAGCGGATGGTCGACCGGATTCATGACCACGCCCCGCACATGCGGCCGCCTGCCGAGCCAGCGGGTTTTTCCCGCCTTCCCCAGCGACCGGTTTTCATGGTCGATGTTCGCCACCTGGCCGATGGTCGCATAGCAGTCAATCAGCACCATGCGCACTTCATTGGAGGGAAACTTGATCTGGGCGTAGTTCCCTTCCTTGGCCATGAGCTGGCCGAAGGTCCCCGCGCTGCGTATCATCTGCGCCCCTTTTTTGGGCTTGAGCTCAACGTTGTGGATCACCGTTCCCAGCGGGATGTTGCGCAGGGGAAGCGCGTTGCCCGGCTTGATGTCGGCCTTGTCGCCGGACATGAGCTTTTCGCCCACCCGGAGATCAACCGGCGCCAGGATGTAGCGCTTTTCCCCGTCCGCGTAGTGCAGCAGGGCGATGCGGGCGGACCGGTTCGGGTCATACTCAATGCTGGCCACCGTCGCCGGAATGGCATGCTTATCCCGCTTGAAATCGATGATCCGGAGCTGCCGCTTGTGGCCGCCTCCCCGGTGCCTGCAGGTGATGCGGCCGTAGGCGTTCCGCCCACCGCTTTTCGAGAGAGACCGGAGCAGGCTTTTCTCCGGTGTCGAGGCGGTCAGTTCCTCAAAGGTCGATCCCACCTGGAACCGCCGCGCTGGTGATGTCGGTTTGTATATTTTACTGCCCATAGCGCACCTATCAAGGCCTGTCAGCCGGACGCGCGGCCGCGGCCTTCCTCTTATACCCCTTCAAAGAAATCTATGCGTTCACCCTCTTTCAGGGTGACCACCGCCTTTTTCCAGTCGGACTTTTTCCCCACGGACCGCCCCACCCGCTTTTTCTTCCCCAGCACCATGAACGTCCGCACCTTGATCACGTGGACGTTAAACTGCTTCATAACCGCTTTTTTAATCTCGATTTTGTTTGCCCGCTTGTCCACCTCAAAGGCAATCTGATTGAGCGTCTCCTTCATCTGGTTGCTTTTTTCGGTGATCAGCGGCTTGCGCAGGATGCTATAGGCGTTTTTCATGCGGACAGTGACCTCGTTATTTTTTCCAGGCAGGCCCGGGTGATGATCAGCGTGTCGTATTTCAGGATGTCATGCACGTTGAGCCCCTCGGGCTTGAGCACCTTGATGCGGGGCAGGTTGCGCGCCGACAGCTCCAGCGGGCGGTTGGCCTCATCGATGATGAATGCGTTGTCGATCTCGAGCCGGCGCAGCATCGCCGCCAGGGCCTTGGTCTTGGTCTCGGCGAGGTCAAAGCTGTCAATCACCATCAGCTTGTCCTCCCTGACCTTGCTCGAGAGGGCGGAGCGCAGCGCCGCCTTTTTCACCTTTTTATTCAGGTGCAGGGAGTAGTCCCGGGGAAAGGGGCCGAAAATGACGCCGCCCCCCCGCCAGACGGGGGACCGCAATGAGCCGATGCGCGCCCGGCCGGTGCCCTTCTGCCGCCAGGGCTTTTTGCCGCTGCCGCTTACCATCGCCCGGTTCTTCACCGAGGCGGTGCCGCTCCTGCGTCCGGCAAGCTGCATCCTCACCACGTCGTGCAGCAGATGGGGCTTGACCTCGGCGCCGAACACCCGCCCGTCCAGCTCCACCTGGGCCACTTTCTCTTTCTTGGTATTGTATACGTCAACGGAATACGTGCTCACGGCTTCACCGCTTTGCCAGTTGGTTGTTTTTGTGACGGCTTGATGATCAGCATGCTGTTGGCGCAGCCCGGCACCGCCCCCTTGATGAAGAGCAGGTTCCGGCCCGGCTGCTGGTCCACGATCACCAGCCCGTCAACCGTCACCGTGTCGGTGCCCATGTGCCCGGGAAGGCGCTGCCCCTTGAACACCCGCGAGGGATACGCGCTTGAGCCGATTGATCCCGGCGCCCGGTGCGAGGTGGATCCGTGGGTTCCCGGCCCCCCCCTGAACTTCCACCGCTTCACCCCGCCGGCGAAGCCCATGCCCCGGCTCACGCCGGTCACCCGCACCTTCTGTCCCACGCTGAATATCTCCACGTTGATGGCCTGACCCAGCTGATAGGGCTCCACGTCGTCAACCCGGAACTCCCGGAGGTAGTACAGGGTCCCCGCGCCGCTCTTCTTGAAATGGCCCTGCAGGGGCTTGTTCACCCGGCCCGCCTTCTTGGGAAGAAATCCGAGCTGAAGGGCATTATAGCCCTCCTTGCCCTTGCTTTTGATCTGCACCACCGGACAGGGACCGGCCTCGACGATGGTGATGGGAACCATCGTTCCATCGGCGGCGTACACATGACCCATGCCCACTTTTCGACCAATTAATCCGAGCGACACCTGCTTCTTCTCCCTAGCGTTTAATCAGTGAATGGTTGCGCTACAGCTTGATTTCCACGTCAACCCCCGCGGAGAGGTCGAGGCGCATCAGCGCGTCGACCGTTTGCTGCGTGGGCTCGAGTATGTCAAGCAGACGCTTATGGGTTCTCATTTCAAACTGTTCGCGGGACTTCTTGTCCACGTGCGGCGACCGCAGCACGCAGAACTTGTTGATGACCGTGGGTAAGGGAATGGGGCCCACCACTTTCGCGCCCGTCCGTTTTGCCGTTTCCACAATCTCCACCGCCGACTGATCCAGCAGTTTGTGATCATACGCCTTCAACCGAATCCGAATCTTCTGCTCAGCCATTTCCTTACCCCGTAGACCCCAGGGCCCGTATCGGCCCGTTAGTAAACCTATTCGATGACGTCCGACACCACGCCCGCGCCCACCGTCCGCCCGCCCTCGCGGA
>CAZWCD010000069.1:0-14126 GCA_964632275.1 uncultured Thermodesulfobacteriota bacterium
CCGCTGCGGGCGCGAAAGCCCCACTTAATCCTGCGCAGCCTGGTCATTGCCCGGTGTCGTCGCAGGGCGCGCGGCATCAATCGCGCAGCATCGCCATGTTCGGCGAGGTATGCGCGGCACAATCTCATTTGATCACCCCTGGTAACTGCCCCTCCGCTGAAAACCCGGAACTTTTCAATTGATCGGTTGAAGCGCAGCAGGTTGTTCAGCTTTTCCTTGGGGTGCAGCGTCGAATTTACTTTTGCGCGGTCAAAATCAATGATGAATACCTCCGGCGCCTGTGCCGAGGTCGCCTCGCGCAGCAAGACATTTTTTAAATGGAGGTCCCGGTGGTAAATACCGCTGCGGTGCATGGCGCTGAAAGCACGGGCGATCGCCTCAAAAATGCCCGCCTTTGCCCGGAAGCGCTGCCCGGGCGATTTCCCCTGCAGCAGATTCAGATAGGATGTCACATCGATGCATCCGGTCAGTTCCAGCGAGACAAGATAGGCGCGGTAGAAGGGACCGAAAACCCGTTCCTGTACCGCCGCGATGACTTCAGTGGTTTTGACGCCCCGCTCAATGATGGTTCGGTTGACACGCATTTCGTCGAAGGGACGGTTGCCGCCGCAGAAGAGATCGTTGCTGAGATGGCGAATGAGGCCGCCGCGCAGGCACTGCTTCACCACCACGCGGGCGCCGGCAGATTCGTCCAGTGGAAGGGAGGCAAGCGTCCCGCGACCGCTAAAGCGATGGTGTCCGGAAACCGCGCTGCGGTTGAGAAGCGCTTTGGGATTGAGCACCCCCAGTCTGACCAGGCTCGAGCTGTACTCTTTTTTTAGTAGGGCTGATATGCGGCCCTGTTCAACAAGGCTGCAATCTGATGGTATGGAGGGGCGCAGCGCCATGGCTCCTCACGGGGATAGGCGTGTCACTAATTTATCGGTTACGCAATCGTCGGGTCATCCGCGCGTGCCAGCGGGTCAAAACCGGTCCGAGGAAACGAACCGGCGCCGGCGCCGTTTCCCGGGCGGCGGCACGCAGCAAAAGCAGGCCCAGGGCGCCCAGGACCATGTTGGGAAGCCACATGGCAATGAGCGGCATGACCGTGTTGTTCTTGGCCAGCGTTTCAGCGGTCAGCATCAGCAGATAGTAGAGCATGATCACGATGATGCTGATGGTGAAGCCATAGGATTTGCCGCCGCGGATCTTGCGAATGCCGAGCGGAATGCCGATCAAGCCGAAGACAAAGGCAGCGCAGGGAATGGAAAACTTTTTATGGTATTCGATATTGATCTCGTTCAGCTCCGGCTTTTCCCGTCCGCCGATCGCTTTTTCACGCAGGAGCTCGGAGAGGGTCATTTCGCGGTATTTGCGCTTTTTCTTCTTGAGCTCGCCGAATGAGCTCTTGAGATCAAGCACAATATCGTAGGTGTCGAAATTCCCCATCTGAAAGGTCTGCAGGTCACTGCTTACCCGGTGGAAGCTGCCGTTATACAGTCTCATGTTTACCGACAGCGCCGTGGGGTCGGAGCCGATAAACGCCTCTTTGGCAAGAATGGTGGTTGATATGGAAGGATCCCGCCGGTCCGAGATAAAGATGCCCTGCATATTGCCGCTGCGAACCGATACTTTGTCCACGTAGATGATCATTCCTTCGAATGAATCGTTGAAGACCCGCTCCTGCATGCCAATCTCAGAACTGGTCTTGGCAATCTTGTAGGCGAACTCGCGCAGCGAGGAGAAACCCCAGGGATAGGCATACACGATGATTGCCCCGGTGAGGCAGAAGGCTAAAAATGCAAACGCGCCCACCGGAACGAGCAGCTGATAGAGGCTGATGCCGGAGGATTTCAGTGAGGTTATTTCATTGTCGGCGGACAGCCGGTTCAGGGCAAGCAGCACCGACAGGAGCACTGACATGGGAATGATATACACCAGGAAGGGTATGAATATGTAGGTTATCAGCCGGCCGACGTCCAGGAGCGCCAGGCCCTTGTTGATGAACAGGTCTGAAAAGCGCAGGGTTCTTCCCATGAGCATGAGCATGCTGAAGATGAGCAGGCTGATCAGGAACGGACCAAACAGCTCCCGGAAGACATAGCGGTTCAGAATTTTTAACTTGAACGATGGCATGGTGGTGCGAATCGATTCGAATTAATCAATGCATGCGCATGAAAGAATACGATGGCGTCCGCGCATTCACGGCATGGTATCACATCGAGAGCAATTTTCCAGCAGAATCTTTATGCGGGGCGGCGGCTTTGCATCAAAGGGCATCGGCAGAGCGAGAGAATTGTCTTGAAAAAAAATAAGGTAACCATATAATTAGGCGGTCAGAGACGAAAACGAGCACGCATACTGATGAATAGCCCACTGGTACAGAACCCGCGGAAGATACTTGTCATTCGATTAAGCGCCATCGGGGATGTGGTCAGGACGCTGCCCGCCCTGCGCGCGCTTCGCATGACCTTTCCCGAGGCGTTTATTGGATGGGCGGTTGAAGACAGCTCGGCCGACCTCCTGACCGGCCATCCGGACTTGGACCGGGTTTTTGTGTTCCGGCGGAGCGAGTGGAAACGGCATGGCGGCGGACTGTCCTCTCTGCGTGCCGCGGTTTCGCAGGGTGCTTCGGTCGTGCGCGCCATACGCCAGGAACGATTCGATCTGGCGCTTGATTTTCACGGCATATTGAAAAGCGGCCTGGTTAGCCTTCTCTCGGGGGCCCCCGTCCGTACCGGCCTGAGCCGTCCCTATGTTAAGGAGGCCAACCATCTGTTCAACAACTATCATGTGGACGTGGGCTCGGCATCGATCAGCCGGATTGAGCGGAATCTGCGCTTGATCGGTTTTCTGGGAATCGATGCGGCGGATCGCTACGATCCGGTCATTCCGCTAACCGACTCTGACCGGATCGAAACCGACCGTTTTCTGAATGAGCACGGCCTTGACCGTGGGGAACGGTTCATCGCCATTCATCCCGGGACCAGCCGGAAGACCCGTTACAAAAGGTGGGATCCCGCTTCCTATGCGCTGCTGGCGGACCGGCTTATTGCGGAGCTTGCGGTAAAGGTTATATGGACGTGGGGACCGGGTGAGCGTGAAACAGTCGACGCCATTGTCGGCCGCATGCGGGGGGCCTCGGTCGTGGCCCGGCGCATGACCCTCACCCGCCTGGCGGAGCTTTTTCGCCGCGCCGCCCTTTTTGTGGGAAGCGACAGCGGACCGATGCATCTGGCCTGCTTTGTGCAGACGCCGGCGGTGGTTTTGTATGGCCCGACCGATCCGGTGGTTAATGCGCCCTATCAACACAGCCGCTTTATCATGCTGCGCAAGGATGTGTCCTGCAACCCCTGCCGAATACGCGACTGCAGCCGGGTGGACTGCATGGCCGCAATAACCCCCGACGAGGCCTACGACGCGGCGGTTTCCCTTCTTCGCGGCGGGAGAGCGCAAGCAGCAAAAGCGGACGGGCGGCAGGTCATGATATGATTGCCCCGCCGCCGCTCGGCTCCATTGAGAGGGTTCTGGTGCGGGGGGTGAACTGGATCGGCGATGCCATATTGACCATGCCTGCGCTTGAGGGTCTGGGCAGGGTGCTGCCGCGGGCGCGCATCACCCTGCTGGTCAGGGATCACCTCCGTGCGCTCTTCCGCAATGCCAACTGGGCGTCTGACGTGCGCGCCCTCCCGCAGGCACGGGGAACAGCCCTGCTGCGCCAGGAGGCGCAGTTGGTCCGGCGCATCAAAGCCGAGGGCTATGATCTGGCGCTGATCCTGCCCCGGTCGCCGAGGGCGGCCCTGCCGTGTTTTTTTGCCGGCATTCCCTATCGTGTGGGATACGCCTGCAATGGCAGAGGGGCGCTCCTGACCCATGCGCTGCCGGAGACCAAAGAGTTGCGGCGGCGCCACCAATCGGATTATTATTATCATCTGGTGCAATTTCTGGGCGATTGCGGCGCACCGGGACTTCCCCGGCTGCATATCGGCGGTGATGACGAGGCGTGGGCGGAATCGTTTTGTGATGAAGTCGGCTTGTCGGGGGATTATGCGCTTATCGCCCTGAATCCCGGTTCCACCTATGGGCCGGCCAAGTGCTGGCCGCCCGGCCGGTACATCGAGCTGGCGCGGCGCCTCCTTTCCTCCCCGCGGAACCGGCTGCTGCTGGTGGGCGGGGCGGACAATGCCGGTCTCATTGAGTATATGCACTTGAGCCTGCTTCGCCGGGCGGTATGCGCGGTGGGGACGGACCTGATGCGCCTGGCGGCGCTGTTGAAGCGCTGTGACCTGTTGATTACCAATGATACCGGACCGATGCATGTGGCGGCCGCGGCGGGAACGCCGGTGCTTGCCCTGTTCGGTTCAACCGATCATGTTACTACCTCGCCGCTGGGCCCGCGCAGTCGGGTGATCCGCCGCCAGACCGACTGCAGCCCCTGCCTCAAACGGCGCTGTCCCCGGGATCACCGCTGCATGGAGGCACTATCGGTGGATGAGGTGGAATCGGCGGTATTGGAGCAGATGGCCAGTGTGAACAATGAGAGCCGTAACCGGTTTGCCGTGCCGCGAATCGGCACATCAGGCGGTGCATGATGCGACCTTCGATTTCAGCCTGCATTATTACCTACAACGAAGAAAATAACATTGAGGCCTGCCTCGAGTCGGTCGCCTGGGTTGAGGAAATTATCGTGGTGGACTCGCTGAGCAGCGACCGCACCGTCGAGCTGTGCAGAACCTATACCGAACAGGTGCACCTGAAGGAATGGCAGGGCCACGTTCGGCAGAAGAATTACGCCCTCAACTATGCCCGGCACGAGTGGGTGCTGTGCCTTGATGCCGACGAGCGGGTTTCGCCTGAGCTGCGGCGGGAAATCGAGGAGACCCTTTCGAAGGAAAACCGGCTGGCGGACGGATACTTCTTTCCCCGCCATTCATTCTATCTGGGACGATGGATCAATCACGGGGGATGGTACCCGGATTACAAGCTGCGGCTCTTCAAGAAGTCCAAGGGCCACTGGGGCGGGAAGGACCCGCATGACCGGGTGGTGCTCGACGGCGTCAGCGCCTATTTGCAAGCGGACCTTGTGCATTGTGTCTACCGTAACCTCTCCCATCAGCTTCAGACGGTTGACAGCTTTTCATCCGTTACCGCCGCCGGGCTTGATGCCGACGGCGAGCGGTTTTCGACGGCCCGGCTGGTGCTTCGCCCGATCTTTAAATTTATCGGCACCTATGTTATCAAACGCGGCTTCCTGGACGGTCTGCCGGGATTTATCATATCGGTGGCGTCCTCGTTTTATGTGTTCCTCAGATACGCCAAGCTCTGGGAGCTTAAGCAGCGCGGGGAGGATGGATATTCCAAACCGAAACGCACATAAGCCGTCCGCCTTTGCTGCCTTCAGCGACCGGGGCATACAATGGATTGCCGATCCGTCCTGCCGGCAGTTCCTTCCCCGCGCGCTGGATGCGCTGCTTCACCCCGGCGCATCCGTCGACTGCCGCCTGCTGCGCGAAAACCCGGTGCGAAAAAGCATGATCATCCGCCTTCCTCAGGCCGGGGAGGCAATCTTCGCCAAGCTTTATAAAAGGCCGGTAGCGGCGGAGCGCTTTAAATACCTCCTGGTCCCTTCCAAGGCAGCCTCGGAATGGAATGCCATGCTCAGTTTTTATAAGCGCGGACTGCCGGTGCCCGGTCCCCTGGCCCGTGGTGAACGGCGAAAGTACGGCTTTTTAGCGGAGGCGTACCTTTTCACCAGGGCGCTCGAAGGGGCGGTTCCCTTACAAGAGTTGCTTGCCGGGCCGGACGCCGCAGCCCAGCAGGCGATGCTGCTGGACGCAACGGCGCGTTTGGTGGCGAAGATGCATAGCGGCGGTTTTTTCTTCCGCGATCTCCATGCCGGCAACATCCTGGTGGTCCCCGGCGCTGACGCCACCCAACGGATCTACCTGGTAGATCTGCACAAGGTATGGCACACGGGATGGGTGCCGTTCTGGATGCGGGCGCGAGACCTGGCCCAGCTGCGCAATTCGCTCAGCGCAGCCCGGGCGGTTCAACTGCGTTTTCTCAGACGTTATCTCCGCCATGCCGGCCTTCCCGCTGCTTCGCTCCGCCAGGCGGCGCAGCGAATTGACCGCACCGCCGTTAGCATGTGGAGCACCCATCTCAGAAGCCGCACAAAACGATGTCTTAAGCAGAGCTCGGAATTTTCCATTGGCACCCGGGGGGCGTACACCATGTACCGGAACCGGACCTATCCGGAGCCGCTGATAGAAGCGCTGCTCCACCGCTATCAGCAATCCGGCCGGGACAATCGAATCACTCTGAAACAAACGGAAAAGGAAACGGTGTCAGTGCTCAGCATGGAGCAAAACGGGAAGTCATGCGCGGCGGTGATCAAGGAAGCGCGCTTTGCATCGGTTCTCAGCCGGCTGCGCAACACCCTGTTCGCCTCCCGCGCCAGGCGCCATTGGATCGGGTCACGTGCATTGCGGGTGCGCGGGATTCCCACCCCGGACGCCCTGGCGCTGCTTGAATACCGCAGGGGCATGCTGCTGCGCCGGACCATCCTCATCACCCGGTATGTCGACCGCTCCCATGAACTCAATGACTATGTGCTCCTGCGCTATAACCACAGCCTGTCGGATGCGGAAAAGGAGCATAAAATAAGGTTCATCGCGACGCTTGCGGGGGTCATCCGCGACATGCATGACAAGGGCGTCTATCACGCGGATCTGAAATCCAATAACATCCTGGTGTGTGAAGAGGCCGATGCCTGGCGGCTGCAGGTGGTGGACTTGGACCGCCTGCGCTGCGGGCGCCGTCTTTCATTTGAGGAGCGGGCCAATAATCTGGCACAGATTAATGCCTCGGTCGCCGACTGCATTACCCCGGCTGACCGCATCCTGTTTTTTCATCGCTACTCGCAGGGAACGACGTGCGCGAAAGAAGGCAAGCGGTACTTCCGGCGGATTGTGGAGATCGGCAGGAAGAAAAACACCGGGCCGTACGGTTTGGTGTTCAAACAATCCTGAGCATTCAGGTGCGCCTGTGCTGACAATGCTTCATCTATTCAGCAATTGGAAATGGACCGGACCGTCTGAGCACGCGCTGAACACCGCGGTCTACTTTATGAAAAAGGGCTATGGCGTTGTTTTTGCCTGCGCAAAGCCGCCGCTGCCGGTTGAGGATTCCCTCATGCATCGCGCCCGGGAAGCGAAACTTACCGTTGAAGACGGCTTGTATTTGAACAAGCATTGTAATCCCTGGCAGAATGTGCGCGACATCCTCCGCCTGCGCGCATGCATGCGCGCAAACCGCTTCCAGCTGATCCATACCCACCTGCCCAATGACCATCTGTTGACCGCGGGCGCGTTTGCGCTGGGGGCGCGTCGCATACCCGTCATCCGAACGGTGTACGACGGACTGGCGCTGCCTCCCACGCTGCGCAACCGCATGATCATCAATCATTATACCGACTCGCTGATAACCGTTTCTCAGGCCGCAAAACAGGCAATCGTACGCGACTACACCGTGCCGGCGGACCGAATCCAGACCATCTGCCCCGGCGTCGATGCGGACTATTTTAATCCCCTGATTGACGGACGCGCCGCGCGGCAACGCTACGGCATCGCCACGGATGACCCGGTGGTGGGCATTGTCGCCCGGGTGCAACGGCACCGGCGTTTTGAAATCCTGCTCGAGGCGCTGTCGCAGGTGATTCGGGAAATGCCGCGGCTCAAGGCGCTGATTATCGGCAGGGGAACCCACATTGATGAGGTTGCCAGGCAGCCAGTTCACCGGCTCGGGCTTGCCAACAATGTCATTTTGACCGGCTATCACCTTGAGGGTTACCGGGAGCTGCTTGCCGCACTCGATGTGAAGATTTTTTTGGTGCCGGGGAGCGACGGCAGCTGTCGGGCGGTGCGGGAGGCGATGGCCATGGGAAAGCCGGTCATCGCCGCAAACCGGGGAATGCTCCCGGAACTGGTTGAAGACGGTGTCAGCGGCCTGGTGGTGGACGACACGCCGGAACAGCTGGCACAGGCAATTGTCCGGCTGGCCGGTGACGCGCCGTTGCGCAGGAAAATGGGGGAGGCGGCTCGTCAACGCATATGCCGGGAATACAGCCTTGACGGGCAGATGGAAAAGGTTGAAGCGGTGTACCGACAGGCGCTGACATCGATCTCAGATGCCGGGACCGGGTGACAAACACATGGAGCAAAGATGGTGTGCAGAGGGCGGTTTTCCGGTGAGGCGGGCTAGCCCAGGACGGTCGTCTTCTGAAGCACTTCTTCGAGGGTGGTGACGCCTTCCAGAACCTTTCTGAGCGCTTCCTGGCGAAGCGACAGCATGCCTTTTTCCGCGGCGAGATCCCTTAATTGCACCTCGCTGAAGTTGGGGCTGGTAATCAGCTTGCGCATGTCATCGTCCAGGGTGAGAATTTCATAGACCGCGATCCTGCCCTTAAACCCCGTGCCGGAACAGTTGTCACATCCTCTGCCCTGAAACAGTTCAACGCCATCGAGCTGATTGGGGTCCATGCCCACATCTCTCAGCAGCTGCGGGTTTACCTCCTTGATGGGGGCGCTGCATTTTTCGCAGATACATCGCAGCAGCCGCTGTGCAATCACAATGGTGAGCGCCGAAGCAATTAAATACGGCTTGACCCCTATGTCCATAAGCCTTCCCACGGTTGAGGGGCAATCGTTGGTATGCACGGTGCTCAATACGAAGTGGCCGGTCAGCGCGGCCTTGATGGCAATTTCCGCGGTTTCCAGGTCGCGTATTTCTCCCACCATGATGATGTCCGGGTCCTGACGCAGGAATGCCCGCAGTGCGCTGGCGAAGGTAAGGCCGATTTCTTCCTTCACCTGCAGCTGGTTGATGCCGGTAAAGTTGTATTCAATGGGGTCTTCTGCGGTGAGGATCTTCTTGTTGATGGTGTTTAATTTGTTGAGGCCGGAATAGAGGGTGGTGGTTTTACCGCTTCCGGTCGGCCCGGTTACCAGCGCCATGCCGTAGGGTTTGCTGATGGCGGTTTCAAATTTTTGAAGCCCGTCGGCGGTAAATCCCAGCTGGGTCATGTCGACCTTAAGGTTCGACTTGTCCAGCAGCCGCATGACGATGCCTTCGCCGAATATGGTGGGCAGGGTATTGACCCGGATGTCGATGGCGCGGTTGCGTCCCAGTTTCAGTTTGATCCTTCCATCCTGGGGCATGCGCCGTTCCGCGATGTCCAGGTTTGACAGAATTTTGATGCGCGAAGAGATGGCTTCCTTGATCGACGGAGGCAGGTTCATCACCCGATACAGCTCGCCATCCAGCCGGTAACGGACATAATACACCTTTTCAAACGGTTCAATGTGAATGTCGCTGGCGCCCAGCTTGATGGCCTTGGTGATGATTGACTGGACCAGCTTGACAATGGGCGTGTCGGCGGCGGAATACAGCTCCTCGTTGGTTTCTTTTTCATCGTCATACTTGATGCCGAACTCGTCGACCGCGTCAGAGAGCAGCTTCCCGTAGTCTTCGATCTCCTCGACCCGGATCTCCTCCTCTTCCAGCTCGATGGAATTGAGATGAAAGCTTTTAATCTCGCGATCATCGACGTGGTAGTATTTTCTGAAGCACTCGATGATATTTTGTTCGGTGGTCAGGGTGGGCTTAATGGAAAGATTGGTCTTGAACTGAATATCCTCGATCGCCAGGCTGTCGGTGGGATCGGCCATGGCGATGATGAGGGTATTGTCCCGGAAGTCAACCGGGATGGCAAAGTGCTTCTTGGCAAGGTCGTAGGGAATCTGCTTAATGACCTTTTCCGGGATAACGTGGTTTTCAATATCAATAATCGGGTAATTGTATTGCCGCGCCAGGCATTCAACAATGGTCCGTTCTTCCAAATGTCCGAGCTTGACCAGGATCCGTCCAAGCCGGACATGGGTTTTATCCATTATCTTTACTGCTTCATCGAGCTGGGCGGCGGTTATCAACCCCTCCTTAAGCAGAATCTGCCCCAGTTTCTGCGAGGCCTGCCCCTTGTCAGCCCGTTTGAGCGTGCTGTTCAGGCTTGAATCGCGACCGGTGCCGCCCTTTGGCGGAAACGGGCTGCGGGCAGGATCCATGCGGGATATGTTGTTTCGGTTGCTGGACGCAGTCTGATTCATTACGCTTTCACAGGATGATGGTGTGGAACAATAGCGCCGGATTGCACACCCGGTAGACGATGTCGATTCATCAAAAACACGATGAATGATTATAAAACAACAGCTATCTCTTCGGCTCTGCAGGGTATATCTTTAGCCATTTTATTATAAAATTGGTTCTAGCCTTACCCCGCAGGATGTCGTATATGAATGGAGGGGCGACCGGCCGGTCGCCCCTCCATGTCGGACGCAATCTTCAAATCAAACCAGCATGCCCGTCCTGGCACCGCAAAGCAAAAAAAATCTATAATTTCCCTCGAACCATGGATACTGTGTCATAATCCCTGTTTTGTCATTTCGAGGGCATCCGAGAAATCTTATACAATAATAAGGCATATAAGATTCCTCACATTCGTTCGGTATGACAACTCGCACTATTATGACACAGTCTCATGCGGAAGAGGGTGGGGTAAGGGGGTATTATGAACCTATTTTTGTGTCAAACCTCCGGTCAAAGCCAGAGGGTTACGTCATTGACCGGAAGCCTGCTCCGGGGTAATCGGTTGAGAGGCGAATCCGGCACCGGATAGCCGATCGCCACCCCGTCCACCAGTATGAGTTCCGCAGGCAGCTTGAGCTCTTCCTTTATGTAATTTTGGCAGATCGACACCGCGTTCATCCAGCAGGTCCCCAATCCTTGCGCCGTGGCCGCAAGCAGGAAATTTTCCATGGCTGCCACGGTTGATTTAAAGAAATTCTGGTCCTTGCAGGGATAGGTGGCGAAGATGATTCCCACCGGCGCATTGTGAAAACAAAAATTACCATGTCCCAAGGACTGCATGTCGACTCCATTCGCTTTCAGGAAGGCGATCATATCACCAAATGACCGGGATTTTCTTTCTTCAAGCATTGAACGCGTCGCAGCGCTGATCTCCGGCACCACCCGGGCATCATTGTGCTGCTGCGCCAGGGAAAAATTGTGCTCAATGATCTCAGATACCTTTTTAAGCGTGTTTCCGGTAAGCACAACGAATCTCCATGGCTGCTGGGTGGTGGGATTGGGCGCCCATGCAGCAGCTTCGAGACAGTCAAGCAGCACGGCGCGAGACGGCTCTTCAGGGGCAAAATGACGGATGCTCTGTCTTGATTTGATACAGGCAAAGGTATCCATGGTCAGCTCCTCCATTGGTAATGTCAGCTCAGAAAGGCTACCAAAAAAACTTGTACTTTACAAATAAAATGGAACTTGCTAAGCTGCCGTCACTCATCCTGCTGCTCGCTGTGAAAACAGGACGTTTCCCCCGAACGTCGTGGGATGTACACCGCGGCGCTGATTTAATCGCACTGTGAGAGGCCGCAAAACCATTAGCATAATGCCGCTGCGGCAATGCGGATAAGAAAGAACGATGTTGGTGACCATGGATACCTCGGAACGCAGCACACCGTCACATTTTATCAAGACGATCATTGAAGATGACCTTGCTTCAAAAAAGTATGAGGGACGGGTACATACCCGCTTTCCTCCCGAGCCGAACGGCTACCTGCACATCGGTCATGCAAAATCCATATGCCTCAATTTCGGCCTCGCGGCAGAGTACCGGGGCGGGCTCTGCAACCTGCGCTTTGATGACACCAATCCGAGCAAGGAAGACACCGAGTATGTCGACTCCATCCAGGAAGACGTCCGGTGGCTTGGATTCGACTGGGGAGAGCGGCTGTATTATGCCTCGGATTATTTTGAGCAGCTCTACCGCTATGCGATTGATCTGATCCGGCGGGGGAAGGCATACGTCTGCGATCTGACTGCTGAAGAGGTGCGGCAAAGCCGGGGTACGCTCAATGCGCCGGGCAATGACAGCCCCTATCGCACCCGCTCAGCAGAGGAGAACCTCGATTTGTTTGAGCGCATGCGGGCGGGCGAATTTCCCGACGGGTCCCGGACGCTGCGGGCGAAAATCGACATGAGCTCGCCCAACATTAACATGCGGGACCCGGTCATGTATCGCATTCTCCGGGCGGCGCATCACCGCACCGGCGAGCGCTGGTGCATCTATCCGATGTATGATTTTACCCACTGCATTTCAGACTCGCTGGAGCGGATAACCCATTCCATATGCACGCTCGAGTTCGAAGATCACCGGCCCCTGTATGACTGGTTTCTTGATGCGCTGGATCTCTACCATCCCCAGCAGATTGAGTTTGCCCGGCTCAATCTGAGCTACACCATCATGAGCAAACGCAGGCTGCTGGAACTGGTGGAGGGAGGGCACGTGTCGGGCTGGGACGACCCCCGGATGCCCACCATTTCCGGATTGCGCAGGCGGGGCTACACGCCCGAGTCCATCCGCACCTTTTGCGAGCGCATCGGCGTGGCAAAGCGAAACAGCGTGGTTGACATTGCCCTGCTGGAGCATTGCGCACGGGAAGACCTTAACCGGCGGGCGCCGCGGGTGATGGCGGTGCTTAATCCCCTCAGGGTGGTGATTGATAACTACCCTGACGACGGCGAGGAAGAGCTGGATGCGGTGAACAATCCCGAGGACTCACGCATGGGAACCCGGAAAATCCCCTTCTCTAAAGAGATATATATAGAGCGGGATGATTTCCGTGAAACACCTCCCAAACAATTTTTCCGGCTGGCGCCGGGCAGGGAAGTGCGGCTGCGCTATGCCTATTACATTACCTGCGAGCGCGTGGTGAAGGATGAGAAAACCGGCGAGGTGGTCGAGCTGCATTGCCGGTACGATCCGGCAACCCGCGGTGGAGATTCCCCCGACCGGCGCAAGGTCAAGGCAACGCTGCACTGGGTATCGGCGGCGCATTCGGTTCCAATCGAGGTGCGCCTGTATGACAAGCTTTTCACCGTACCCGACACAACCGGTGAAAAGGAAGGAGAAGATTACAAGGATTATTTAAATCCCGCCTCACTGCAGATCCTGTCATCCGGACGGGCTGAGCCGGGTTTGGCTGCGGCGCGCCCGGGCGATCGCTACCAGTTTGAACGGCAGGGATACTTCTGTGTTGATAACAAGGACGCCGCTCCCGGTAAGCCGGTTTTCAACCTGACGGTTACGCTGCGCGACACGTGGGCTAAAATAGAAAAATCAATATCTTCGTAAAAGGGAAGGAGGTGACGACGATGAACACAGAGGAGAAAATAAAAAGCATCATTGTTGATCAATTGGGGGTGAGCGCCGATGAGGTGGTGCCGGAAGCATCTTTCGTTGATGATCTGGGTGCCGACTCGCTTGATCTGGTCGAACTGATCATGGTGCTGGAGGAAGAGTTCGGCAAGGAGATTCCCGATGAAGATGCGGAAAAGATTCTGACCGTCAAGGATGCCATGGATTACATTAAAAACATTGCCGGGTCATAGGAATTGCTTTCTCACCGAGGAGAAGGGAGGTTGCTTATGGCGCTGTATGTGACACTATGGAAATACACAAAAGACGGGATGATGGAAATCAGAAAAACCCCCAAGCGCTTTGAGGTGGTAAAAAAAATCATCAGCGACGCGGGCGGAAAATTGATCGGCATCTACGGGCTGATGGGCAAATATGATCTGGTCACCATCGTGGACATGCCCAATGACAAGGTGGCGGCACAGACCATATTACGGGTATGCTCGACCGGCCGCATCACCTCCGAGACCATGCCCGCCATCCCCGTTGACGAGCTACTCAACATCATGAAAAAGGTGTAGTGAATATGATGACCCGTCAATAGTTCTACACATGTCATAAACCATTACGATTAGGAGGGATAGCGTATGCCACTATGAGCAAGATACAGTTTTTGATAATGTATAGTTGATATAACTATACAAAAATACAGCACGAGCAGTTTCAGTAGATTGGATATTTGTTTCTAATTTAGGATATTTAAACAAAGGAGAGAAAATGAATTCATTAACAAAAATAATGGCAGTTTGTTGCATGTTAACTTTGACCGTTGGTTGCATTAGCTTTAAGGGAATAACTCCGATTACTGCAACCATACAATTAG
>CAZWCD010000070.1:0-9052 GCA_964632275.1 uncultured Thermodesulfobacteriota bacterium
GCATCCACCCGCCTTCCCGGCAAGCCCCTGATCGACATCGCCGGCAAGCCGATGATCCAGCGGGTCTGCGAGGCGGCATCACGGGCAAAACTGGTTGACCGGGTGATCGTGGCCACCGATGACCGGCGGATTTTCGACGCGGTAAAGCGCTTCGGCGGCGAGGTTGCGCTCACCGCTGCTCATCATCGTAGCGGAACCGACCGCATCGCGGAGGTGGCGGAACATCTCCCCTGTGACATTGTGGTAAATCTCCAGGGAGATGAACCCCTTATGGACCCCGGGTTGATTGACCGGGTGGTCGGTGCGGTCCGGGACAACCCGGATATCGACATGGCCTCGGCACAAACCCCCATCCGGCGGACTGAGGACCGGTCGAATCCCAACATCGTCAAGGTGGTAACGGACCGCAATGGCTTTGCGCTCTACTTTTCCCGGTCTCCCATCCCCTGCCCCTTCAGCGCGAACGCATCGGAAAACACGGGATTCAGACACATCGGCATCTATGTGTACCGGAAGGATTTCCTGATGCGGCTGGTCGCGCTTGAGCCATCTCCGTTGGAACAGCAGGAGCGGCTTGAGCAGCTGCGGGTATTGGAAAACGGTTACCGCATCAAGCTGGTGACCACCGGCTATGATGCCCCGGGCGTGGACACGCCGGAAGATATTGAGAAGGTGCGCAAAAAATTAGAGGAGCTGCAGCGTTAAGCAGGCGCCCTACATGTTGAGCTGACGCGGTCGTATCGTGAGCTGCCAAACAAATTCTTGTGGCGTAAAAAGTCCCCTCCTCATGCGCCAGTGAGCTTCTCGTGGCGCTACTATTTTTTCGTGTGGAGTGACCGCTATGAAAACCAAGTTCATCTTCGTCACCGGCGGCGTGCTTTCCTCGCTGGGCAAGGGCCTGGCCGCGGCCTCCATCGGCGCACTGCTCGAGGCGCGGGGCTTGAAAATAACCCTCCAGAAGCTGGACCCCTACATCAACGTCGACCCGGGCACCATGAATCCCTTTCAGCACGGCGAGGTGTTTGTGACCGACGACGGCGCTGAGACCGACCTCGACCTCGGCCATTACGAGCGCTTTACCACGGCACAGCTGGGCAAGCAGAACAATTTCACCACCGGGCAGATTTATGACGCGGTGATATCCAAGGAGCGAAAGGGAGAGTACCTCGGGGGAACCGTCCAGGTCATTCCCCACATCACCGATGAGATTAAAAAGAACATTCTGGGCGTGGCCGACGGCAACGACATCGTCATCGTTGAAATCGGCGGCACGGTGGGCGACATCGAATCGCTCCCCTTTCTTGAGGCCATCCGGCAGATGCGGGGGGACCTGGGAAAGGAAAACGTTCTCTATGTGCACGTCACCCTGGTTCCCTTCGTGAACACCGCCGGCCAGCTCAAGACCAAGCCGACCCAGCACAGCGTCAAGGAACTCCGGGAAATCGGCATCCAGCCGGACATACTGCTCTGCCGCACCGACCGTTTCCTCACCCCCGACATCAAGGGCAAGATAGCCCTCTTCTGCAACATCGAGCGGGATGCGGTGATCACCGCCAAGGATGTTGCATCCATCTACGAAGTGCCCCTGCTCTTTCACCAGGAGGGGCTCGATGAAAAGATCGTGGAAAAGCTCAACATCTGGACCGGCGCGCCCCGCCTGGAGATATGGAAAAAAATCGCCAAAACCACCCGGAACCCCAAACGGAACACGACCATTGCCATCGTCGGCAAATATATTGACCTGGAGGATTCTTACAAGAGCTTGAACGAGGCCCTTTATCACGGCGGGATCGCCAACGAAGCCCAGGTCAAGCTCAGGTTCGTCGACTCCGAACAGATCGAGCAGAGCGGCGCGGACAAATCATTGCGCGACGTCAAGGGCATCCTTGTCCCGGGGGGATTCGGCAGCCGGGGGATCGAAGGCAAGATAGAGGCCATCCGCTACGGCAGGGAGAAGCGCATCCCCTTCTTGGGCATCTGCCTGGGCATGCAGTTGGCGGTCATCGAATTTGCCCGGAACGTGTGCAAGCTCAAGGGGGCCCACAGCACCGAGTTTGACCTCAGAACCCGCTACCCGGTCATCTGCCTGCTGACGGAGTGGATCGATCCCCGGAGCAAAACCGTCCAGAAGCGGGATGAGTCCGCCGCCAAGGGCGGGACCATGCGTCTGGGCGCCTATCCCTGCAAACTGACAAAAAAAAGCCGGGCCTACGACGCCTACAAAAAAATTGAAATTTCTGAACGGCACCGCCATCGCTATGAATTCAACAACCAGTTCATGGAGCCATTAACCAAAGCCGGCATGGTGATAAGCGGGATGTTTCCCCAGGGAGACCTGGTTGAAATCGTTGAAATACCCGCTCATCCCTGGTTTCTGGCCTGCCAGTTTCACCCCGAGTTCAAGTCCCGCCCCACCAGCCCCCATCCCATCTTTAAGAATTTCATCAAGGCAGCCCTGTAGCAGGCGGTCGAACCACTGTTGCGGCAAAAAAGCCCCTCCCCATGAATCACATACGCTTGAGCAAGCGTATGATCCTGCGAGAAACGCTCAACAGCGCCGGTTCGACTGATTTGGCACTGCATCCGCGCCCGGTTTCAGGATGCGTATTGACATATTGCCCGTATGGGGTTATAAGGGGGTTTGCTGAAAGATAAGGGTTTTAAACTTGCTCTCACTCTCGTTACTGCTATAATAATCCCGAAAGGTGAATAGTGACCCGGGAAATACAGGTAGAGACCGTATCAATCGGGGGAAACCGCCCCTTTGTTTTCATTGGCGGGCCCTGCGTTATCGAGGACGAGGCGCTGGTCGCATCCACCGCCCGCGCCATAAAGGAAATAACCGCATCCCTGGCTATTCCCTTTATATTTAAGGCCTCGTATGATAAGGCTAACCGGAGCGCTCTCTCCTCATATCGGGGTCCCGGCCTTGCCAAAGGGCTCAAAATAATTGAGAAGATCAAGAGCGATCTGCACATCCCGGTGGTTTCCGATGTGCATCGCTTCGAGGAAATAGGGCCCGCCGCGCAGGTGCTGGACATGCTGCAGATACCGGCATTCCTTTCGCGGCAAACCGACTTTATCATCGCGGCGGCTGAAACCGGCAAGGCGGTCAACATCAAGAAGGGGCAGTTCATGTCCCCCCCGGAGGTGAAGAACCTCATTGCCAAGGCCGCCTCAACCGGAAATCAGCGGATACTGGTAACCGAGCGGGGATTCTCATTCGGCTACAATAATCTCGTGGTCGACATGCGCGCGCTGCCGATCATGCGGTCGTTCGGCTATCCGGTGGTCTTCGACGCATCGCACAGCGTGCAGTTGCCGGGAGGGTTGGGCGCTTCCTCCGGCGGGGAGCGGCAATTTGTGGCATGTCTTGCCCGCGCCGCCGCGGCGGCGGGCATCGACGCGCTGTTCATGGAAGTTCACCCGGACCCGGAGCGCGCCCGGTGCGACGGCCCCAACATGCTGGCGCTGGAATCGCTCGCCCCGCTGCTCAGGCAGATCCGGGCCATCGACGCGCTGGTCAGGGGCGGCGCGGTCACAACCGGGCGGGCAGGAACACCGGACAGGAATGCGGGAGATCAATGACAAAGCAGGCGGCAAGCGACAACCCTGAGCTGGTCATCCGGGAAGCACAAAAAGTGCTGGATACCGAAGCGCAGGCCATTCAATTTCTGAAACATAAGATCGGGGAGAGTTTCATCAGGGCGGTGGAGCTGCTGAACGGCTGCCGCGGCAAGGCGATCGTCATCGGCATCGGCAAGTCCGGCATTGTCGCACAGAAGATCGCATCCACCTTTTCCTGCACCGGGACCCCCGCCTTCTTTCTCCACCCGGCGGAGGGCATTCACGGCGACATCGGCATGATGTCCAACAATGACGTCGCCCTGGCCGTTTCCAACAGCGGGGAAACCCGGGAAATCATCCAGATACTCCCGGTCATCAAGCGGTGGGGCATACCGCTCATCGTCATGACCGGCAACGTCCGGTCGCTGCTGGCGCAGAGCGGTGATGTGGTGCTCGATACCGGCGTGCCCGAAGAGGCGTGCCCGCTGGGACTCGTGCCCACCTCCAGCAGCACCGCCACCCTGGCGCTGGGCGACGCCCTGGCCCTGGCACTCCTGGTGAAGCGGGGGTTCAAGGAGGACGACTTTGCCCTGCTCCATCCCGGGGGAACCCTGGGCAGGAAGCTGCTGCTCCGGGTGGAGGACCTGATGCACCGGGGAAACGAGATCCCGATCATCGGGGATGACACCCCGATGAAGGAGGGGCTGCTGGAAATGACCTCCAAGCGGATGGGGGTGACCGGCGTGTGCGACCGGCAGGGCATGATGGTGGGAATCATCACCGACGGCGACCTGCGCAGGGCGCTGGCAAAGGGCGACGACATGCTCAACAAGCAGGCGGGCACCATTATGACCCCGCACCCCAAGACCATCTCCAAGGATGATCTCGCCGCCACCGCGCTCCGCCGGATGGAGGAGTTTTCCATAACCTCCCTCTTCATCCTCGACGACGACGGGAGCCGCAGGCCCATCGGCATCATCCACATGCATGACCTGCTGCGGGCGGGGGTGGTGTAACCTCATGGATCGGGACAAGCTGCTGCCCATCACGCTGCTGCTGCTCGATGTCGACGGGGTCCTGACCGACGGAACCATCATCTACAGCGACAGCGGCGAGGAAATCAAGGCATTCAACGTTCGCGACGGCCACGGCCTCAAGCTGCTGATGCGCGCCGGCATCGAGGTGGCGCTGCTCACCGCGCGGGAGTCAAAGGTGGTCATGCACCGGGCGCGGGACCTGGGCATCACCGGCGTCTATCAAAAGGCGATTGACAAGCTCGCGGCGTACCGGCGCATCGTCGAGGAAAAACAGATTGAAGACAAAAACGTCTGCTTTGTCGGGGACGACATCATTGATATTCCGGTGCTGCGGCGGGTCGGGTTTTCCGCAGCCGTCGCCGATGCGGTGCCGGAGGTAAAAGAGGTCGTCGATTACGTTGCCGGTCTGGCGGGGGGCAAAGGTGCGGTGCGGGAAGTGTGCGAACTCTTGCTGAAGGCCCAGAATAAGTGGGAGCGGGTGACCGAGAAATACTCGCTGCCCCGGGAATCCTCCCGGTGCACCTAGCATCCGGCGCATCCCCCGACGAGCGCCTTCGCATGAGGCCGCAATGAAACGAGTCCGTCGCGCCCTGATCGCCGTTGCCCTGCTCATCCTGGTCCTGGTTGCCGTGCCGCTGGTGCGCGAGGCCCTCTCGCCGAAGAAGCAGCAGAGGCCGGAGGGGCTGCCACCGCCCGGTGTGGATATGCGGCTGGACAAGGTCCACTATGAACAGATCGACCAGGACGGGCGCCGGGAGTGGGAGCTGTTTGCCAAGGCCGCGCAGTATGAAAAGGACAACAAAAAAGTCGCCCTTTCTTCCATCAGCGTAAGCTTTTTCTCAAAAGAGGGCGCGGTCTACAAGCTCTCGGCCGACCGCGGTGAGCTCTGCACCGAAACGCAGGACGTGAGCCTGACCGGCAACGTGATGGCGGAAACCGCCGAAGGCTACAGCATCCGCACCGACTCCATCAAGTACGTCGCCCGGGACAGGAAGGTCTCAACCGCGGATCCGGTGAGCGTCAAAAGCAAGGAGATGGTCATGACCGGCAAGGGCATGGTCATCGACCTGGAAGAGGAAAAACTCTACATCCTTCAAGAGGTAAAGGCTTCAGGCAACCAATGATCAGGCACTATTGCACCGCACTCATCATCCTGGCAACCCTGCTGCATGCGTCATCCGTCCCGGCATCGGCGGCAACGCGGGTCGCCGTGCTGCCCTTCGAAATTTACAGCGATGAAAGTTCAGCGTCCCTCAAGGATATCATCGCCCGTGATATTTCGGCCCAGCTGGCCGCGGACAAAAAACTCGAGGTGGTTGATCAGGCCCGGGTCAGTGAGATCATGGCGGGCCGGGCTTCCCTCACCTTCAACGAGGCAACCCTGCGGGCCATCTCGGAAAAGCTTGACGCCCCCTTCCTGGTGCTCGGGAGCATGACCCGGATCGGCGCCAACATGAGCCTGGACACGTACATTTTCAAGGCGGACGCAACCCCGGTTTTTACCAAGCAATTCAGCCAGGGGAAGAACCTCGATTCCATCACCCGGGACATGGCCGCCAAGGTCAATTCCCATATTGTAAAAACCTCCCCCGCTGCCGCGGAAGAGCCGGAGGTGCCGCCGGAAAAGATCGCGGCGGCGCGCCCCGACGCGGACCTTCCGAAAAAGCCGGTGCAGGAGGAAACGGTGGTGGAGTCTGGGGAGGATGCGCTGCCGGGTGACGAAGGGAACATTTCCGCCCCTGCTCCCGCGCTTGAAGCAGGCGCGGTTGCCGAAACCGGTGCGGCCGCGTCTCAGCCCGAAGCGGCCCCGCGCCCGCCCGCGCCGGTCGTTGCCTCGGTGCACCGCGACGATACCGCCCCGGCGCCGCCCGCCGGCGAACCCAAAGCGGCGGACCGGAAAGACCGGGAAGATAAGAAAGACAGGAAAGATAAAAAAGAGAAGGAGGGCCCGCTTTCATCGCCCTTTGCCTCAAGCAAGCCGGTCAAGATAACCTCGGAGAGCCTGGAGGCGGACAATAAGAAAAGCACCGTCACCTTCAAGGGCAACGTGGTGGCCAAGCAGGGAGACATGGTCATCGTCGCGGACACCATGACGGTTGACTATGAGCAGGAGGGCGGCATAAAAACGGTGCAGGCCTCGGGTAACGTCAAAATGTCCCAGGCCGACCGGGTGGCCACCGGCACCAGGATTATTTTTTTTAATCCCGAGCAAAAAATCGTTATGACCGGCAACCCCAAAATCTGGCAGGGTGATAATCTCATCAGCTGCGACAAGATCACCGTGCTGCTGGAACAGGATAAGATATTCTTTGAAGGAAAGGTTGATTCCACCATCTTTCCCAAGAGCATCCAGGACGAGGGAAAAAAGGATGCAAAGCAGGTAGAGCCCATACCGGCGGGAAGTGAAAAGCCCCCGGCCGCAGACGGGGCCGGTCCCGCCGCGACCCGATAGATGGCGGCGAACGCCTCCCCCTGACAACAGGCAGCAGGAGGCACATACTTCAGGTATATGCGGAAACTTTCAGCACAGCATCTGACCAAGTGCTTCGGCCAGCGGAAGGTGGTTGCAGACCTGTCACTGGAGGTGGAGCCGGGTGAGGTAGTGGGGCTGCTCGGTCCCAACGGCGCCGGGAAAACCACCACCTTTTACATGATTGCAGGCCTGTACAAGCCCGATGACGGGAGCATCTCGCTCAACGGCGAGAACATAACCGACTGCCCGATGTATGTGAGGGCGCGCAAGGGCATCGGCTACCTTCCCCAGGAGGCATCGGTCTTCCGGAAATTGACGGTGGAGGAAAACATCCTGGCAATCCTGCAAACCCTCTCGCTCAGCCCGCACGAAGAGGGGGAGCGCATGACCAAGCTGCTCAATGGCCTGGGTCTTGCCCACCTGGCCCGCAGCAAGGCATACGTGCTCTCCGGCGGAGAGCGGAGAAGGCTGGAGATTACCCGGGCGCTGGTCACCTCGCCCTCCTTTCTGCTGTTCGACGAGCCGTTTACCGGGATCGATCCCATCGCGGTCAACGACATTCAGGACATCATCGGCCAGCTGCGCGAAAACGGCATCGGCATCCTTATTTCTGACCATAATGTGCGGGAGACCCTGGGCGTCTGCGACCGGTCGTACATCATATCCCGCGGCGAGATTTTAGAGCACGGCACCGCGCAGGCCATCATCGACAGCCCGCGGGCCCGCGAGGTATACCTGGGAGAGCGTTTCCAGCTCTGACCCCGGCACCGGCGCCACTCCGGCGCAAGCACGGCGACACACGGGCGCCCGACGTGAAGTGCTGTGGCCCATGGGGAGGGTTTTTGCAGGCCACCCATCGATCCTTACACACAGGGAGGAGAGCTCATGAGCGACGTTTCAGTCACCTTCAGGCATTTAGAGGCAACCCCGGCATTGAGGGCCTACGCGGAAGAAAAGGCCGCAAAAATAAATAAATACTTCGGCGGGCTCAATGAGGTCAACGTGGTGCTCTCCCTGGAAAAGCACCGCTACACGGCGGAAATCACCCTGAAGGCGGGAAGAACCACGGTCAACGCCCGGGAAGAAACGAGCGACATGTATTCGGCCATTGACCTGGTGGTGGACAAAATCAACCGCCAGATCAAAAAATACAAGGACAAGCTGAAGGACCACAAGGCAAGCCCCGCCGACAAAAAAGCAGCCGGCCGCGAGGCCATTGTACCCCCGGGGGAGAGCGACGATCACCAGCGGCCGGAGATAATCAAGACGGAGCGTGTCTCCGCCAAGCCCCTCTCCCTGGACGAGGCGGTCATGCAGCTGGAACGTGCCCAAAACGATTTTCTGGTTTTTATTAATGATGAAACGGAAAAAATTAACGTCATCTATCGCCGCAAGGACGGAGACCTGGGGCTGGTTGAGCCGGAAGAGTAAGGAGGCACATTCGAAGCACGAAATCCTAAATTCCAAACAATATCAAAATTCAAATGTTCAAATGTCCCAAACTGCAAACCAGCCCACAAAGAAAGAATTACGAAGAACATAAGCTTTATTGTCGACAGCGGACTATTGACCACCGTTTGCCTCTTTTGAATTTTGGTCATTTAGATTTGTTTCGTGCTTCGATATTCGGATTTCAAATTTAACACCTGATGTATAAGCATCCGGTTGTGCACTACTCGGATGAACCTGGTGAGCACTATTACTACCTTCACTTCCCATTGACCTTATGAAAATAACCGACATTATCAAGCAAGACCTGATTGTTCCGGACCTGCAGGCAAAAAACAAAAGGGGCGTGATCGAGGAGCTGGTCGAATACCTGGCCCTTCGCGAACCGGCGGTGAACCAGGAGGAGCTGGTAAAGGTCCTGCTGGAACGGGAAAAGCTGGGCAGCACCGGCATCAATGACGGGGTGGCCATTCCCCACGGCAAGCTGAAAAACATTGACCGCTTGCTGGCGCTCTTCGGGCTCAGC
>CAZWCD010000070.1:9152-13753 GCA_964632275.1 uncultured Thermodesulfobacteriota bacterium
ACGGTGCTCGAAGGCATCCACAAGGAGCGGGAGCTGCTCTCCGGCCTGCGCATGCGTGCCGACGAAATCATCGACACCTCCAACCTGAGCATTCACCAGTTGCGCAACATGATCTCCGACCTCTTCCGCTCCGCCGGCCAGCGGAAGATGCATATCATCCTCACCTCGTTCGGCTACAAATACGGCGTCCCGGCGGATGCCGATCTGGTGATCGACGTGCGGTTTTTGCCCAACCCCTATTTCATCAGCGAGTTCCGCGATCTCTCGGGAAACGACGGCGCCGTGAGCGATTACGTGATGAACAACGAGACGGCGGGGAAGTTCCGGGACAAGTTTTTTGACCTGGTCACCTTCCTCACCCCCCTCTACGAGCAGGAGGGGAAGTCCTACCTTACCATCTGCGTCGGATGCACCGGCGGCAGGCACCGCTCCATCGCGGTGGTCAACCGCCTTCATGCCTTATTGTCGGAAAAGAACTACCCGGTACGGGTGATACACCGGGATTTGGGGAAAACCTAAAGGGTTATTTTTTTCAGGCTGGTCAAAAACAGACAGATGCAAGGCACGTGAAATCCTGAGAGATGCGGCGTACATTCCGGTACGCCGCAATGACGAAGGATGAAGGTGTAACGCAGGGGATGGCGGTTTTTCAACAGCCTGGTAAAGGGGGATGTACATGGTGGGAGTGATCATTGCAGCTCATCTGCGGCTGGCGGATGAGCTGCTCAGCGCAGCACGCATCATCACCGGCAGCCGGCTGGACAACTTCAGGACGGTCTCCATCAACATCGATGACAAGCCGGACCAGGCGCGGGAGAAGCTGCTTGCCGCAGTCCGGGAGGTGAACACGCCGGACGGGACGGTGATCCTGGTGGACATGTTCGGAGGAACCCCCTCCAACCTGAGCCTCTCCCTGCTCAGCCGGGGTAAAATCGAAATCATCACCGGGGTCAACCTCCCCATGATCATCGAGGCGGCGGGAAGCAGCCACCGGGCCAGTCTGGCCGAGCTGATCGGCATGCTCACCGCAACCGGCCAGCGCGGCATCCGCTCGGCGGGAACCATTTTGGAAACAGATGTCGTCACCGGAAAGTAACCATACGCGGGGTCGGCGCCCCTCCCCCGGGGGCATCGGTTTTGAGGTGGGGGACATGGACCTTGCGGATCTGGATGAAATCCTGTCCATCGAAGAGCGCTCCTTTGTCACGCCGTGGTCGCGGCAGCTTTTTTTGGAGGAGTATCACAGCGATCACTCCAGGGCCTTCGTCGCCAAAACCGCCGGCGCCCGGCAGGAAATCGCGGGCTACCTCTGCGCATGGTTTGTGGTGGACGAGGTGCACATCCTTAACCTTGCCTGCCACCCCCGCTTCCGGCGGCGGAGAGTGGCGACGGCGCTGCTGGAGCACTGCCTCGCCCATGCCGTTACCCGGGGGGTGCAATGGGCCTACCTTGAAGTGCGGCGCTCCAACGATCAGGCGCTGTCGCTCTACGCCAAGCAGGGATTCAAGCCGGTGGGGGTTCGCCGGGGCTATTACACCGACACCCGCGAGGATGCCATCGTCATGGCGCTTGAAATAAAACCCTCCCATCCCTAAGCCGGTCCGCCGGGTCAGGCGGGCGCCGCTTATGAAGACACCCTATGGCCAGAATCATCGCTAACCGGAACGTCTCGCCCGGCTATTATCGCATGAGAATGCAGTGCCCCGGCGCGGCCGCCCGGTCAAAACCGGGACAGTTCGTGATGGTACGGGCGGGCAGCTCAATCGATCCCCTCCTGCGCCGTCCCTTTGCGGTGCACCGCGTCTGCGGAACATCCGGCGACGCACCGGCAGCCGGGTCACCTTCCTGCATTGAGATCCTCTATCGGATTGTGGGGAAAGGCACCCTGCTGCTCTCCCGCATGCAACCAGGTGAAGAGATTGACCTGCTCGGTCCCCTCGGCAGCGGGTTCAGCCTGCCCCGCGGTATGAAGACGGCGGTGCTGGCGGCCGGGGGCATCGGGGTCGCGCCGCTGCTGCCGCTGGCGCAGCTCCTGGGCCGGCGCAAACGCACGGTCAGCCGCATGGTGATCATCGGCGGGGCGACCCGGGGAGACATTCTCTGCCGCGGCGACTTTAAAAAAACCGGCGCGAGGGTGGTGGTAAGCACGGAAGACGGCAGCGCCGGCGTGCGGGGGCTGGCAACCGACCTGCTCGACGATGCTCTTGGATCCCTTGCGCCGGACGCCGCTGCGCATCTCGTCCTGTATGCGTGCGGGCCGCTTCCCATGCTGCAGCGGGTCGCGGCAATGGCCCGCGAGCATGCCGTCTCCTGCCAGGTTTCGCTGGAGAGCGCCATGGCCTGCGGGGTGGGCGCCTGCCTGGGATGCAGCGTGCCCGTCAGAAGCGGGAACGGCCGGTCCGCCTCCTATCAAAGGGTGTGCAAAGAAGGACCGGTGTTCGACAGCGCGGTCATAGACTGGGATCGCCTGGCACGGTCACTGCAGGGTCAATCGTGCCCATGAAGAAGAACATGAAAAAGATTTCGCTCGCGGTAAAGGTAGGCGGGATACGCATGCGCAACCCGGTGATTGCCGCATCCGGCACCTTCGGGTACGGCGAGGAATACGCGCCGCATGCGCCCCTTTCCCGGCTGGGGGCCTTCATTACCAAGGGCATTTCCCTGAAGCCGCAGGCGGGCAACCCGCCGCCCCGCATCGTCGAGACGCCGGGGGGCATGCTCAATGCCATCGGACTGGAAAACGTCGGGGTCGACGCGCTGCTCACCGATAAGCTGCCCCGGCTGAAGAAGCTCGGGGTGCCGGTCATCGTCAACATCTTCGGCACCACGCGGGAAGCATACGGCGAGGTGGCGAGGCGACTGGACGGGCGCAGCGGCATCGCCGGGCTGGAGGTAAACATCTCCTGCCCCAACATAAAAAAGGGTGGCATTTCCTTCGGCACCGATCCCCGCGAAGCCTTCCGGGTGGTGATGGCGGTGAGGAAGGCATACGCAGGACCGCTGATGGTCAAGCTGTCCCCCAACGTCACCGACATTGCCGCCATCGCCCGGAGCGCCGAGGACGCGGGAGCGGACATGCTCTCCCTGATCAACACCCTTCTCGGCATGGCCATCGACATTGACACCCGGCGGCCCCGGCTGGGCAACATCACCGGCGGGCTTTCCGGCCCGGCCATCAAGCCGGTGGCGCTGCGCATGGTACGGGAGGTGTACCGCGCCGTGTCCATTCCGGTGGTGGGCATGGGGGGGATTTGCTGCAGCCGGGACGCGCTCGAATTCATCATCGCCGGCGCCTCGGCGGTCCAGATCGGCACGGCGCAATTTGTCAATCCCGGCATCGCCGGGGAGGTGGTCAGCGGCATCGCCGATTACCTCCGGGCGCAGGGCATGTCCCGGCTGGAGCAACTGGTGGGGAGCCTGCAAACCCCTTCGCAGGGAGGAGCATGAAGAAGCGCACTCGGGCGATTCATCTGGGAACGATTCAGATCGGCGGCGGCGCCCCGGTGTCCGTCCAGGCCATGACCAAGACCGACACCAGGAACACCATGCAGACGGTCAGGCAGATTCGCCGCCTGGAGCGGGCGGGCTGCGATATCGTACGGGTGGCGGTGCCGGACCGGGAGGCGGCGCGCAACCTCGCCTCCATCAAGCGCGCCATCAGCATACCCCTGGTGGCGGACATTCACTTCGATTACCGGCTCGCCCTGGAGGCGCTGCGGCAGGGAGTGGACGGGCTGCGGATCAACCCCGGCAACATCGGGGGAGCGGACCGGGTGAAAGCGGTGGTGGAAGCGGCGCGGGAGCGGGGCGTCCCCATCCGCATCGGGGTGAACACCGGCTCCCTCTCCAGGCGCATCCTCAAGGCGTACAAGCATCCCACCCCGGAAGCCATGGTGGAGAGCGCCCTGGAGCACATCCGCCTGCTGGAGAAGCTCCGCTTTTATGATATCAAGGTATCGCTTAAATCCTCCGACCTCATGGAAACGGTGAGGGCGTACCGGCTGCTGCACCGGACGGTGCGCTATCCCCTGCATCTCGGCATCACCGCCGCCGGGCCGACCTTTTCAGGAACGGTCAAATCATCCATCGGCATCGGCATGCTGCTGGCCGAGGGCATCGGCGACACCATCCGGGTCTCGCTCACCGGGAGCCCGGTCGAGGAGGTGCGGGTCGGACGGGAGATTCTCAAGGCGCTCAAGCTCCGACCCCGGGGGCCGGAGATCATCAGCTGCCCCACCTGCGGGCGCTGCCGGATTGACCTCATCGGCATGGCACAGACCATTGAGCGGGAGCTCGCCGGGCTGCACAGCGATCTCACCATTGCAGTCATGGGGTGCGCCGTGAACGGCCCGGGGGAAGCTCGGGAAGCGGATCTCGGCATCGCCGGCGGCACGCGGGGGGGGATCCTGTTTAAAAAAGGGAAGGTGGTCAGGCGGCTCAAGGAACACGAGCTTGTCCCCGCCCTCATCAAGGAGGCACGATCACTGTAACAATTGAACCGGAAAGGACATCACGATGCGCTATTCTCAGATGCTGATACCAACCTTGCGGGAAGACCCGAGCGAGGCGGAGATCGTGAGCCACCGCCTGATGCTCCGCGC
>CAZWCD010000071.1:0-6623 GCA_964632275.1 uncultured Thermodesulfobacteriota bacterium
GGAAGGGTTGTCATTCCGAACGAATGTGAGGAATCTTATATAATTGATTTTATTATTGTGGAAGATTTATCGGATTCCCTCGAAATGACAAAACAGGAATTGCGACACAGTCTCTGATGGGGGAGGATTAAGGTGGGGGTGATGCCAATATCATATCCCCATCACCCTAACCCTCTCCCGCCTGGGGAGAGGGAATGCCATTCATCGCCACTTGTTATCCAGCGACTTGATCGCAGGATCCAATAAAAATACGAAGTGGATTCTGCGGTCAAGCCGCAGAATGACCTGTTCATTGCGCGTGAGGGTTTTCTCGATTCGCGCAGCGCCACGCGGCATGGACATCCAATCCAAAAAAACACAGGGGCGACCGGCCGGTCGCCCCTGTGTATGCGGTTCTGGAATCATCCATCAGGCAAAGATGGGGTGTAGATCATCATACGCTATATTGGACCAATTCTCATATGACGAACTGCTTTCATTAAATATGCCTTCCCAGTCGTTTGAAAATGGGCGGGTAATTGAACCGTCCCCGTTGGTGTCGCCAAGACGATCGTCATCCCGATACGAGGTGAACCACACCCCTGATCCATTGTAGTTAATCAGGTTGTCACCCTGATAGTAAATTCCCATCCCATCGCAGAATTTCAGAACGACGTTATCTCCCAGGGTGAGAGACGCGCCAGCCGGGATGTCCAGATCGTAGGTGCCGTCACAGATGACGAAGGGGACCTCGGTCTCTTCCCAGGTCCGGTTACCCACAATCTCACCAAATGACCCAAGAAAGGATATCCCGTTCTTGGTGTTTATCTCAGATACATTGTCAGGATTATGAAACACGTTGGAATCATCAATATCAATCTCCCCGCTGATGCCCAGGGGTTTGATATTGTCGTAGAACACATTCCCGGTGATGGTCGTCCCCGCGCCCGCATCCGAGGCATTGACCACACCCATCTCTTCTCCCGCATTATGGGCAAAGGTGCAATTGGAAACGGTGATGCCCGCTGAGGCCAGCTCCAGCGTGTAGTCATAACCCTCGTACCCGCCCCCGTAGTAAAACTCGCCGTAGGTGAAAACCGAGGCGTTGTTGGTGCCGCCGATGGCAACATAATCCCAGTCGCCTGCCGCCGGTGTGGTGGCGTTCCCGTCCCCGTTGGTGTCCCCGCCGTGAGCATCATCACGGTAGGAGGTGAAGATAATCGGGCTCCCCATGCCTCCCTCTGCATTAATGAGTCCGCCATCAGAAGCGTCAATCGCCATTCCCTCGCACAGTTTCACCGTGACATCATCTCTCAGGGTGAGAGACGCGCCAGCCGGGATATCCAGATCGTAGGTGCCGTCACAGATGACGAAGGGGACCTCGGTCTCTTCCCAGGTCCGGTTACCCACAATCTCACCAAATGACCCAAGAAAGGATATCCCGTTCTTGGTGTTTATCTCAGATACATTGTCAGGATTATGAAACACGTTGGAATCATCAATATCAATCTCCCCGCTGATGCCCAGGGGTTTGATATTGTCGTAGAACACATTCCCGGTGATGGTCGTCCCCGCGCCCGCATCCGAGGCATTGACCACACCCATCTCTTCTCCCGCATTATGGGCAAAGGTGCAATTGGAAACGGTGATGCCCGCTGAGGCCAGCTCCAGCGTGTAGTCATAACCCTCGTACCCGCCCCCGTAGTAAAACTCGCCGTAGGTGAAAACCGAGGCGTTGTTGGTGCCGCCGATGGCAACATAATCCCAGTCGCCTGCCGCCGGTGTGGTGGCGTTCCCTTCCCCGTTGGTGTCCCCGCCGTGAGTATCATCACGGTAGGAGGTGAAGATAATCGGGCTCCCCGCGGTCCCCTGGGCGATAATTTTCCCGTTTACAACGTCCACGTAGATATCGGATTCGAACTTGACAACCGTCCCTGGTTCAATGGTGAGGATGGCGTTAACATCAATCCTTGCCTTAACCAGGTAAATGTTCTCGCTCTGCCAGGTGGTGTTGGAATTGATGTCCTCAGTGACTTCCACAACCGTGGGCTCACCGACGGTGATGGTTACCTTAGCGCTGCGCGACTGCCCCTGGGAATTGGTTGCCGTCAGGGTTATGGTATGCACCCCCGATGATAGATCTTTTTTGGTAAATGTCTCGCCGGTGCCGATCTGGCCGTCTTGGTTTGAGGTCCAGACGAGGGCGCTGCCGGTCAAATCGCCGTCGTTGAAATCAGTTCCTGTTCCGGAAAAGGTTATTGCCGCCCCGAAATCATAGGTCGAACCATTCGGCGGAGACGAGATCCGCACCGTCGGTTTGCACCCCGCCAGCAACAAAAGCGCTGCAAAAACAACCCCGTACCGCACATACCATTGCTTTCTCATAACGCGCTCCTTCCATCAGATAAACGGTTCATGTGCACCATAGCTTCAGGTGCATCGGTATGGTAACGGCTGCCGACTTTTTCATTATAGGAAAATTTCAACCCGAGTCAAGTAATACCTTATTATATAAAAGAAAATAATGCCTGACGTGTAGGGGCGACCGGCCGGTCGCCCTTACATTCATATAAGACAGGGGTCCCTGCATCAGAGGCGTCAAGTATTATGATGATAAAGCCGGCAGCAGCGGCAGGTTATTTCCTGCGGAGAAAAGTGCTTTACATCTCCACTTTTTTTGATATATAGGAGAGCGAATTTTACCGGATGCCACCTCATCCGGACAGGCGCGGAGAAGAGCACTGCAAGCCATATGGCAAACACTGAGAATGCAATGATCAGCGCTGAAGAACTTTCGGCTTTGCATAAGAAGGCGCGGCAGATTCGCATCGACGTGCTGGACATGCTCCACCGGGCCGGCTCGGGCCACACCGGCGGGTCCCTGTCAGCGGCCGATATCCTGACCGCCCTCTATTTTTCCAAGATGAACCACAATCCCGCCGACCCCCGCTGGGAGGACCGGGACCGCTTTGTTTTATCCAAGGGCCACGGCGCCCCGGTGCTCTACGCCGCCCTGGCACAATGCGGCTATTTCGACCGGAAGGAGCTCTCCTCGCTGCGCACGCTGGGCGGCATGCTCCAGGGGCATCCGGACATGAACTCCACGCCGGGCATCGAGATGTCCACCGGATCGCTGGGACAGGGGCTGTCCATCGCCAACGGCATGGCGCTGGGACTCACGCTGGACAAGAAAACCGCGCGGGTGTACGTGCTGCTCGGCGACGGCGAGGTCCAGGAAGGCCAGATCTGGGAGGCAGCCATGTCCGCGGCCCATTACAAGATCGACAACCTCTGCGCCCTGCTTGACCACAACGGCCTGCAGATCGACGGGCCGGTGCAGGAGATCATGAACATCGAGCCCATTGCCGACAAATGGCGCTCCTTCGGCTGGCACGTGCTCGAGGCGGACGGCCATTCCATCGAAGCCCTCCTCGACGCGCTGGACGCGGCTGAAAAGGTCAAGGGCAAGCCCTCCATCATCATCTGCGCCACCGTCAAGGGCAAGGGGATTTCCTTCTTCGAAAACAAGCTCAAGTATCACGGGGTCGCACCGTCGGACGACGAACTCGAAAGGGCGCTCAAGGAGCTATGAGAGCAGAGGCAGAAACGGACAAACCGCTGACCGCCATGCTGGCCACGCGGAATGTATACGGCGACGTCCTTGCGGACCTGGGGGCGCGCCATGAATCCATCGTGGTCCTGAATGCCGACCTCTCCGGCTCCACCAAAACCGAGGCCTTCCACAAGAAGTTCCCCCACCGCTTTTTCAACATGGGCATCGCCGAGGCGGACATGATCGGAACGGCGGCCGGGCTGGCCACGGTGGGCAAGATCCCCTTCGTCAGCACCTTCGCCATCTTCGCGGTGGGCAAGCCCTGGGAGCAGATCCGGCAGTCGGTGGCCAATCCCAATATCAATGTCAAGATCGTCGCCACCCACGCCGGCATCACCGTGGGCGAGGACGGCGCCTCCCACCAGTGCATCGAGGACATCGGCCTGATGCGGATCCTGCCCAACATGACCGTCATCGTCCCCGCCGACGGCATCGAGACCGAGAAGGCGCTGCGGGCGCTGGTCCGGCACCGCGGCCCCGCCTACGTGCGGCTCTCGCGCATGGACTTTCCGGTGCTCTTTGACGCCGGCTACGAGTTCTCCCTGGGGAGGGGCGCGGTGATGAAAGAGGGCAGCGATGTGACCATCTGTGCCGCCGGCCTGATGGTTTCCCAGGCGCTGAAGGCGATTGAGCAGCTCGAAGCGGAAGGCATCTCGGCGCAGCTGCTCAACCTATCCACCATCAAGCCCATTGACCGGGAGTTGATCGTGCGGGCGGCGGGTAAAACCGGCGCAGTGGTAACCGCCGAAGAGCATTCGATCATCGGCGGCCTCGGAAGCGCCGTTGCGGAAGTCCTGTCCGAACACTGCCCGACCCCCATGCGGCGGATCGGGGTGCAGGACCGGCCCGGAACCTCGGGAAGTCCCGCTGAGCTTTTGGAGCGCTACCGCCTGAACCCCAACCACATCGTATCAGCCGTGAAAGACGTCCTGCGCCAGCAATAAGCCCCCTACCCCTCTCCGGCAGGATTGCTATGATCCAGATGTTCAACGTGCATAAGGTGTATCCGGGCAACCGCACAGCGCTCGCCGACATCAATCTCCACATTAAGAAGGGCGAGTTCACCTTCATCACCGGATCCAGCGGGGCCGGCAAGACCACCCTGATCAAGCTCATCTTTTACGCCGAGCAGGCCACCACCGGACAGATAATCGTCAACGGCGTCAACTTTGCCAAGCTGCGCGCAGCAGGCATCCCCGCGCTACGAAGAAGCATCGGGGTGGTGTTCCAGGATTTCAAGCTGCTGGTCAACCGGACCGCCTATGCCAACGTGGTCTTCGCCCTCGAGGTTACCGGGACCCGGCCGCGGGAGATCAAACGAAAGGCCTGGCAGGTGCTGAAGCTGGTGGGACTGCAGAACCGGCTGGACGCCCGGCCCCTTGAACTTTCAGGCGGCGAGCAGCAGCGCATTGCCATAGCCCGGGCGATCGTCAACGACCCCATCATCCTGCTGGCCGATGAGCCCACCGGCAATCTCGACGCGCAGATCACCCGGGACATCATGGAGCTCTTCCGGGCCATCAATCAGCGGGGCACCACCATTGTCATCGCATCGCACAACATGGACCTGGCCCGACAGTACGCCACCCGGCACATCATCATTGAAAAGGGGCACATCGCCGGCCCCGACTGACGGTAGTCATCATGGCATCGAAAGTTCCTTTTTACTTCAGGGAGGCCGCGCAGGGGATACGGAGCAATCTCCTGATCCACCTCATCGCCGCGGGAACCATCGCCTTCGCGCTTTTGATCCTGGGCATCTTCATGATCACGGTCATCAACCTTGACCGGACATTGCATGAATGGGGCAAGGATCTGCAGGTCATCGTCTACCTCGACCGCACCAGCAGCCCGCAGGAGATTGCGCGGGCGGGTGAAGCCATCGCCCGGCTTCCACAAACCAACAAGGTCACCTTCGTTTCCAAGGAAGAGGCCCTGGCCCGGCTCAAGGAGGGCCTCACCGCCCAGGCCGGCCTGCTGGACGATCTGCGCGACAACCCCCTGCCCCCCTCCTTTGAAGTTGCGCTGAAGGAAGAGCACAAGACGCCGGAGGCGATCAAGCTGTTTACCGGCGAGATTAAAAAGATCGCCGCCTCGTCCGAGGTGGATTACGGCCAGGAGTGGCTGCAGCGCTTTTCGGCGTTTATCGGCATGCTCAAGCTGGTGGGCCTGTGCATCGGCGGATTTCTCCTGCTCGCCACCATATTCATCATATCCAACACCATCAAGCTCACCATCTACAGCCGGCGCGAGGAAATTGAAATCATGAAGCTGGTGGGGGCGACCAACCTCTCCATCCGCATCCCCTTTTTCCTAGAAGGCATCGCCCAGGGCCTGCTGGCATCGCTGCTCTCCCTGGGCATTCTCTACGGAGGCTACAAGGCGCTGGCGCACAAGCTGCTTGTCGACTATAGCCTTTTTCTCGGCCCGCTGCAGCTCACCTTCCTGCCGCTGCCGCTCATGGCCGCGCTGGCGCTGCTGGGCATCGCCCTGGGGCTCTTCGGCTGCGCCTTTTCCATGGGGAGATTCCTGAAGGTCTAGCGCAGGGGGGTTGCAAGCGAGGCCTTTGCCAAAAACATCTTCTGGTGCAGCAGTGATTGATTGACAAATCCGAAGCACGAAATCCGAAGCAATGACAGAATATCAATGTTCAAATGACCGAAACCCCTCCGAAGGCAAGCATAGCTTTGAATTTTTATCATTTGATATTTGGATTTGTTTCGTGCTTCGAGATTCTGATTTTGGATTTTATAAAGCACCTCCTATGCTATGCTGAAGGTAACCACCTCCTGTAAACGAACCGTTTTGATATGTTTGGCAGCCGCTTTGCTGCTGATCCTGGCGCATGGACTGGTGCATGCCGAGGGCCGGCAGCGCGGCGGCAACGACGAGGTTTCCCGGAAGAAAAAAATCTTAACCGACATCGAACGGCAGCTGAAACAGAAAAAGGAAGAGCTGAACCGGACGGAGCAGAAAGAACAGGCCACCCTCAGCCAGCTCGATGCGATTGATAAACAGCTCTCGGAAAGCC
>CAZWCD010000071.1:6723-13570 GCA_964632275.1 uncultured Thermodesulfobacteriota bacterium
GAACAGGCCACCCTCAGCCAGCTCGATGCGATTGATAAACAGCTCTCGGAAAGCCAGGGCCGGCTGACCCGCCTCACCGGCAAGCTTGAGCACCTCACCACCGAGGCGCGCAGCATCGACGGCGATGTGCAGAAAATAGACCAGCGGCTGGCGGCGCAGGAAAAACAGCTGCAATCCCGGCTTGTCGCCCTCTATAAATTCAAGCGGAGCGGGGGCATCGTCCGGACCGTTTTCGATGCACGGTCGTCCGCCGACCTGTCGCGGAACGTCAAGTATCTGTTGCTGATCCTCGGACAGGACCGCGAGATCATCAACCGCATGAATGAAACGCGCGCCCTCAAAGAGCAGAAGAAGGGAGCGCTCATGGAAAATCAGAAGGCCCTGCAACAAACCCGGGTCATCGCGCTTGAAACCGAATCCCAGGTCAGCCGGCAGAAGGAGGAGAAATCCGTCGTCCTCAAGACCATCCGATCGGAAAAGGAGCTGCACCTGGCCGCCGTACGGGAGCTGGAGCAAGCCTCCCGGCAGCTCCAGAACTTCATCGATGATCTGGAAACGCAGCGGGAGCAGAAGCGCGAGCACTATATTCCGCCCGCCGGCGCGAAATTTGAAGCCCTCCGGGGCAGCCTGCCCCCCCCGGTTTCCGGCAGGATCATCAGCCGGTTCGGCAACCGCACCGATCCCGAATTGAACACGGTCTTGTTCCAGAAGGGCATTGAGCTGGCCGCCGCCCAGGGGGAATCGGTCCGGACCATTCACAACGGCAAGGTGCTCTACGCGGACTGGTTCAAGGGCTACGGGAACATGATCATCATCGACCACGGCGACGGCTATTACAGCCTTTCCGCCCATCTCTCGGAGATGATGAAAAAGGTCGGGGAGCAGGTGGCGGCGGGTGAGGTCATTGCCCTGGCCGGGGATACCGGATCGCTCAAGGGCGCACGTTTGTATTTTGAGCTGCGCCATCACGGCAAGCCGCTTGATCCTTCCCAGTGGCTCAAAATAAAATAAGCGACGCGTGCTTGTCTGACCGGGGCTAGTATGATAAGAAGAGAGGAACGACCGCGTCCCTGCATGCAGCAGCGTGACTGTTCGGCATACGCACCAATCAATATCGCCAGAGGAGGAATTCATGTACCGCAACCGATCGAGAAGCGTCTTCATCACCGCCGCCGTTGCCGCTGCGCTGGTCTTGATCATGTTCCAGGGAGGGACCCTGAGAGCGCAGACCGATGAGATGTATAAAAAGCTGAAGGTGTTCTCCGACGTTCTGAGCATCATCCAGAAGAACTATGTCGAGGAAACCAAGCCGGAGGACCTCATGTACGGCGCCATCAACGGCATGCTGCGCACCCTTGATCCCCACTCCTCCTTCATGATGCCGGACATGTACAAGGAGCTGCAGGTGGAAACCAAGGGGAGCTTCGGCGGCCTCGGCATCGAGATCTCCATGAAGAAAAACATTTTAACCATCGTCTCGCCCATCGAAGACACCCCTGCCTACCGGGCGGGGCTGAAAGCCGAGGATAAAATCCTGAGCATCGACGGGGAGTCGACCGAAAACATGACCCTGATCGACGCGGTGAAAAAGATGCGGGGTCCCGCGGGAACCAAGGTCACCATCTCCATCATCCGGGACGGTTTCTTCGAACCCAAGGACTTCACCCTGGTGCGGGAAACCATCCGCATCAAAAGCGTGAAATATAAGCGGCTGGAGGATGACACCATCGGCTACATCAGGTTGAGCCAGTTCCAGGAAAAAACCGGCGAGGAATTTGACAAGGCGCTGAAAGACCTGGAGGGAGGCGCAAAGCCCATCCAGGGGCTGGTGCTCGACCTGCGCAACAATCCCGGCGGGCTGCTGGACCAGGCGGTAACCGTCTGTGATGCGTTCCTCGAGGACGGCCTCATCGTCTATACCCATGGGAGGCTTTCCGGCCAGGACATGAGCTTCACCGCGCATCCCGATGGCGAGAAGCGCGATTACCCCATCATCGTACTGGTCAATGCGGGGAGCGCCAGCGGATCGGAAATAGTGGCGGGGGCGCTCCAGGACCGGCACCGGGCGGTGGTGCTGGGCACCACCACCTTCGGCAAGGCTTCCGTGCAAACCATCATCCCCCTCGATGATGGGTCAGGCCTGCGCCTCACCACCGCGCTCTACTACACGCCCAGCGGCCGATCCATCCAGGCAACCGGCATTGTACCCGATGTTATCGTCAAGGATCGGGCGGTGCCGGTCGGCGATGAGAAACGAGTGATGCCGATCATCAAAGAAAAGGATCTGAAGGGCCATTTTGAGCCGGGGGGAAAGCCGGCAGACACCGGCACGCCCGCAATAAAAAAGCAGGAGTTGGAGCAGGTGCCGGAGCCGGTGCAGGAACCGGAACCGGCGCCGGACCAGGAGCAGGAAGGGACGGAAAAGGGCGGGGATGATGAAGACCCGCAACTTACCCGGGCCACCCAGCTGCTCAAAAGCTGGAACATTTTCAAAAAGATGGACACGCAAAACCCGCCGGCCAAAGACCGCTCATGAGCCGGCAAAAGTATACGGGGCCGTTTCTAAAGCGTGCGCTGTTTCCCGCGCACCTGCAGGCGGGCCGCTCGGCAGCCCGGCTGGCGGTTGTGCTGGGCGTGATCAGCGCACTTATCCTGCTCGCCGCGCTCTATCTGCTGCGCGAGCAGACGCGCCGCCCCCATTTTACCCTTCCCCCTCAGCCGCCGGCGCCAACGGCTGAGGAGAAAATGCAGGCCGCGGACCAGATGGCCTCACGCATTATCTCTTCTCTTTCGCTCAGCGAGGACCATATCACCCTTGAACAGTTGCCCCGGGAGGAAGGCGAATGGACATGGAATGAAAGCCGCATCACCATCGCCCTTCCTCCCGATATCAGCCTCCACCAAGTGGAACAGGTCACCGGCAGGTTACATGAGTTCCTCACACCGGAAGGCCTTACGGCGGATACGGCATATGACAGCGATGACTGCCTGCGTGTCACCGTGGCGGTTGACCGCCGCATAACCCATCAGCTCATTTTCCACCTCACCACCCCGCCGGCGGCGCCGCCGGAAACGCCGGAAGCGCCGAGGGCAGCGGCCGCGCCCTACCGCGTCGCCCTGGTCATAGATGACCTGGGGGAAAACTACCAGGTCTACAAAGAGCTGGAGTCGCTACAGGTGCCCATCACCTACGCCATACTCCCCTTCCGGACCCACTCCGTAAAAATTGCCGATGCCATCCATGCCACGGCGTGCGGAGAAATAATCCTGCATTTGCCGCTCGAGCCCTGGAACAGCGAAAATCATTCAATCAACCATGGAACCCTGTGCACCGGCATGGCCCGGGAGGGACTATTGGCGCAGCTTGAAAAAAACATCAATGCCGTGCCGCATCTCGCGGGGGTAAGCAACCACATGGGATCGAAATTTACCGAGGACCGGGAAGAGATGGGGTGGTTGCTGAATGCACTGAAGGAAAAGGGACTCTACTTTCTTGACAGCCGCACCAGCAAAAAAACCGTTGGGCATGCGATGGCACGAGCAATGCGGCTCAGGACCGCCCGGCGGGACCTGTTTCTTGACAGCACCCATGATCAGCAGTTTGTGGAAAAGCAGCTGCACAAAATCCTGCCCCTCGTTCAGCGAAGGGGCGGCACGCTGGTGGTCATCGGGCATCCTCATGACTACACCATCAGCGCCCTCAGGCAATACCTTCCCGTGCTCAAGCAGCAGGGCGTTGCCATTGTTCCCCTGTCGGAGATGGTGGGCGAATCCGCCCCGCGCGAAACGGTTGCACCGCCGCATCAAAGCGCTGATTCCCACCAGGAATAACGGCATTCCATTCAAGCTGCTCTTTCAAACCGGCCTTCCGCCCTCCCTCACCGGCCTTCCGGCATAACCTCACTCATCGTCGGAAACCTTCATCAGTCTGCACCAATCCGGTTCCGTTTCGCTTTATACATTATAATACAAGGACGGTATACATTTTTTCAACTGCGCAGCACGCGTTTAAAAAAAAACAGGGGTGCGGATTATCAAATAATATCTTTTGTGGATTCTTTCCGCTGTTAATTAAACATAATTTGAAAAAGGGACCATGGGCAACGTTCAACTGGTATGGAAAATGCTCATGTCCATAGCTCAACCGAAACACCCTTCACCCAACCCAAAGGAGGTATGTCCCATGCTCAAAAAGTTGTTGCCAAAACCATTGTTGCTATTTTCTGCTGCATTACTGCTGATTACCGCGGGAACACATGCAGCAGCAGGCCAAAAAAACAATACGGTCATTGACCCAATAGATGAGACAATCATCATTGACGGCTGTGACAGCGGCATTGCCGACCAGCAGCTGGACGGCGGCACCATGAACGATCTCATCGCGAACTGCGCCGCCGATGCCGCCAATCACGGCGCTTTTGTCAGCTGCGTGTCCCATCTCACCAACCAGTGGAAGCAGGCGGGCTTGATTAATGGCCAGGCAAAAGGGGCCATTCAGCGATGCGCGGCCGGCGCGAACATACCGCCCGCTGATCTGAAATGCAAATCAGACGCGGAGTGCGATGACGGCATCTATTGCAACGGGGCTGAAGCGTGCATTGACAAGGCATGTCAGCCCGGCATTCCAATTGACTGCCCCGATGACGGCCTGTACTGCAATGGCCTCGAGTCGTGTGATGAGGCCGGCCATGCCTGCATGAGCAGCGGCAATCCCTGTGCGCCTCCGACCGTGTGCTATGAAGATACCGATATCTGTGGGTGCGGCGGCGATGCCGACTGCGATGATGGATTATTCTGCAACGGTCCGGAAACCTGCGCGGGCGGGGCATGCCAGCCCGGAACGCCGGTTGAGTGCCCTGACAACGGCATCTTCTGCGACGGCGCTGAGCACTGCGATGAAAACGGTGACGCCTGCGCCAGCAGCGGCGACCCCTGCGAGGCTCCTTATTCATGCGATGAGCCAAGCGACAACTGCATGCTGATAGAGTGCGGTAATGGCATGCTCGAGCCCGGCGAACAATGCGATGACGGCAACGTGCTGGATGGGGACTGCTGCGACTCCGCGTGCCAAAACGAGCCCGCGGGCAGCCTCTGTTCGGACGGCGTGTACTGCAACGGGACGGAAGCCTGCGACGGCGCGGGCATGTGCCTGGCGGGCGCGCCGGTTGACTGCAATGACGGGATAGCCTGCACCAGCGACGCCTGCGACGAGACGTCAGATGCCTGCATCCATGATCCGGACAACACCTCCTGTGACGACTTGCAATACTGCAATGGTGCTGAAGTCTGTGACCCTCTGGCAGGCTGCCAGCCCGGGCTGCCGGTTGACTGCCCTGACAACGGCCTCTTCTGCGACGGCACCGAGTACTGCGATGAAAACGGCGACACCTGCGCCAGCACCGGTGACCCCTGCGCAGCGGGTGATGCATGCAATGAGGAAAACGACACCTGTGATCCGGTCATCGTGTGCGCGTGCGGCGATGGCGTTCCGTGCGGCGACGAGCAGTGCGATGACGGCAATCTGATCGACGGCGACTGCTGCAGTGCAACCTGCACGCTTGAAGCGGCGGGAAGCCCCTGCCCGGATGACATGTATTGCAACGGGGCGGAAACCTGCGACGGCGGCGGTGTATGCCAGCCCGGCACGCCGGTTGACTGCAATGATGGAGTGGCCTGCACTGATGATTCCTGCAACGAAACATCAGACATGTGTGAAAACATATCCAACCACGCCGCCTGCGATGATGGATCGTATTGCAACGGTGCGGAGATTTGCGATCTGTCTCTTGGCTGCCTGCCCGGCACGCCGGCTGAATGCCCGGACAACGGCCTCTTCTGTGACGGCACCGAGTCCTGCGATGAAAACGGCGATACCTGTGTCAGCAGCGGCGACCCCTGCGGAGAAGGCTATGTCTGTAACGAGGAAACCGATGCCTGCGAGCCGGTGGTCATTTGCCAGTGCGGCGATGGCGTTCGGTGCGGCGATGAACAGTGCGATGACGGCAATCTGATCGATGGCGACTGCTGCAGTGCGGCGTGCACCCTTGAAGCGGCGGGAAGCCCCTGCCCGGATGATATGTATTGCAACGGGGCGGAAATCTGTGACGGCGCGGGCATGTGCCTGGCCGGCACGCCGGTTGACTGCAGCGACGGCCTGGACTGCACCGCCGACGCGTGCAACGAGGCCGCCGATAGTTGTGACCGCATCCCCGATGACGCCGCCTGCGACGATGCGATGTTCTGCAATGGCATGGAAATCTGCGATCCGTCTCTCGGCTGCCTTCCCGGCGCGCCGGTTGACTGCCCGGACAACGGCGCCTTCTGTGACGGCACCGAGTACTGCAATGATGAGTCCGACGCCTGCGCCAGCAGCGGAGACCCCTGCGGCGACGGCTATATCTGCAAAGAAGAAACCGATGCATGTGTCCCGGCAGTCGTTTGCCAGTGCGGCGATGGAATGCTCTGCGGTGAGGAGCAGTGTGATGACGGCAACATGATAAGCGGTGATTGCTGCGACAACTGCGTCTTCGCCGATGCCGGCAGCCCTTGTTCCGACGATGTCTACTGCAATGGCGCCGAAACCTGCGACGGCGCGGGTGTATGCCAGCCGGGCGTGACGGTTGACTGCAATGACGGCGTGGATTGCACCGAGGACTCCTGCAACGAAGCTGCGAATAGCTGTGAGAACGTTCCGAACAACGATCTCTGTTCCGATGGACTGTACTGCACCGGCATTGAAATGTGCGATCCAGAGAATCAGAATGCTGCCCCACAGACCGGTTGTATAAGCGGCACGCCGGTTGTGTGCGATGACAACGGCGCTTTCTGTGACGGAAAAGAAATATGC
>CAZWCD010000072.1:0-4961 GCA_964632275.1 uncultured Thermodesulfobacteriota bacterium
CATAGAGGGCAGGCATGGGCCGCCAGTCATAGCTGAACATGTCATTGTTTGTCTGTATATCTTCACAGGTCTGCGCTTCCCAGCTCGCGCCGCCATCCTCGGTGTGCTGGATGGTTCCGAACTCGCCCACCAGCCAGCCGCGGCGGTCATCAACAAAGAAAACACCGTTCAGCTCTTTGTCCATCCCCTGGGACTGGGGCTGCCAGGTGGCGCCGCCATCCCCGGTGTGGATGATGGTGCCGAACTCGCCGACGATCCAGCCGTTCTTGAGATCGGGAAACGAAACCGAAAAAAGGTTTTTTTCGGTGCCGCTGCTCTGAGCGCTCCAGGTTGTGCCGCCATCGGTCGAATGAATGATCGTGCCCTTGATGCCCACCGACCAGCCGTTCTGCCGGTCAACAAAGACAGTGTTGCACAGCAGCGCATCTGCCACCCCGCTCTCGATCCTCTTCCAGGCATCGGTGGTTTCGCCGCCGGTCGCAGCGCCGAGGATGATGCCCATGTTACCGTAGACTTGAGCTTCCTGCGGTGAAAAGGCAACCACGCTGTGCAGATTTTCGCCGGTGACCATGCTGATCTTGGGCATGGCAAACTGCGGACGTCCGGGAGGCTTGCACCCCAATGCAATAAGGCACAAGCATAGGGGAATCAGGCACAGTATACTTTTTACCTTATGTGAATTCACACCGACACTCCTTAATACCCTGCGTGATTGAGTATATGTGGATTACCCGATCAAGTTCATTTGAGCATCTTGGCCACTTCCTCCGGGGACAGGACATCAGGCCTCGTCGCATAGGGAGGATTGGAAATGTTGTTGGGATCGAAGGTGGTTTTAATCTTTTTCATGATCAGATGCACATTATCAAAGATGGGCCCCAGGATATCGTAGGAGGGGCCGAGCAGATGAATCACCGCCGCGGAGCTCTTGTCCTCCAGCTCGCCCTTGAGATGCGACATGATGATCCCGATCGCCTCGTTCGCCTGCTGAACCGACTGCTCCGGGAATATGTCGGTGGTCATCAGGCACCAGTGGCCGAATTCCTGCGGGCTGATCCAGCCGCCGTGCACGCTCAGCGGCTGCACGAAATCCTTTCCCATTTTCTTGTCGCCGAAGAGCATGTCCCGGGCGCCCTTGTTGGAGCGGAGGATCTCGGTGACAATGTTGTCGATGGAATCAACATTGGATGCGCCGATGGAAAAACCGTCGGAGGGCCGGGCCAGCCTGATGCCGTGGCCGAAGCGCAGCCATTCGAAGGCCACCCGGCCGATCCACACCTGGTGGGCCGGCTCATCCTCGCCGACGAATTCGCCGCCCACCTTGGCAACGATCGCCCGCAGGACCTTCTCTTCGTATTCCAGCTGCTCCAGCGAGGTGGTTGCCTGAAGCCCGATCACGCAGAACCCCGAGGGGAAGACGTCCTTTTCCATGTTGTCAAACAGGTCCTGCTTGGTCTTGGAGGAATAGGTGTAGAGGAACTGCTTGGCCAGGTGGGTGGCAACCACCGCGATCTCCGCCTTTCCCATCTCATAGAAAAGCTCCGCCGATGTCTTGAGCCACTTCACCTCGTCTGCCGGATAGGCAAAGGGGAAGCGCACCATGTACCAGCGGAACTTGTCCGCGGGAAGGGGGGCGACTTTGTCGATGGAAACCCCGCTGGTGGGCAGCACCGCCGGGCCCGGCCAGGGCAACATCCGGCAGCTGATCCGGGTGACCATCCCCAGGCCGCCGGCATGACCGAACTGGCCGCCCCGCAAGAGCCCCCGCATGTCCGGACCGGGGCCGTCATTCCAGAACCACTCGTCCTCGCTCAGGGCGGGCGGTCCGCTGCGCATCAGCTCGCCGTCGGGCAGGACAATCTCATAGGCCAGAAGGTTGTGGGCGCCCACCCCGCTGATCCAGCTGTTGCCGTAGGCGCCGTGCCAGGAGTAGTTGGCAAGCACCGATACCTGCGCGCCGGCTAGCGGCGTGGGACAGGTCATCCCCTTTTTCATGGCCTCGGTCTGCAGCTCGGCAAAGTTGACGTAGGGCTCCACCACCGCATACATGTTCTTCGCGTCCAGCTCGACGATCCGGTCCATGCGCTTGGGGTCGATGACCAGGTAGCCGGCGCCCGCGGGAAACGCCTGGAAGGTATAGCCCGACCCCCGCGGCGTGAAGGGGAACTTGTAGCGGTTGGCAATCCTGATAATCGCCTGGACCTCCTCGGTGGATCCGGGCATCACCACGCAGACCGGGCGCATATTGACGCCCAGGCGCTCGCGCTGGAGGAATCCCGACGGCAGCCAGTTCACCCGGGAATAGCTCTGGCACATTATCTCGTCGTTGGTAGCATGTTCGGCGCCGACCACATCCTGAAGCGCCTTAAAAGCAATCTGGGAAAAAGCCATTCGAACCTCCTTATATCATTAATAACCAGTGAACCATGAAGAACGCGAAACGCCTACAGGGCAAGCCTGCCCGGGTTCATCACATTGTTCGGATCGAGAATCCCCTTCATCTTCTTGATGGACTCATGCAGGTTGCCGGTCCGCGAGAAAACCATTTCCGCCAGCGATCCATAGGGGCGATACAGGAAGGCGCCCTCGCTCAGCAGGCGCTTCGCCGCCTGGTGAATGAGCTCCTTCACCCTTGCGCATTCCCCGGCATTGCCGCGGTCAAGCGGGAAGCCGAATTCCAGGTGATAGGCCCGGCCCCGCTGCTTGGGCTGCAGGTAGATGCCCATGTCATCGTTCGGATAGCCGCATTCCGCCGCGACCTGGCGCACCGTCGCTATCCACCGCGGCGCCTTGTCCAGGGGGGTCAGCAGCATCAGGTCCCAGCATCCTCCCTTGAGCAGGAACTTCCAGTAGGCGCCGTCATCCCCGGCGGGAGTGAGCAGGCGCGCCGCCCGCTTGTCCGCCTCCCTGATCCCCGGCAGGGCGGAGGTAACGGCGCAGGAGCACTGCTGGCAGACTTCATCCAGCGCGCGCTCCTGGTATGCCATCTTCTCCTGCGGGAACCACTCGCCCGCATCCAGGCAGAGCACCAGGCAGAAGGGGGGAAGCTGTTCCCGGAGGGACGCCAGCTCAGCCGCATCTTCCGCCAGCATGCAGGCCAGGTCATGGCGGTTCATGATAAAGCACTCGTTGCCGATCTCGCGCCGCAGGATGCGGTACGCCGGCTCCATGAGCTCCTCCAGCGTTTGCGAGGGCAGGAAGCATACCTTCTGCACGGCCGGACGGGGGGTGATCTTGAAATTCATCACCGTCGCCGCGCCGAAGATTCCCTCACTGCCGGTGAGCAGCCGCCACCAGTCGATGCCCGGCCCCAGGGAATTGCAGAGCCCCGAATGGGCCTTGTCCGGCACCTCCTCAGGCTTGAGGTTCGGAACCGGCACCGCCAGGGAACCGGTGCGAAGCCGGTCACCATTGGGCAGGACCAGCTGCATGGTAAGGATGATTTCATCAAGGTGCAACTTGGAAGTGGTATGGGGATTTTTTTCCAGCAGGCTGCTGATCACCGACTTGCGGGGATGGGGCAGCAGCGGGCTGACCGCCCTGAACCCGATCGGCTCGAGCTCCTTCTGGAGCTGGCCGTAGGTTACCCCCGGCTCGACCATGGCCCATTTATTCCTGGTGTCCACCCGCAGGACCCGGTTCATGAACTGCATGTCCATGACGATCCCGCCTTCCGACGGAATGCCGGAGCCGTGCAGGCCCACCCCTGAACTCCGCGGCACCACCGGCACCTTGTGCTGGTTGGCCAGCTGCACCACTTTCTGCACCTGGTCGGTCGAGCCGGCCCGCACCACCCAGTCGGGACGCCGCGGCTCCCCCCAGCTCTCGTCCCGGGAATATGCATCAAGCGTTTTGTCGTCGGTCAAGACTCCCGCCTTGCCGACGCACTCCTCAAGTCCCTTGGTAATTTCGTTACACACCTTCACCATTTCTGCCATGTTTTTCTCCCTTGGTCATTGAACATACTGCCATAGTAACGCTGCTCCGTCGCCTTGCGCTCCATTCGCGGCTGAAGCCGCTCCTACCTTTTTTCAACCCATCTTCACACAATCGCCGCCCTAGTAACTCAGCTGCTGCAGGTTGGCCACGCTGAATATTTTATCATCAAGGCTGGTGCCAAGCTTGTAAATGTCATAAACAGCCAGGCTGCCGTGGCGCCGGACCATGTCTATGGTCTGTTCGGCCGAAACGTGTGTCACCATGCCCTCCGCCTCAACCATCTTATATTCATTATAAAACTGCTCCAGCAGCTTCCAGAGCCTGCCCTGGCGGTCATACATCTCCTGCACATTCATCTGCCAGTTTTCAGGATCAAGGTACCAGATGCGCTTGCTGTAAATGTAGTCAGGATCCCGGTTGATTGCCTCCACCACCCAGCACTTGGTGCGCTCGCGGGGAATGCCGTTCCAGAATGTCTGCCCGGTAATACGGGTTATATTTTTCTGGGGATCCTCCGCATGTCGTGACACCAGCACGTCTTTCTGGCCGATCAACTTGTACTTATTTATGTTGATGTGGGTATACCAGCCGTGATTGTCGTCATAGATCATGTCGGTGCCGTCAATCATGTCGCTTCTCTGGTTGTTGCTGTATCGCCTGATGCGGCGGAACATGGCGGTGTACACATAGAGATCGCAATCCCGGCTGGTATCCTGGTATTTTACCTCAAGCACGGTGGTGTCGGCAAAATCGGGAGGCGCGGTATTCCGCTGGAAGAAGGTCCGCTGCACCTTCCGGTCATTCTTGGGAAGCTCGGGCTTGGGGGCAACATCGCTTCTTCCCGACCAGTACAACTCCCAGCGAAAATGGCCGGCTGACCGCTCGAGCCTGGTCCTGCTGTCAATGATGGCTGCCGGTCCGTTAAAAACATAGATGCCGTCGCCGTGGGTATAACCGTCAAAATTCCATGCGGCCTGGGTGCCGGCCACCACCGGGTCAGAGGTGTCCGGCTGGGGAAAGGG
>CAZWCD010000072.1:5061-13503 GCA_964632275.1 uncultured Thermodesulfobacteriota bacterium
ATGCGGCCTGGGTGCCGGCCACCACCGGGTCAGAGGTGTCCGGCTGGGGAAAGGGAATGCCCGCCACCTTGCCGTAATTTGTCAGGCTCAGCTTCTCGTCCAGCTGTGCCTGGGGCGCGAACTGCCTGGTGGAGGCGATCAGACCGGGAGAAACCTGGTACTCACGGTACGGCACCACGGTGAACCACAGATCACTGTCGGACCCGAACTCCTTGGGACTCTTCATGATGGTGTAGACCGATTCAGGCAATAGATCCTTAACCTGGTCCACCTCGGTAGAGGTCACCTTTTTCCCCACCCAGGTCTTCTCCCACTCCTTCACCTTGGCAAGCTCTTCCCCTTCGTAGGAAGGGGTGGGGAACTTTATATCCTTAGCGGGGGATGGGACGCTGCCGAGCAGAAGAAGCAGCACCGCCGCGCCGACACACAAACTCACATCAATAATAGAACTTCTCTTTGACATGACGATTACCTCCTCTTGGTTGATTGATTAAAACTCGTACCTGATCCTGCTGTATAACATGTCCCGGTCTTCGACTGCCGCCTCGCGGTGCACGGCGGGATTATTGGCAAAAAACCATATGCCTCCGAATTCATAGCGCATGTGTTTGCCCGGCATATAGGAAAGGCCGGGGGATACGTAGCCAAAGTTTCGGGGATTATACTGCGCCCGTAAGACCGGGGTAAATTCGTTGTGGCGAAAGCCTCCCCTGATCATCAGGGTCAAGAAGGTAACGTTCCGTTGATCATAGCTGTTGGACCATTGCCAGACCCTGCTCACGTTTCCGATCCAGTACCCGGTAAACACCCCGAAGGTGGTGTCCCAGTAAGGCCGCACCCCCCACTTCTCCATGCGCTCGCCGTAGAACGGCACGCGAAGCGGGTAATCGACGGTGAGACCCATGCTCAAATAATCCCGTTCGATGGTCCCCTTGGCAAAATTGCCCAGGCTGCCGACGGTTTTTGTATCAATCGGCTGGTTGGTATCAATGCTGTTCCATTTCCTGCCGATCTCGTAGGCAATCTCTCCCCGAAGAACCGAATTCAGCGCGGGGACATAGGTCTGGAAAGAGCCTCCCACCGCTTCATACCGCTTCCATTTCGCCACATCCCGGCCATCGGGCAGCGGCGGGCCGGGCAGATTGGTCGCCGCCCGCGTGCCGGCATTGGTTCCCAGCGCCTTATTGACCGTGTCGGTATCTTCAAAGGTGGCATGCCCGGTGTCCAGGCCGTTCCAGTATACCAGTGTCCAGTCGATGACGTACGGGGTCTTAAAGAGAAAAACCTCTGAGTTGCCCCTGATGCGGAAGGCATATTGATAGTTATTCAGGCTCAGCGGCGCTGAGGCGTCATGCATCATCCAGTAGACGGCGTCTCCCTGTCCGGGGGCGTTCCTGACATAGCCGGGGGCGGGTCTCCGTGACGACCAGCACCCCTCAAAGGGGGTCCTGGTCTGCTCGAAATCGCCGGGTATGAAGATGTTTTCAAAGATCAGCTTGCCCGGCAGATCTGAATTGTAAAATCCCCTGAACATCCAAAGGCCCAGCTTGATCTCGTCAAACGGCTGTATGCCGGGCGTCGCATAGCGCAGGTCGATGGGGTTGATCTTGTCAATGGTCTGGACCATCTCCACTTCACTCCAGGCCACCACCTGCTTTCCCACCCTGATGTTCCAGGGACCCTTGTAGGCATCAATGTACATCTCGTTGATCCAGTCGTCCTCATCGTAGCGGTTGGTCTGGTAGTCCTTGTAGCGGTGGTCGCTGGAGGAAAAACTCCTTTGCAGGTGGGTATCGAAATCGGGGGCCGAATCATAATAAGCCCGGAAATAGTTCTGAAAGTTGATCAGCCAGGATCCGTTGTCAACCAGGGTAAACAAACCCTCAAGGGCAAAAATGGACTGGTTGACCGCCCAGCCTTTGTCCCGGTAAAAATCATCATCTTTTGGATAGTTGGTAAGGTAGACATCGTACAGCTCAAAGCGCCCCTTGACCCTGAGCTTGTTATCAAAAAAATTAAAATCAGCCAGCGCTTCTCGCACAACCAGGAGGCACATGAGAAAGAGCAGAAGGCATAAAGACAGTCTTTTCATACCGCATCCTCCTTGTAAAAAATGACATAAGAGATATCTCTGTGGCCAAGGGTTTTTCTCACCTATGGTCACCCTCCATTCATTTCGTTTCCCCAGCCCGCGCGGATTGGACGGGCGCGAACGGGAAGCAAGAAACGTCAGGCTTCTTTACCCGGCTGCGCCTGCACCCGGTTGACAAAGTTGGGCTTGAAGAGCGCCACCATGCTGGGAACAAAGAGCAGCGCGCCCAGCATGTTCAGCAGCAGCAGAATGGCCAGCAGCACACCCATGTACGCCTGGAACTTGAGGGGAGAAAACACCCAGCAGAGCAGTCCCACCGTGAGGGTGCTGGCAATGGAAACAATCGATCTCCCGTTGGACATGATGGTACGGACAATCGCCGCGTTCAGGTCGGCCGCTTTTTCCCGCTCCTCCATCAGCCTGCCCAGGAAGTAAATCCCGTAATCCACCCCCAGCCCGATGCCGATGGAGGAAACCGGGTAGGTATTGGTGGTCAGGCCGATCTGGTAGGCGCCCATCAGGGCAAAGGCAATCACGTTGGAAACCACCAGCGGGACGGTGAGAATCAGGCCGGCGAGGCTGCTCCGGAAATTGATGGAGCAGAAGAGGAATACCCCGAACAGGGCAAGGATAAGATTCAGGGTCTGGGAGGCGGCGATCTCCTCCCGTACGCCCGCCTCCACTCCCACCGCGCCGCCGGCCAGGAGATACTTGCCGTCCTTGATCTTCGATTCCTTGGCAATATACTCCTTGATGCTGGCGATGAGGGCCTCGGTGGTGCGCGGCATCTTATCCCGGCTGTAAATGACGATATTGCTCATCATGTCCTTCGGTTCCACGTAGCGGTCCCAGGTCCCCGGCTCGCCGTTATAGACCATGTGGCGGTACAGGAAGCTGAGCACGCGATCTTCCCTGGGCAAATGATACCAGTTGGGATTGTCCTCATGAGAGGTCATGAGGAAGGAGGGCAGCTTATCGGAAATGGTGGAGACAAACATCACCCGGGGCTGCTTTGCCATATAGCGCCGGAACCGTTCCATTTCCCTCAGGGTCTCGCCCTCGGAGATGAAGCCGCCCTTATCGCCCGCCATCACCACATAGAGGGGATTTAAAAGGGGCATATTGGTAATAATGCGCATGGCATCCTTGTTGTAGCGGTGCCAGGGCCAGAGCAGCGTGCTGCCCGGAAAGAAATCACCCACGTTCATGGTCCGGGCGTAGGGTATGCCCACCACCACCAGCAGGACATTGGCGGCCAGCACCGCCCATTTCCCCCTGCCGACGATCCATGTCCCCAGCCGGCTCATCAGCCTTTCAAAGGTCCTGAGCTCGTTGCGCTCTCTCTTTGCCCGCAATTCAGCCACCTGGGCCATGAGCCGTTTTGAGGGCTTCATGTAGGAGAGCACCAGCGGGATAAAAATCATCGAAAGAATGACCGTGGCCACCGACCAGAAGGTGCAGGCAATGGCGATGTTGGTAAGTACGGGAATGGCGGCGATGGCCACCAGGGCCACGCCGAGCGCATCGGTAATAATGCTGGTGACCCCGGGGAAGAACATGGCCCTGATCAGGGTAAAGGCGGCGGATTTGAAATCGGCGCCTGATTCGATCTCGTCCAGGTAGCGGTTCATCAGCTGCATGGTGTGGCGCGCGGTCATCAGGGCGATGAGAAAGGGAAGCACCAGAATCAGGGGATCCAGGTTATACCCCATCAGCGCCATGAAACCCAGCCCCCAGATCCCGCTCTGCGCCGCAGACAATACCGGGAGGAACATGCCCCGCTTGGAGCGGTAGGAAAAGTAGAGAAACGCCATGATGATAAGCGTGGTAAGGGCAAGCACGCTGATCACCTGCCGGTTGAGCGCCCGGATGTAGCCCAGGTGGACCGGTTCACCGACTATGTTGATGATGTGGTTCGCGTCTTCCATCTCGCGCTGCACCTTCAGGAATTCCCTGGACACCGCATCATAGCCGATCTGCCCCAGTTCCTCTTCAAAAAAGTCAACCGTAATCATGGTCTTCTTGCTGTCCCAGGAGACGTAGGGGCCGTAATACCGCACTTCGCTGTAGATCTTCTTCTTTAAATCCTCCATCTCCTGCGGGGTTTGCGGAACATTGGGATACATCAGCGGCGAGATATCCATGGTTCCCTGCTTGAACTTGAAATACTTCATCTTGTTCATGGAAATGGATCTGATCTTATACTTATCCACCGCCGGGAATTTTTCCAGCCGTTCCGAAATCTCCTTCACCTTGCCCAGGGTTTCCCGGTTAAAAATATCCCCCTTCCTGACCTGGACCATGATCATGACCTGGTTGGCGCCGCCGAAGGTGTCCCTGATTTTATTGTGGATTTGAATATAGGGGTGTTTCTGGGGCAGGAGATCGGCAAAATTGGTATCCACCCGCAGCTTCATCAGAGGCGCCCCGGTAAACGGCGCGAGCGGATTGATTATCTGAAACAACATGAAGAGGGTGACAACCAGAATGGCAACAAGAATCGGCGTTCGCTTCTCTATGACAAAATCACAAAATCTATCCATGTGAACACACCTCAGATCCTGTTTTATCGCGATGGTGATTTACTGCGCCGGCGCATCAGCGACCCCGCTTCGTCCCGGCCTCGCGGAGCGAACGGCCGGTGACGCCGCATGCCTCAGTGCACCTCCCGCTTTTGCCGCGCTTTGGTGAGCAGGCGGGAGACGGTTTCAATGGCAACAAGGAAATTTCTCATCTCGTCCTCGGTCAGGTTCATCAGTATCCGCTCCATCTCCTTTTCCCGGATGGAGACCAGCCGGGTAAGCTCCCGGTGGCCGGAGCGGGTCAGGCTCACCTTCACCACCCGGCGGTCGCTGCTGTCACGCTCCCGCCTGACCATATTCGCATGTTCCAGGCGGTTGACCATGGCGGTAATCGTCGGGAGGCTGACTGACAGCTTCTTGCTTAACTCCGACATGGTATGGTGAGCATTGTCGCTGAAACAGGTGAGCAGCTTGATCTGGGCGGTGGTAAGATCTATCTTGAGCAGGCCCTTGGGATTGACGCTGCGGGAGATGTCATTATAGGATGACATGATCCGCTTGACAAACGAACTCCAGTCCCGCCGGCTCGGGGATCTGCTTGCCTCTCTTCGGGGCATGGCTTCTGTCGACATGGGCGTATGATTAATTAGAGCTTAGAATAATTAGAGTATCAAACTATTTATCCAAAGCGCTGCGCTTTGTCAACAGTTAATTTAAAAAAAATCAATCGCGGCGCAGGGGGATGAACAAACCGGCAAAAACCGGCAGGTACGGTTGTATGAAGGAGGATTTACGTCGGGGTTTAAGACCGGTTTTGGATATGACGCAGGAAACCCGGCAGGAGTCTTGATACAGCCGCGGGGAGGAGAAACAGAAGCTTCTTCGCTGTGCTCAGCATGACACGCGAAGGGATCAGCATGACCGATAGATCCGGTTGGTCATCCCCATCCTATTTCTTCCCCAACCCGAATTTCCGGGCAAGGTCATCGATCAGGCTGTAGGCAACCGGAACCACCAGCAGGGTGAGCAGTGTCGACGAGGTCATGCCCCCGGCAACGGCAATGGCCATGGGCGCACGGGATTCGCTTCCCGCGCCCAGCCCAAGCGCAACCGGCAGCACCCCGACGATGGTGGAGATGGCGGTCATCAGGATGGGGCGGAGCCTTACCGGGCCCGCCGTGAGAATCGCCGCTCGCAGATCCATGCCCTGCCCCCGAAGGGTGTTGGTATAATCAACCAGGAGGATGGAATTCTTCACCACCAGCCCGATGAGCATGAGCATGCCGATCAGGCTCATGAGGTTTATGCTGTTCCTGGTAAGAAACAGGAAACCGAGGGCTCCGATCACCGTGAGCGGAAGCGCCAGCATGATGGTAAAGGGATGGATGAAGCTCTCAAACTGAGATGCCAGCACCATATAGGTGATGACAATGGTGAGTAAAAACGCGAAGACAATTGACTGAAAGGTCTCGGCCATGGTTTCGGCCTGGCCGCCGAACTCTATGGAATAGCCGGGCGGCAGGGTCTCCTCGACGATTTTCCTGGTCTGCGCAACGACCTCGCCCAGGGTCTTGCCCTCAAGGTCGGCAAATATGTTGATGCTTCTCTGGCGATCCAGGCGGTTGATCACGTCCGGGCCGATTTCCTCGCGCACATCCACCACGTTGCTTAATCGGATCAGCTGGCCCGCGGCATTGCGCACCAGCAGGTTATTCACGTCCTGAAACATCGACCGCTGCTCCGGGATCAGGCGCACCCGCACGTCATAGCTGTTGCCCCCGATCCTGAACTGAGAAACCTCCTTGCCCCCGATCAGGGTGCTGATGGCCGAGGCGATGGTCTTGACGTCCACACCCAAATCTCCCGCCTTGTCGCGGTCGATGTACACGCGCACTTCCGGCTTGGTCAGCTCCATGTCCGAGCCGACGCCCACGACGCCGGCGATGGTTCTCAAGCGGGCTATCGCCTTGGTCGATATCTCGCCCAGCTGGGTGAGATCAGGCCCCTTGATCCTGAACTGCAGCGGCGCATTCCTTCCCATGCCGCCGCTTCCCATGGCGGTAATGTCTTCCACGTAGGCGACCACCCCCGAAATCTGGTTAAGCTCCTTGCGCAGGTACGACATGATGTCCGCCTGTTTTCGCTTCCGCCGGGTGCTGTCGGTCAGCTGAACAAACATAAAACCCTTGTTGGTAACCGAGGTGAAGCCCCCCGCGCCCATCAGGGCAAAAATGCTTTTCACTTCGGGAAGCGCCTTTACCACCGCCTCACACTGAGCGAGCTTTTTATCGCCCAGCGTCAGCGAGGTGCCTACCGGGGTCTCCAGCCGCACCACGAAATCGTCGCGGTCCTCCTTCTGAATCAGCTCTTTTCCCAGGATCTTGAAAAAACCCAGGCTCATAATAATAATAGCCAGGGCGACCGTCACCACCGTGCCCCGGTGAGTAAGGCACCAGGCGAGCACCACCCGGTAGCTGCCGTCAATCCTGGAAAAGGCATCTTCCAGAACATTGTAGATGAGCCCGTGCCGTTTGCTGACATTCAAAAAACGCGAGCAGAGCATGGGGGTGAGGGTGAAGGCCACAAAAAGAGAAATGAGAATGGCAACCGAAACCGAGACCCCGAATTGAAAATAGAACCTGCCGATTATTCCGCGGATAAAGGCCACCGGGATAAAAACCGCCACGAGGGAAAGGGTGGCCGCAATGACGGCGAAAACAATTTCATTGGTCCCGTCAAAGGCGGCGCGCAGCCGGTCCTTGCCCATTTCCCCGTGCCGGAAGACGTTTTCCAGCACCACGATGGCATCATCCACCACCAGCCCGCAGCAGAGGCTTAACGCCAGCATGGTCATGCTGTTCATGGTAAAGCCGAAGGCATACATGACGCTGAAGGCGCCGATGAGCGAGGTGGGAATGGCAAGGGCGATAATGATGGTGCTCCCCAGGTTTCTCAGGAACAGAAACACCACCAGCGCGGCCAGGAAGGAGCCGAAGAGCAGATCCGACTGCACATCGGAAATGGAGTTCTTGATAAACTCCGACGAGTCGAACGCAACCGCCAGGTTGATGCCGGGAGGCGCGATCTTTTTCATCTGCTCCATGGTCTGCTTGACCAGGTTGCACACCTCAACATGGTTTGCCCCCGAGCGCGGGACAACCCCCATGCCGATGGCGGCAACCCCCTGAAACCTGCCGACCGAGCGCCGGTCCGCGACGCCATCCTCGGCAAATCCGATATCCTGCAGGCGAATGGGCGAGCCCTCGCGGTAGGCAATGATCAGGCGGTTGAATTCATCCGCGCTTTCCAGCTCTCCCATGGTTTTTACCGACAGCTCACGGGTAAGGCTCTCAATGCTTCCACCGGGAACCTCAATGTTTTTCGTCTGCAGGGCGGCTTCCACATCGCCCGCGGTAAGGTGATAGGCCTCCATTTTCTGGGAATTGAGCCATACCCGCATTTCCCGCTCCTGCAATCCGCCGATGACGATGGATCCGACGCCCCGCAGCGTTTCCAGGCGGGGCTTGAAAATCTCATCAGCCACCTGCCCCAGGTATTTCCGGGGCACGTCCCCGTTGACCGCAATCCAGATGATCGGATGGGAGGCCATATTAACCTTGCTGATAACCGGCGGGTCGCTGTCCCGGGGCAGGTAGCGGTTGGCAAGAGAGATTTTATCCCGGATATCCTGGGCTGCCGTGTCAATGTCCCGCTCCAGGTCGAATTCCACCTTGACCTGGGAGAACCCCTGCATGTTGGCCGAGCTGATGTGTTTGATGCCTTCCACCGAGCTGATGGCGTCTTCAATGGGATCGGTCAGCTCCGTCT
>CAZWCD010000073.1:0-13279 GCA_964632275.1 uncultured Thermodesulfobacteriota bacterium
CATTGTGCCTGATGCGCGGAAGCTATTTGGATGGAAGGATAGCGTCTTTGCAGGCCTTGGCCACGCGGAACTTCACCACCGTTTTGGCCTTGATCTGGATCTCTTCGCCGGTCGCGGGGTTTCTGCCTTTGCGGGCCTTCCGTTTTACCAGCACCAGTTTGCCCATGCCCGGCATGGTGAACATACCCTTCTTCTTGGTTTCCGAATAGGCGACAGCGATCAGCGTGTCAAGAAATCCATTGACATCGCTTTTCTTGGCTTCCAGCTTTTCCGAAAGTTCTGTTACCAGCTGTGCCTTGGTCATGGGTTTTGTCTTGGCTGCCATACGATAATCCCTCCATCATGATTTGTTGGTTTGGTGTATGAACAAGCACCGGTTTTGCGCCACATTATAGTTATGGCGGGCAAATATAGCAATAGAAATCTTACCGGACGTGCATTTTTCGGCCGTTGGCGGGCCCTTGTTGCGGCATTGAAGGCCGGACGTGTCGCTTCAGGCTATCCGTCTCTGGATTCAGATATTCAGTTGACTTGTCCATGGAAAAGTGATTGTCTACAGGCACAACCGCAGCTTTTGATACCGGGAGGGCCTGACACGCATGGGTTTCACCTGCGGCGTTGTGGGGTTGCCGAATGTCGGTAAATCAACGATTTTTAACGCGCTTGCCTCGGCGCACGTGCCCGCCTCGAGCTATCCGTTCTGCACCATCGACTGCAACAAGGGAACAGTCCCCGTTCCGGACAGGCGGCTGCGGACCATCGCGGCAATGATCAAACCACCCGCGGTTACCCCGACCACCATTGAATTTGTCGACATTGCCGGGCTGGTGAAAGGCGCCAGCCGGGGGGAAGGACTGGGAAACCAGTTTTTGGGGCACATCCGCGCGGTGGATGCCATTGCCCACGTGGTCCGCTGTTTTAGAAAGCAGGATGTTTCTCACGTCTACGGCGATCTGGATCCGAAGCGGGACATGGAGATTGTCGCCACCGAACTGCTGCTGGCCGATCTGCAGACGGTGGAAAAGCGCGCGGAAAAGGCGGCCAAGCTGCTGCGGGTCGGCGACAAGAAAGCGGAGGAGGAAATGGCCGTCTACCGCAAAGCGCAGGCAGGCCTGGAGCAGGGCATGGCGGTGAGAACCATGGAGTGGGAAGACCACGAGCCGGCTATTTTGAAAGAGCTCTCGCTGCTGACCGCCAAGCCGCTCCTCTACGTGGCAAATGTGGACGAGGAGGATTTCCGGGCCAGGAGCTGCACGGCGGCGGTGGAAGAGCGGGCGCGGCAGGAAAAAGCGGAGTGCGTTGTGATCTGCGGCGACCTGGAGTCAGAGATAGCGCGGCTTGAGAGCGAGGTGGAGCGACAGGAGTTCATGGCGGACCTGGGGCTTGCGGAATCGGGACTGGAGCAGCTGGTCAGGGCCGGCTACCGCGTGCTGAACCTGATTACGTTTTATACCACCGTGGGCACCGAGCTGCGGGCATGGACGGTGGCGCGGGGCACCCGGGCGCCGCAGGCCGCGGGGAAAATCCACACCGACATGGAGCACGGTTTCATCAAGGCCGAGGTGGTGTCGTATGACGACTTTGTGAAGGCCGGCTCACTTGCAGCTGCGCGGGAGGAAGGGCATTGGCGGCTGGAGGGGAAAGAGTATGTCGTACGTGACGGTGACATGCTCCACTTCAAGTTCAGCCAGTAGCGGGGTGTTCAAAGGCTCAGGTCCAGAAAAGGCTGTAGGGACGTATTGCCATACGCCCCTACGACACCGTTTTGCGCAATAAGAACCGGCGCTCCGAAAAAACCGTCCAAGCGCCACCAGCTGGATAGCCAAAAACCGCCTCAGCGCTCGTGATACTCCCCGAAGACGCCGCGCAGCACGTCGGCAATCTCTCCCAGGGTCGCGTAGGCCCGCACCGCATCCACCACCGGCGGCATGAGGTTGGCGGTTCCCTCGGCGGCTTTTTTCAGGGCGCCAAGCGTTTCTCCTACCCGGGCATTGTTCCGCGATCCCTTCAGTTGCTTGAGCTTGCTTTTCTGCAGGTTTTCAACCTCGGTGGTGACCCTGAGCAGCTTGCAAAAGAACGGGTCACCGGTGGTGAACTGGTTCATCCCGACAATGATCCGTTTTTTGCCTTCCACCTCTTTCTGGTAGGTGTAGGCGCTGTTGGCGATCTCCTTCTGCGCATATCCCTCCTCGATCGCCCTGATCATTCCGCCCATGGCGTCAATCTTTTCAATGTAGCGCTTCGATTCCCGCTCGATGTCATTGGTGAGGGACTCCACCAGGTATGAGCCGCCGAGGGGATCGATGCTGTCGGCCACCTCGGTTTCATAGGCCGCGATCTGCTGCGTTCGCAGGGCGAGGCTGACCGCCTCTTCGGTGGGCAGGCAGAACGCCTCATCGAAGGAGTTGGTGTGCAGGGACTGGGTGCCACCCAGCACCGCGGCCAGCGCCTGGTAGGCGACCCGCACCACATTGTTGTAGGGCTGCTGCGCGGTAAGCGTGCACCCCGCGGTCTGGGTGTGAAAGCGGAGCATGCAGGACGCCGGCTTCTTGGCATGGAACCGCTCCCGCATGATCTGCGCCCAGAGCCGCCGCGCCGCGCGGAACTTGGCGATCTCCTCGAAAAAGTTGTTGTGGCAGTTGAAGAAGAAGGAGAGGCGCGCGGCAAATTCGTCAACGTCCAGGCCGGCGCGGATGGCCGCGTCCACGTAGGCGATCCCGTCGGCCAGGGTGAAGGCCACTTCCTGCACCGCCGAGGAGCCCGCCTCCCGGATGTGGTATCCGCTGATGCTGATGGTGTTCCACTGGGGGAGATGATCCTTGCAGAAGGCGAAGATGTCGGTGACGATGCGCATGGAGGGCTGCGGCGGATAGATGTACGTTCCCCGGGCGATGTACTCTTTTAAGATGTCGTTCTGGATGGTGCCCCGCAGCTCGCCCGCGGGAACCCCCTGCTTTTCGGCAACCACCATGTACATGGCCAGCAGCGTGGCCGCGGTGGAGTTGATGGTCATGGAGGTGCTCACCTTGTTCAAGGGTATGCCGTCAAAGAGAATCTCCATGTCGCCCAGGGAATCGATGGCGACGCCGCACTTGCCCACCTCCCCCATGCTCAGGGCGTGGTCCGAATCGTACCCGATCTGGGTGGGCAGATCAAAGGCGACGCTCAGGCCGGTTTGTCCCTGGTCGAGGAGATACTTGTAACGCTTGTTGGTGTCCTCGGCGGTGCCGAAGCCGGAGTACTGGCGCATGGTCCAGTACCTGCCCCGGTACATGGTGGGCTGAACGCCCCGGGTAAAGGGATATTCCCCCGGGAATCCCAGCTGGGTGAGGTAGTCCATCCCCTCAAGGTCAGCGGGCGTATGCAGCCGTTTCATGGTAATGCCCGAGGTGGTGCAGAACTGCTCCTTGCGCTCGGGGAACTTCTGCAGGGATTTTTTAACCATGGTGCTTTCCCAGCGTTCGGTCTCTTCTTTTATGCCTGCCATGAATTCTCCTTCGGTTACGATTGCAGCATGGACGATCCTCAAAGGCCGTCCTTCAAGGATCGATACAGATATGAATCGCCCCGCATCCTTTTACCAGAAGGCGCCGACGCTGTCACGTATCTTTTTTAAAAGCGCGCTGTTGTCCGAGTGGCCGGTCATTTGGGCGGTGACCAGGCCGCGTATCGGCTTGCCCAGCAGGTAAAAGTCGCCGATCAGATCCAGGATCTTGTGGCGGGCAAACTCTTCCGGGAAGCGCAGCTCGGTGTTGACCACCTTTTCATCATCGATCAGAATGCAGTTAAGCAGCTTTCCCCCGCTGGCCAGGCCCCGTTTCTGAAGCTCCCCGATGTCCTTGAGGAAGCCGAAGGTGCGCGCCGGGGCAATGAGGCTTTTAAACGCCTGGTCATCCTTCAGGGTGAAGGAGTATTCTTGCCTGCCCACCGGGCTGGGATAGTTGAGCACATAGTTGACGGTGAAGGCCGGGTGCGGCTCGATGGTGATGTACTTGGATTCCGGCGAGGGGTCACCGACCACGTATTTCTCGGCGATGACGATTTCCTCCAGCGGTGCGTCCTGCTCCTCGATGCCGGCATCCTCAATGAGCTGGCAGAATTCGAGCGCCGAGCCGTCCATGATGGGTATTTCACCGCTGATTTTGACCTGGAGGTTGCTGATGTGGTAGGCATGGAGCACCGCCATGAAGTGTTCGATGGTCCGGGCATAGGCCTGGCCGCTCTTCAGGGAGGTGGCGTAGTCGGTTGATTCCACGAAATCAAGGTGGGCGGGCACGGTGTCGCTGGTGGTGATATTGCCGAAGATGATCCCGCTGTTGGGCGGCAGCGGGGAGAGTATCAGCCCGGACTTCATCCCTGAATGAAGCCCCTCGCCGCTTAAGACCACGCTTTTCTTGAGCGTTCGCTGATGGGGGACCCGGGCGGTTTTCTTGACCGGCTGCAGCTTGATGCCCAGGCTGTCCATGGAGCGCCTCAGGGTGTCCTGGCGCATGCCGAGACTGCGCGCGGTGGCGGGGATATCCACGTTGTGCTTTTTGAGATGGAAGATGAGGAATTCCCGCTTCCAGGCAGTTTCCGCCTCTTTCAAGGTGGTGTACCGGTCATAGGCGCGGGTTTTGGCTGAGGCGAGCTCTCCCCGCATGGAAAGGGGCAGGCTGTCCAGGGCGATTTTTGTGGTGGGTACGGATGTTACCAGGCGCTCGGTAAAGTTCTTCAGCTCCTTGCTGTTTCCCGGCCAGTGGTAGTTCATCAGCGCTTCCCGGGCTTCTTCCTCGAGCTCCTTTACCTTGCGACCGTGCTTTTGCGAGAATCCCTCCATGAAAAAGGAAAACAGCTTGATGATGTCATCCTTTCTTTCCCGCAGGGGAGGTATTTCGATGGTGTCCTCTGCCAGCAGCTCATAGAGCTCCTGGCTCAGTTTGCCCTCCTTGACCATGACGGAGGGATCATCAATCGCAGATGCCATGATTCTCGGCTCATTGGCCCGATCCTGTTTGCTGCCGCCCTTGTCCCTTTTTTTCCTGAGCGCCTCCGCCAGCTCCTGCTGGATGGAGGGCGGCATTTCTTCAATGCTGTCAAGGAACAGGGTTCCCTTCGCCGCCCGCTCCAGCTCGCCGGTTTTGCGAACCAGGTTTTTCCGCGATGCCTGGGCCGGGGTGCCGAAGAGGTTGTGGCTCATCTCCTCGGGTGAGTAGATGGTGCAGCTGAACTTGATGAAGGGGCTTTTCTTCCGCGGGCTGTCGTGGTGGATGAGCCGGGCGGCAAATTCCTTTCCGGTGCCGCTTTCCCCGGTGACGAACAGGTTCTTTCCGTTCCGGGCGAGCTTCGTGATCTCCTTCTTGACCCGCATGATGGCCAGACTTTCCCCGATGAACTCGTCCGGCTCTTCAATCGCCGGCTCCTCCTCGTCCGCCTGGCTCCTTTTGTGCTCCAGTGCGCTGTGGATGACCGAAAAAATACTGTCCAGGGAAAGGGGCTTCTCCAAAAAATCAAAGGCGCCGAGCTTGATGGCCTGGATGGCGGTGTTCATGGTTCCGTGCCCGGTCATGATCACCACGTCAAGGTTCTGGTTGTATTCCTTGATGGCCTTGAGGGTTTCCATGCCGTCCATCCCCGGGAGCCAGATGTCAAGGAAGACCAGGTCGGGGTTTTCAGCGCGGACCTTCTCCATCGCCTCCTGTCCGTCCTTGGCGGTGAGCACCTCATAATCCTCGTCCTCCAGGCTTCCCTTCATGGTCTGGAGTATCTTTTCTTCATCGTCAACAATCAGCAGCTTCACTCGTTTCATTACCGCTCCTTACAGTTTAACCGGCAGCTCGATGATAAACTTGGTTCCCCGGGGATAATTATCCCGCACCCGGATGTACCCGTTGTGATCGGATATGATGGTGCTTACAATGGAAAGCCCCAGGCCCATGTTTGATTTTTTGGTTGAAAAATAGGGCTCGAAAAGCTTTTCCCGCGCGCCGGCGGGAATGCCGCAGCCGGTGTCGGCTATCTCAATCCGGGCGATATTGAAGATCGCGTCGTAGGACGTTTCAATGGTAATGGCGCCGGCGCCGTTCATGGCGTCAACCGCATTGTCGATCATGTTGATGATCGCCCGCTTCATCTGGTCTTTATCCAGGTTGAAGACCGGGGGCTTGCTCTTCTCGATCACCGCAACGGATATGTTTTTAAGCGAGGCGGTGAAGAGGGCAACCGCCTCGTTGATTACCTCGGAGAGATCGTTGGGCTGCGGCGTGGTCGCCGGCATCCGGGCAAAGTTGGAGAATTCGCTGACCAGGTTCTTGATCTCCTCGGTCTGGTCGATGATGATCCGGGTGCATTCGTCGAAGACTTTCCCGTCGGCCTCAAAGCGGTCCATGTATTTTTTTCTGAGGCGCTGCGCGGAGAGCTGAATGGGGGTGAGGGGATTTTTTATCTCGTGCGCGATCCGGCGCGCCACCTCCCGCCATGCCGCGGCCCGCTGCGCCTTCTGGATGTGGGTTATGTCCTCGAAGACCATTACCAGCCCCAGGTAATTTCCCTGGTCGTCGTGCAGCAGGGTTCCGCTTACCAGCAGCTCAATGCTGTCGTCGGGGAAGTGCAGCTTGACCTGCTGGTCGAAGGAGCTCCTCCCCGATGAGAGAATATCGCCGACCAGCTGCCGGACGTCATGCATCTGCTCCGGGGCAAACGTCTCCTGGTACGGGCGGGCAAGGGCCTCCGCGGCATTGGTGCGGAGGAGGTTTTCGGCGGATTTGTTGATGCTGGTCACCAGGCCTTTTTCATCGATGGAGACCACGCCGGCCGCGACGTTTTTAAGGATGGTTTCCATGTATTGCCGCCGGCGCTCCAGTTCCAGATTGGTTTCCTGCAGGTCAGTGGCGGCCTGTTCAATTTTAATTTTGCTCGCTTTCAGATCCGAGGTCATCTTGTTAAAAGAGGTGACCAGGCTTCCCATTTCGTCGTCAACCCCGGTTTCGATGGTGAAGTCAAGGTCGCCCTGGGCGATGCGGTTGGTGCCTTCGGCAAGCTGCTGGATCGGTCCGGTGAGGCCCTTGGAAAGGTAAAAGCCGAACCAGGTGGCGGAGAAGATTATCAGCAGGGTGACGATGGCCAGTATCATCAGGTTTGCCGTTTTTATGGGATTTTTCAGCGCCTCCTGCTGCTTGTATTCCCTGAAGGCGGAGGAGATGGTGGACATCTTGGAGACGAGGCTCTTGGGGACATAGTAATTAACCACCAGCGTTCCGACCACCTCGTCCTTTCTCCAGGTGGAATAGATGGGCATCACGCCTCTGATGAGATCCCCTGAACCGGCCGGCTGAATCTTGGTAATCTCCTTGCCCTCGAGGCCTTTCTGGACCAGCTCCGACTCCGAGCCGATAAACTCTTTTACCGGCACGTTGGGATTCATCGACTTCACCAGCTCCTCGAGGGTTGATGAAAAAACCTCCACCACCCCGAGGTTGTATTCCTCCTGCTTCTGATTGATGAAGTCCTGGAGCTGCTCGAGATTGGCCTCGCTTAAAAGCCGGTCCCGGGTAATCACCCTGCTGATTTGCCGCGCATAGTACAGGGCGTTATCGGATGAGTTCTGGTAGTACACCTGGGCGACTTCAAGAGACTGCGAGAGCGAATACTCCACCTGGGAACTGAACCAGCTTTCTATGGTAGCGGTGATAAATTCAGCCGAGACCCAGTAGAGCAGCGCGGAGGGAACGATGGACAGACCGACAAATGCCGCGATTAACCGGGTCCGCAGCTTCGCCCCGAGGATGCCCCGGCGCCGCTCGAATACCAGCTTGACGACGTTGCGCACCACCAGAAAAATAAGCAGCAGCAGGAGCGTAATATTGATGTTGATGAGGCCGTAAATAAGGATGTTTTTTGTGGTGGGCAGCTGCCGTTCGGAAGCGGTGATTGAGGCCTGCACCAGGGTAAGCACGATGATGGAGAGCACCACGGCAAGGATGATCAACAGCTCCCGCTTGCGCCGGGTCTTTTCCTGGAGTATTGATGGCGCCTTGGATGTAGTGAATTGCGGAAATTTCAAACGGTACGCTCCTGCCGGTAGCCGGTGCGGGGAACCTCAACAAGTGTTTGTTTTAACTGGATTTTATATCCCGGCACCCGGCTGATACTATATCGAATAACCAAGACAATTGCAACATTATTGTATATACGGCCTTATCCTTCACATTATGACTGGCGCAGGCCGGTTTTTATGGTATCATCGGAACCGATGTCGTCGAGCCTCAAACGGCACCCGTGTGCTATGCCTGTAACATTTTAGATTGGAACATAGATTGGAAAAGATATCTGATCCCTGCTCTCATTATGAGAAACACTGTCATTTCGAACGAATGTGAGAAATCTTATAAGATTTCTCAGTCGCATATGCTCCTTCGAAATGACACGATAAAAACGAGGCGCTGTCACACTGCCATCTGAGCGCAGGATCCATTAAATGGCCATAACCGGATTCTGCGGTCGAGCCGCAGAATGACTCATCTGCAAATTCTGACAAGCTTACGTAATGAGAATGTATCTCTCACAATTATGAGCAGTATGGTTCTCATTTCCTCAAAAAGGATCGTGCACGGTAAAGGACATGAGCGGCAAAGCGGCATGCGACCGGGGATCATGGCAGCATGGATCCCCGCCGTTGTATGCCTGATGCTTCTATCGGCCTGCGTCTCGCTGCCGGAGATCCCCTCGTCACCCGTCCGGATTGCCGACCTGGATGCGTCCGCCGTAAAGGACAAGGTCGTTGTCATCGATCCCGGGCACGGGGGGCAGTTTGCCGGCGCGGTGGGAGCGCTTGGCCTGAAGGAATCTGATGTCAACCTGGGCGTGGCGCTGTATCTCTGGGGCCTGCTCTCCGAGGCGGGCGCCCGTCCTTTGCTGACGCGTACGGCCGACACGACAGTGGTCCGGGGCCTGCCCCGCGGCTTAGCTGATGATTTGCTGGCCAGAAGCGCGATCGGCAATGATGCCACCGCCGACCTTTTTATCAGCATCCACCACAACGCAAATATATACGACCGGCGCAAAAACGACCTTGCCGTCTTCTATAAAATTTCACCGCCCGATCCCTCCCGGGAGCTGGCGGACTGTGTCATGCGGCGCATGCGGGAGAGCCTTGACCCGCCCGATGCCCGGGTGCTCCCCGGAAACTTCAGCGTGTTGCGCAAGACCGCCTCCACAGCCATACTGGGTGAGGCCTCGTATCTTACCCACCGGCAGAATGAGACGATGCTCCACCTCCATGCCCTGCTGAAGCTGGAAGCGGAGGCTTATTTCGCCGGGATATTGGACTACTGCAGTCGCGGTATCCCCTCGATCAACGGCCTTGCTCCTGCGGGCGTAACCGTTGCGGACGCACGCCCTGAGGTGTCGGCTCGCATTGCCGATGATGGGTACGGAAAGGGCATCGATGCTTCTTCCGTCAGGCTATACCTTGACGGGGCGCCGGTGGGCCACCGCTACGATCCTCAAACCGGGCTGGTGCAGTATGTGCCGGAGAAGCCCCTCACCAACGGCGCCCATGCCATCAGGGTGGAGGCGAACAATCTGGGCGGAAACAGCGCGCGCCCCGGCAGCGCGGTTTTTACGGTGTCGATTCCCCCGGCAACCATCGAAATTAATGCGCTGCCGGCGACCATTCCCCCTGACCGCCGCTCCCGGTGCCGGATAACCGCCCGGATTTTTGATGACAACCGCAACCCGGTGGCCGACGGCACGCCGGTCACCTTCTCTGCTTCGGCGGGCCGGCTGGCGGACTCGATGGTACCGCTCCGGGACGGGGTGGCCGTTACCCATCTTGAGTCGGATGGCATCCCGGGGACTGCGCTGGTGACCGTGTGCTGCGGCACCCTTTCCGCTGCCTGTCCGGTGCGCTTTGACTCAACGGCTGCGGGTCCGGTGTCGCTGCACATTCATGATCCCGCGGGCGTCCCGGTGGAGCAGGCCGACGTGGCGTGGAAACAGGAACGCTACTGCACCAGCGACCGGCTTGGCTACTGTGTTTTTCAGTCTGCTGCATCCAGCATACCGTTTACGGTTCAGCGGGACGGCTACCGGCCGGCCATGGGCCTGATTGAGCGGGGATCTGACACGGCCCGGCAGGAGGGCGTGGCGCTGCGCCCGGTGGACGATGGACTGCTGCGGGGCAGGGTGATCATGATCGACCCCGGCGGCGAAGATGCCCCGCTGCGATCCGGCGCTTCGGGTGAGCGGCGGCGGTGCGCGGACAATCTGCAGGTGGCCCTTCATATCGGGGAATTGCTCCGGTTCGCCGGGGCAGGCGCGGTGCTGACGCGGGTGGATGATGCGCCCCTGGATCCCGCGCAGAAGGTTGTACAATCCGAAGCGGTTTCCGCTGACCTGGTTATTGCCCTTGACCATGGAAAGCGTCCCGGCGTCGCTTACTACTATAACAGCGCGAAAGGCAAGCGGCTCGCCGGTTTGCTGCGGCAGGAGATGGAAGCGGGGCTTTCCTGCAGTCGGGTGGCGCTCAGTGAAAGCACCGATTTTCTCATCGTCCATACCGGCATGCCCGCGGTGGCGGTCAGCTTCGGAGAGCGGGGGTGCAGGAACCTGTCCGAGGATGAAGAGATAAAGTTGTGGCAGGAAGCGCAGGCGGTCTACCGGGCGGTGCGCGCTTATTGTAGCGCGCTGCCGCGGACGGAGACGGTGAAACCATAATACCAACCGAAGCTATTTGATAGTTCGGTGGGAGCACCTTCAGGTGCGATACCTGCGCGGCTGAAAGCCGCTCCTGCCGGCTATAACTATTGCTGAGAGAGAAATTCTAAGACGTGAGCAGGTTAGCATCCAACCGTAAGCGGGGAGGAGAGACGTGAATAAGGAGATATTCAGGGAATACGACATCAGGGGGGTGGTGGGAGACACGTTAACCGGCGACGATGCGGTGCTGTTTGGCAGGGGATTCGGCACCTACCTCAGGGGGCGCGGCGGAAGCACCGTGGCGGTGGGCAGGGACAACCGGCTGAGCTCGCCTGAGCTGCAGGCGGCGGTCATCGAGGGCCTGCTCTCAACCGGATGCCGGGCATATGATGTGGGCCAGCTTCCCACGCCCGCCTTTTATTTCTCGGTGATCCACTGCAAGGCGGACGGAGGTGTCATGGTCACCGCCAGCCACAACCCTCCCAGCTATAACGGCTTCAAGCTGCGCTTCGGTGAAGTGGCGGTGTTCGGTGGGGAAATCCAAAAGATAGCGTCGATCATCGAGTCGGGAGACTTTGCGGAAGGGAAGGAAAGCTGCGAGGCGCGGGGGATCATTGAGGAGTACCTTGCCGCGATCCGTTCAAGGATCCGCTTGAAGCGCCGCCTCAAGGTGGTGGCTGACGCGGGAAACGGCACGGCCGGGCCGCTGGTGCAGCGGCTGCTGAAGGATCTGGGATGCGACCTGGTCGAACTCTACTGCGAGCCTGACGGCGCCTTTCCCCATCACTTGCCTGATCCGACCATAGACGAGAATGTGGCTGAACTGGGCGCCCGGGTGCGGGAGGCGGGGGCCGCCGCGGGGGTGGCCTATGACGGGGACGCAGACCGTTTGGGCGCGGTAGATGAGCAGGGGGCGGTGGTGCGGGGCGATCAGCTTTTATCTCTTTTCGCCGGCGAGGTGCTGGCGCGGAATCCGGCGCCGGTGGTTTTTGATGTGAAGTGCTCGGAGGGGTTGATCGAGACCATCACCCGGAGCGGGGGAACGCCGGTCATGTGGAAGACCGGCTATCCCAACATCCAGGCCAGAATGCAGCAGGTTCACGCGCCGGTGGGCGGCGAGATGAGCGGCCACTTCTATTTTATGGATGACTATTTCGGCTTTGATGACGGCATATTTGCGTCCTGCCGCCTGCTGCAGCTCCTCTCCAACACCGACCGGCCGTTGAGCGCGCTGGTCCGGGCCCTGCCTTTTTACTGGTCTACCCCTGAAATCAGGGCGGAATGCACCGAGACCGAAAAATTCAGCATCGTCCGGGATCTCAAGGAACAGTTCGGCAGGAAGTATCAAACGATCGACATTGACGGCATCCGGATACAGTTTGAGGACGGCTGGGCATTGATCCGGGCTTCCAATACCCAGCCCATCCTGGTGCTGCGCTTTGAGGCCAAGACCCGCGAGCGGATGGTGGAGATACAAAACCTGGTAAAAGAGAAGCTTACCCGCTACCCGTCGGTGAAGCTGGACTGGTAGGAGCGGCCTCCGGCCGGGAAAAACAATCGCAGCTAAAGCAGCTCCTACCCCGCCTTGGTGTCTTCGGTAGGAGCGGCATCCGGCCGCGAACATCTCTCACTCCACAATATAGGTTACCCTGTCTATGCCGGTATTGCCGTTGGAAGCATCGTAGGCATATACCGCCACTTCATACACACCCGGTCCGCTGACCGGTATTGACCCTGAAAACTGGCTCGGCGTGCCGGCAAAGGAAAGTGGTACTGATACCAGGTCCTTGCCGTCTTTTTTTACCAGGGCGCTTACTTCATACTTCCCTGCGTCCCAGAGCCCGCCCGGGGCGATGGGACACCCGCACATCATGCTGACCGAAGCATGTACCGCCACCGCGACCGGAGATTCCTTCATCGTGGCATGCGCCGGCGGGGCCAGGATGTCCACAACAAATCCCGGCAATTCCAGCAGCCACGCGTCACCGCCGTCAATGTGCTTGCCGGGAATGACCCACTGGGTGGAAGAAACGGTGTTGGCCGACTGAATTTGCGCCAGCGGGCCGTGTGCCCGGACTTCGACCCACGTTGGCTGACTGATATCTATGGCTGTGGTAAAGCGTGCGGATGTCTCATCCGAGAGAACCGCATTGCGATTCGCCGGTGTCTTCATGATGCGGTCGGTGGCGCCGGTTGAACCCCGGGTGATGCCGGTGGCCAGTACCTCTCCGGTCAGCGCGTCCCGCATGGTTATCTGAACCCCGCCCATGCTGGTGCCGACAAATTTTGCGCCCTTGCTGATTACCCGCACGGTAATGGTGGTAGGAACGGCATACGATGGCGCGTGGACGAGAAGCAGTGCTGCTGCGAACAACAATGAAAGTATTGGTCTCATGTTCATCTGCACCTCTTGTGGCAGTAGTTCCGGCAGCATCAGCTGCCCACCCTGGTGTTCGGTAGGAGCGGCATCCGGCCGCGAAAGAATCTAACAGGTTGTTGAAAATGTAATTCTCTTCAGCCTGCTAGTGCCCCAAAAACGAAGAACCATGCGGCATCACGCACACCGGGCACTCGGGCGCGTATCCTGCGGCGCTGTACCCGG
>CAZWCD010000074.1:0-9806 GCA_964632275.1 uncultured Thermodesulfobacteriota bacterium
ATTACTGTCCTCCAGGCCCGCCTCCAGGGCCTCCTCCGGGCCCACCCCCTGGGCCACCGGCGTATTACCCGCCTCCTCCTTATGCATATGGAGGGCCGCATTATGCTAACCCCTATCCTCCGGCCGGGTTCAATTTTGCGTTCGGCTACAGTGAGGGGCATGGACGTGGAAGAGGGCACGGTGGGCATCACCGTGGCGGCGGTCGGGGCTATTCATTCAGCATCGGCGGATTTGGCATAAGGTAGGTATTGTCTACCGGTGATTTTGCAAGCCGACGGCCGGCAAAGCCCCTTGAGTAATCCGGCATCGACCGGAAATCAGTACCCGCCATTGAATATAAAAAAGGTCAGCTGATACAAACATCGGCTGACCTTTTTATAAAGTTGCGGGTCTCAAATGCTTAAAAAAATTTCCTCCCCCTATCAACCTACACCTACCTGACCGGGAGCGCCACCTGTGCTTTCCCGGCAATGTCGGTTACATCATCCATCCATTGTTCCCTGACCGGCCTCCACTTTTCCCCGTTCATCAATCGCAATGCCTCTTCGAGGTTTGCTGCTATCTCCCTTTCCGCATCTTCCCCTTCCACCTCCCAGAGGGTGCGGGCGTAGAAGATCCGGTTCAGGGGATACGCGGGCGACCTGCGCACAGCCTCTGCCAGAAGTTCCAGGGCCTGGTCCCCGTCTCCAATGCCCGTAGGCCACGGCGGCGCCTTGAGATAGACCATGCCCAGAACACGATAGGGACCCGCATGATGGATGTCCGGGGTTAACGCCAGGGCCTTTTCAAGATTGGCTACGATGCGGCCGAGACTCTTCACTGCCGCGACGGGATGCTTCTCGACGGTTATCCCCAGATTAACCGCGATGTAGTAGTAAACGTCGCCGCGCTCTTCACCGCCGTGGGCAAGGGCGCGCTCCGCCCATCTGACCCCCTCCGCAGCAAAACGCTCCCTTCGCGGCTGGTCCGCTTCGGTCCGGTCCGCCAGCAAAAAGCAGATCTGTGCTCCTGCGGCGTTTTCATCAATGGGGCTCTTCTTTTCATTCCTCAAACGTTCAAGCGCGCATTGAAGGGTAATGGTATCAGTGGTATCGTCAAACCGGTTGAGGTTCTCTTCCAGTGGAACATCATCCCCTCGGGGGCAGCTCTCACGAGCATCAAACCGCACCAGATCTTTCGGGGGCGACACGGCACACCCGGCACAGAGTGCAGCAAACAGAAAAAATCCGGCAAAGCATACAATACCTTTTCGACTCATATTGTTGTTAAACTCCCATTCCCTTTGGGGCACCATAAAATATTAAAATTGACAGCAACATATTTATTTACCCCTCACCCCATCCCTCTCCCACAGAGGGGAGAGGGGGGTCCTTGACTTTCTTTTCCACTGACAGTATCGAGAAAAAATGATTCCGTCGCCTCACCGAATAAGAGAGGGATCATTGGCTCTCTCTTCCTATTAGAACAAAGAGGAAAGCAAATAGTTCCCTCTCCCCAGCAAGACTGTGTCATAATAGGGCGAGTTGTCATTCCGAACGAATGTGAGGAATCTTATATGATTGATTTTATTATTGTATAAGATTTCTCGGATTCCCTCGAAATGACAAAACAGGGATTATGACACAGTATCTCAAGGGGGAGGAGAGGGTTAGGGTGAGGGGGCTCCTTGCTCATGGACGGCCCGCTGGCTTACCACCCCCAGCCTGCCAGAGATCGATGACGTTTTGAAAAGCCTTACTATCCACGGGGACAAAATTTTCCACCCCGAACAGCTCGCAGAGCTTCTTCCCCTCCTGGTGACTGCATACCTGGGAAAGTGCGCGCGCAAATCGGCTGCGCTCATCGGCGGTGGTCATCTTTCCATTGGCCACAATTCCTACCAGGGGAATCTCCTCAGAGGTGAAGACCGCCTCAAGGTCACCGGCAAAGGGAAGCGAGGCGAGGGCGCGATATTGCTGGGAGTTGACGATTACCGCATCCAGCTCACCCTTGGCGACTGACCTCAAGCAGTGGAGCACCCGCTGCGAGCGTTTCAGGGTAAAAAAGGATTCCGGATCTACCGCGCCCCGCAAGACAACCCGTTTGAGGAATTCAGTTTCGTCCACCAGCACGCCTCCCAATGTCTTACCCTTGAGAGCCTCGAGTGAGGTATACGTGCTCTTTCGGACCATGATGCGATACCGTTCCGTACTGCTTCCGTCGATGACCGGCTGAGCGAGAGGAATGAGGCTGAGCTTCTCGCGATAAGCTAAAAATGTCCCCAGGCTGGTAATGGCAAAGGGGGGCTTTTGTTCATCCAGGCGCATCCCGCATTCCCTGACCTCCGAAATGAAAACGCCGGTCATTGCACCCTGGCTCCAGCCGCCGGATTCCTCCACCACCCGCAGCATGCTTGCCGTGGCCGCTTCCGCGTCCTGCGACTGCACCGCGCCCCCGGCATAACAGATCAAAACAGTCATGGGCGCCGATGGCGTTTGTATGGTTTCTGCGGCACTGCCTGTTCCCTGCAAACAACATGAAAACAGTACCATGAGCATCAGGCGACAGTTCCTATTCGTTCGCATCATTCCTCCTGAAAAGAACCTGGGTAAGGGAGGGCGCCACAAACAGCGCCGCCACCAGGCAGCAGCACAAACCGATGGTGATGGTAACACCCAGCCGGGAAATCCCCTGGTAGCGGGCAAGCACAATAGCGCCCAGTCCGGCCAGCGTTGTGCCGGCAGCCAGCGTAATGGCCTGCCCGGCCCGCTGCAGGACCTGCCAGGGAGAGAGGTCCTTGAGCTCAAGCCGGCGGTACCCGAACCAGACACCGTAGTCCATGGAAAGCCCGACCATCAGGGGAAGGGCAATGATATTGGCATAGTTGAAGGGAATGCCCGCAAGGTAGAGTATCCCCATCATCCAGCCTCCCCCGATCAGCAGGGGGAAAAAGACGATGAGAAAACCCCGGAGGCTTCGCAGCATGATCAGTATCCAGATGCTGGCCAGTACCGCGCCCAGCACCATGCTTTCTCGCAGCCGCTTGATGACCTCACGGGAAAACCACTGGTGAGTGACCGGAGAGCCGGTGACATCCGTCGACACGCGCGACACCTCGGTGACAAGCTGATCCAGGCTGGCCGGATCATACACCGATTTGGCGGGAAAGGCATAGACGGCAATCGTGCCATCCTCGGCAAAGAATCGCTCCCGAAGCTGATCGGGAAGGTCTGCCGGCCGCAGCGGTTGAGCGAGCGTCCACGTCTTCAGTATGCTGACGCCGTGAGCGGCATCCCGGATCACGGCGTGAAAATAGCGCTCGGTGACCTCGCGGGCCTTTGCCGGATTTTCCGCAAGCGCATCCTTCACCGCCTCAATGCTCGAAAGCAACTGATAGAGCATCTCCAGCAGCTCCTGGTGCCCGGCAGAAAGGGCCAAATCAGCAGCATCTTCAATGCGCGGTTCCGCCCTGCCCAGCAGCGCCTCAAGCTGCTGCACAGTTCCCAAGCTCAGGTCGGCTGTTTCCAGCTGCAAAATCTGTTCGATGCTGCGGGACGATGACGTAAGATCGCCGATCCGGCGAGCCTCATTCACCCGAATCCCGGCATCCGGGGGAAACAAATAGGTCAGGGATTCGACCCGACCCACTGCAGGAAGCTTTGCCGCCTCATCGGCAAGCCTCCTGGCTTCTTCCATGTTCGATGCGGTAAAGAACGCCATCTCCGCCTGAAAATCGCTCTCCTCCACCATCTTCCGCTGGTAATAAACCGCCTCCGAGCCCCTGGGCAGCATGGCCAGCACGTCGTAGTTGAAGGGGATGCGTGTAGAATAGACCGCACCGATCCCTGCGGTGACCACGGCAAACAGGAGGATGATAATATGAATATTATGCAAAAGCGTCGTGTAGAGCGACTTTTCGCCGATAGCGTGAGCCTTATGATGAGCGCGCACCGGCTTCCAGGTCGGGGGAAGCACCGCGAAGAGCGCCGGCTGAATGATAAGGGTGCAGAGCACAACCATGAAAACCCCCATGCCCGCGACCACGCCAAGCTCGGCGAAGCCGGTGAAGGGAACGGTGATAAGCGCGAGGAAAACAAACACCGTCGCCATGCTCGCGGTTATCAGCGCCCTCCCGGATGCCGCCACACCCTTCGCAATGCCGTCCACCAGCGTCCGGCCCGCGGCAAGCTCTTCGATGATCCGGGAGCTCATGAAGATTCCGTAATCCACCCCCATCCCGAAGAGAATCGCGGTGAACCCCGAGGTAAGCATGGTGAGGTGACCGATAAAGACGGCGGTAAGCGCGGTGCTGAAGAGCAAGCCCATGCCCATGGGGACAAAGACCAGCAGCGCCAGTTTGAAGGACCGGAGCCAGAACACGATCAGCAGCAGTACAAGGATGCCGGCCGAAACCAGAATGAAGGAGATGTCCCGCTGCAGCGCCGCATATTCTTCGCAGGTGACCGCGGGCAGTCCGGTAAGTCCTATCGTGGGCGCCTGCCTGCCCGACCGGCGGTATGCATCCCGCAGATCCTGTGCCGTCTTTCGCACCGTATGAACAAACGGCGCCACCACATCAAATTCTTCCGAGGGACTTGAAGATTTGACAAACAGGAAAAGGATTTTCCCATCGCGGGAGGCGAAGTAACCGCCGTTCCCCACCAGCCGCTGGGCAGCACCGTCCATGATGCATTCGTGCCAGGGAATTGATGCAGGCGCTTCCTGAGCGGTAAGAAACCTCTGCCACTGTTTAAAAAAGAAAAGGGGCAGCGCAAGCTGCTGTTCAGCCGTCTTCAGATCACCCGGGGTTGAACGCGCCGGCGGCTGCTCCAGCAACACCAGAGCCTGATCCAGGAGTGCATCCCACCCTGCTGCGCCTTCACCGGCAGGCACATCGGGCGGCGCCGCCACAGCTGCGGCTAACTGCGAGAGCTGTTCAGGCTCCATCAGGAGGTACGCATGCCGGAGCACAAATTGCGGATCGAATCGCTCCATGGCAGTTTTGACTTCCGGCCTTCGGCGGAGCCTCACCGCCAGTTCGGTGGCAAACGCTTTAAGTTCCTCCTGTGAACCATTCTCGACGACCACCACCAGCTCGGACGCCGCGCCAAACTTTTGCAAAAAGTTTTCCAGACGCCGGTACACGTCTACATGGCGCGGAAACAGGGCGTTCCTGGCGGTATAAATCTTAATCGTGCTCGTTCCCCAGCCGGCCAGCAGGGCCAATGCCAGGACCACCAGAAGCACAAACCGGGGATGGGTTGCAATGGCCGCCGCCACTCGTTCAATCAGCGGAGGCCGCGGGTCTCTAATCAATGCAGGGTCTCTTTTTCTGCAGGCAAGGGTCCAAAATCTTAACGTGGTATTTCACAAGCCGTTCCGAGGTACTGCATTATATCATCATTTAAAATTTCATCATCATACAAAATGAAATTTATGCAATCTCAGTGCTCAGCTCTGATTAATTCACCTCATGCTATTTTCATAGTTTTTGTTTACAATTTTACCGCAATACGGGAATATGGGTTTGCGCGTGTCACTTTACCACCGATAACGGCATTGCAGGGTTGAGCAATAACACCAATCGTGAAAGGAGATCACATGAAAACACCCAGAACACCATGTCAAATCGTGACCGTCATGCTGGCGCTGGTCGCCATGCTGGTCGCGACAACATCCAGTGCCGCCGGGCCGGGCAGGCCTCCCATGGGAGGGGGCGGACCCCTGATGCGCTGTATTGATCAGCTTACTCTTCCGGCGGATACCCGCGCCACGGTAGGAGCCCTCATGCAAAAACAGAGCGAAGGCATGTCAGGCGAACGGGACGCCATGAAGGGGGCGATGGACACCTATTATTCCGCCCTGACCGCTTCCCCGCAGGACAGCGCCGCGCTGGCAAAGGCCCAGCAGGCTATCATCGCACTGGAACAAAAGCGCGCGGAAAACCGCTTTGCCCTGGAAAAGTCCATTGTGGTCCTGCTGAGCGCAGACGATGCCGCGAAGCTGGGAAAGTGCCTGAGCAGTGCGCAAACAGCGGGGTTCCCGGGTGAGCCCCCCTCCTTCGGCGGCAAAGCCAGAATGAGATGATGAAGGCGCAGGGGTATAACCATGCACCTGTATACAGTGGCCGGAAATCGGCAACAGAAAAAGCGCCTGTATAACTGTGCAGGCGCTTTTTTAATCATCCTGCCGGATGAGGTTAATTGCCTCACAGCAGAGTTTTGGGCATGCCGGCATGTCTTTATAAATTATTCTGTGAGACTGTAGTGGAAAATGATAAAAAATGCGTTATAATGAAGCGCCCCTGTCCTCTTGGCAAACCATGTCTGCGAGCCACCATGCAGATGGACCCATTATTCAATCCCGGCAGCTCAGCACCTGCCGCAGCCGCTGATCAGTGTCCGCAGATTGCGAAAACCCCGTCCTCATTTCTGCCGGCATGCTATAATTTTATCCTCTTTTTTTCGCTCCCCTTTTATCCGGTCTGCAAGCTCTACCGGCGGACAATCTCCTACCACGGCCATCTCTCGTTGGGCCTGGGAAGCACGGTGTACCAGATCCACGATCCCGAAAAGCTCCGCTCAAGCTTCCTGGTTTCCCGCATGCCCATCACCGAGTGGCTCTATGAGGACGGCGCCTGGTTTGACCGGGACCCCTCCTCTTCCTCTTTCCGCCATGTCCATCTCTACGAGAAGGCGGAGGCCAAGCGCACGGTCATTTTTTACGCCGCACTCAAGGATTTCCCCCCGCAGAAGGAACGCTTCTATGTGGATCAGTTTGAAGCGCTGGAGCATACATTTCAGACCCGGGGATACCGGTTTTCCCGGCTTGACAATAATTGCTCAAGCGTCATAAACGATATTTTTTACCGGGAACAGTGGTTCCGCAGGGGACTGCTTGATTTCATACCGGCCTTTAGCTTCAAGCGGCTTGTCTCTTCATGGAGAAAGAAACAGCTCGAGTTTATCACCGGCACCATTAATGAATATTACGCGTACCAGTTTAAACCCCAGAAACTGTGCCTGGGCATGTATACGCTGTCGCCTGACCGGGAGTTCACAAAATGGCTCACGCGCCAAGGCAATAATCTGCCGTTACCCTCCACTCCAAACCCCAAACCGCCTCATGCTCATGGAACACTATAAAATAGTGCCGAGCACGCTACTACCGTTCATTCTGTTGCTGAGCATTCACTGTCTGACCCCGGCAGCACGAGTGACAGCCGCCGGCCCATCTTCGTTCGTGGCCTTCGAAAGCGGGCACGTCCGGCCCTTGGCGCTGTCGGCGGACGGCAACAGACTCTTTGCGGTAAACACCCCGGACAACCGGCTGGAAATTATTGACATCGACGGCCCCGTACTCAGGCAACGTTTTTCCATTCCGGTGGGCATGGAGCCGGTGGCGGTTGCCGCGCTGAACAATACGCAGGTGTGGGTGGTCAATCATCTTTCCGACAGCGTCAGCATCGTCTCGCTTGAAGAGGGTACGCACCCCCGGGTAATACGCACCCTCTTGGTAGGAGATGAGCCGCGGGACATTGTTTTCGCGGGCGTGAGCAGGCGCCGGGCGTTCATCACCTGCGCCCACCGCGGACAGAACAATCCGCAGGACCCGGAGCTGACACGGCAGGGCGTGGGCAGAGCGGATGTCTGGGTGTTTGATCCCGCCAGCCCGGGAGATGCACCGGGAGGCAGCCCCGACGCAGTGGTAACCCTTTTCGGCGATACGCCGCGGGCGCTGGCGGTCAGCCCCGCCGGCGATACGGTATACGCCGCCGTTTTTCATTCCGGCAACCGGACCACGGCGGTTAACAATCTTGGCATGTTCCCGGTGAACAAGGCCGAACCGACCACCTCTCCCTCAGGCGCAGAGCAACCGGAAACCGCTCTGATTGTCAAATATGCTGACGGCGAGTGGATTGATCCCGCCACCGGGAAAACGTATACCGCCCAGGTCTTCTTCAAGCTTCCCGACTATGACGTCTTTGCCATTAACGCCGACGAACCGCTTACCCGGCCGGTCACCTCGTTCAGCAGCGTGGGAACAACGCTCTTTAACATGGCCATCAACCCGGCAAACAATACCATCTATGTATCCAATACCGAGGCGCTTAACCACATGCGATTTGAAGGTTCGGGCGCGCGCGGCACCACGGTCCGGGGACATTACCTTGAGAACCGCATCACGGTTATCAGCGACGGTCGCGTCGAGCCGCAGAACCTGAACCGCCATCTCGATGGCGGACTGTGCGGCAGTGAAGAAGAGCGTTCCCTGAGCATTGCCGACCCCCAGGCCATGGCAATCAGCGATGACGGTTCCACGCTCTATCTGGCCGCCTTCGGATCGCAGAAGATTGTGCGCATCGACACACAGTCGCTCGCAGCCGGTTCCTTCATGCCGCGGTCCGACGACCAGCTGCGGCTGAGCGCCGGCGGCCCCAGCGGCATCGTGTATGATGGAACGAGAAACCAGCTCTATGTCTTCACCCGATTTGATAACGGCATCTCGGTGGTTGAACGTGCCGGCTTTTCAGAAAAGGGGCACATCTCCCTCTACAATCCTGAGCCGGCGAGCATCGTTGAAGGCCGCCCTTTTCTCTATGACGCCTCCCTGTCATCGAGCTGCGGCCATCTTTCCTGCGCCGGTTGTCACGTCTTCGGCGACGTTGACGGGCTGGCATGGGACCTGGGCAACCCTGATGAAGGGGTCAGGGAAAACACCAATCCCTACGCGGACGTTACCTATCAGTTGCCGGAACAGCGGCAGCTTCATCCCCTCAAGGGTCCCATGGTCACCCAGAGTCTGCGCGGCATTGCCGACAGCGGCCCGCTGCACTGGCGCGGCGACCGCCTGGGGCTTGCGCGCACGGAGGGCGAATCGCTGGAATCAGCCGCCTTCAAGGAATTCAACGGCGCCTTTGTGAGCCTGCTGGGACGGGAGGCGCCCCTGACCGATGAGCAGATGGACCGGTTCGCCGGATTCGCGCTGCAGCTGACCTATCCGCCCAATCCCATCCGCGCCCTGGACGACTCGCTTGATCCGCTGTAGGCCGAGGGAAGGCGCGTCTTTTTCGAGGACCGGACCACCACCCCGGTCATATCCAACCTCGGCCCCTTCATGAACCGGTGCGTGCAATGTCATGAGCTGGACCCCGCCGCGGGCAAATACGGCACCGGCGGCGCCATGGCCGGCGTCAAGAAGAGCCAGGATTTCAAGGTGCCCCACTTGAGAAACCTCTATCAGAAAGTGGGGATGTTCGGGGTCGATTCGGTGCTGAACGGACTGCCGCTCTATCTCCCGCAAATCCGCGGGTTCGGCTTTGACCACGAAGGGATTCAGGACACCATCTTCACCCACTTCCTGTTCGGCTTCAACCTGCGAGGAGGCTACCGGTTTGCCAGAGACATCGGCATGCCCGCGAAAGAGATCAAGGCAAAGGCGGTGATATCATTCCTCATGGCCTTCGACAGCAACCTGGCGCCCATCGTCGGTCAGCAGATGACCCTGACGGCGGAGAGCGGCATCGCCGCGCGTGACCGCATAGCGCTCTTCATCCAGCGTGCCCGTGTGGAAGCCCCGCGTCCTGAATGCGACCTGGTGGTCAAGGGCGTGCTCAACGGCGAATACCGGGGCTGGCTGATGACCGATGCTTCTGATGCGGTCGGTCTCACCGTTTTTCAGAGCGATCATGCTAATGAACGGCATACCTATGAGCACTTGTGCCGGATCGCGGCGGAACCCGGCCAGGAGATTACCTTCACCTGCGTGCCGCCCGGCACGGGAACACGCATCGGCATCGACCGGGACGAAGACGGCGTGTACGATGC
>CAZWCD010000074.1:9906-13251 GCA_964632275.1 uncultured Thermodesulfobacteriota bacterium
GAGGCCTATGGAACATAATCGACTCAGCCGTCACGCGCTGGCATCCAAAGAGGGTTTTGCCGCGCTGCAGCAGGTGATTGATTACTGCTGCTCCGCCTGCGGACTGTGTGCGTCATTGTGCCCCGCCGAGGCCATCGAAATGCAGTGCGGCAGGCCGGTGCTGGTTGGAACGTGCACCGCGTGCGGGTTGTGCTACCAGGGTTGCCCTCGCAGCTTTTACCCGCAATCCGTGATAGAGGCCCGCTATTTCGGCACCCCGGCCGATGAGGTGTCGTCCCGCGTGGGCAATCACCTTGAACGCTTCACTGCTCGGGCGCTCACCGATGACATTTTCGAGCGGGGCGCGACCGGCGGCACCACCACCGCGCTGGTTCACTACCTGCTGGACAATGCCATCATTGACGCGGTGCTCCACCTGGGATCGGAACATGCAGACCAGTACATCTGCCACCACGGCCGGCCGGTCATCTCCACCCGGCCGGAGGAAGCCTTCCGGGCATGCCGGTCCAAATGCCAGCTCAGCCCGCTGCTGCAGGACCTGAAAAAAATGTCCGGCTACAAGAGATTCGCCGTGGTCGGCCTTTCCTGCCACACCGCAGCACTGCGCAAGCTGCAGGTCATGCGCGAGGACCCCGATCTGAAAAGCACTTTTCCGGTCTTGGCCAAAAGGGCGGATCAGCTGGTCGGCAACCTCGCGTTTGTCATCGGCGTCAACTGCTTTTCCAGCACCCGGCACGGCGGCATTGATCGGATTTATGAAAAACTGGGGGTCCGCGAGGAGGAGGTCATCAAGCACGCTGAAACAACCAAGAAAACGGTGTACCAGCAGTTGGGCGAGGGGAAAAGCTTTCTGTGGTTCGTCCAGGATGGCCTGATGACCCGCGACGGCCGCTATCACCCCTTCTCCTATTCCGATTTCATCGAGGACACCGTTGCCATGGGCTGCATGGTCTGTCCCAGCTTTATTGTCTGCAAGGAGGCGGACGTGAGCATCGGGGTAACCGCGTCGGACAACAAGCTCAACGAATTCGGCTACAACAGCGTCTTTGTCCGCAACCGGGAGCTGAGCGGTGCTATGAAACAAATGGTTGATGAAGGAAAGCTGTTCCGGCGGCCCATGTGGGAAAACCGCGGCCGGTTCTTGAGAAAGTTCGTCGAGCGCATGATCCCCTCGAAAGACGCAATTGGCATCGCCGACTATGTGCAAACCGGCAGCTGGCAGCATGCCGCGGACACCCTGAAGAAATCCTCATCGGCGCAGGGCGGGAGCAGCGGCAAGATCATGGGGCTGCAGCGCCTGCTGCTCACCCAGACGGTGAAACGCAAAATCATGTATGAACCGGCGACCAGCGCGCTTAAGAGCGCAGGCAAGTTCCTGACCGATATTTTTTAGAGGACCGGCGTCGGATAGAACCGTTGAAGAAAAATAGGGCGTATGGCAATACACCCCTACGGCAAGGAACCTATTTCCCATTGATACAGCAGGGCTGATCATCACGGAGTGCTGATTATGCAACCCATAATACACAAACCGGACCCATCAGCGGAATACGAGACACCGGAGCGCTGCCGGATTCTTAAAATCTGGGACGACCAACGCGACGGATCGGTATCGGTTGCGCGGGCAACCGTCAAACCGGGGGTTGCCACGCAGCCGCACCGCTTGCGGGGAGTGGACGAACGATATCTCATTATCCACGGAACCGGCGAGGTCAAGGTCGGCGACATGACCCCACAACCAGTCGTCCCCGGCGATGTGGTGGTTATTCCGGCGGGGGCATCCCAGCACATCAGCAATGTTGGAGAAACCGATCTGGTCTTCTACTGCATTTGCACACCCCGTTTCTCCCCCGCTTGCTACGAATCCCTCGAATAGATGCAGCAGCTGCACCGATGCACGGCGGAAAATTATCTAGATTTTTATTCCGAGTGATGATAGTAAAAACATGACAATGTACCATGCACATCATAGTTCATATGAATCAACCGGGGGAGGTGCGGTATGAGCGATCATGAAAGAAGAGATTTTACCAAACAAACCCTCAAGTGGGGCGGCGCGCTGACGCTGCTTGCCGCTTTCAGTCCCGCAAGGCTGATTTTCGGCGCGGGACCGGGTGGGCCTCCGGGCGCGGCACCGGGAGGACCTCCGGGAGGGAAGGCAGGAGGCCCGCCCGCGGGCATGGGCAATCCCCTCAAGATGATGCAGGAGAACCCCTTCCTCCAGCGGAACGACCTGGAGGATGCCCTCAAGTCCATGTACATGACCTATGATTCAAGCCGGCCCTATCCCCACAAGTTCAATGACGTCATTTCCAAGGGCCAGCTGGAGTGCCTGGAATTTATCGTTTCAAAGGGACTTGAAAAAGAGTATGTGGAACACTATGTCACCACCATGAAGCCGATCCTCCAGCGGATCAAGCAGCAGGTGGCAAAAGAGGGGCCCGACAAGGCGCTCTACGGCATGTTTGAAGGAACCACCTGCTCCTACCAGCTGATGGAGCGGATTGACGTTAAGCAGGGTGAGCGCAGCTTCCCCTGCCCTTACGGGCCGGCGCTTGAGCGGTGCAAGCAATGGCTGCCCGAACGCTTTTTCATGAAGTGGGAGGATGTCTGCAACAAATGGTGTATTCCCGGCTGGCAGGGATTCGCAAAGGAGATGGAGGTTAAAATCGCCATCACCCCGGGGGAAACATGCGTGGTCAAACTGGCTTAACCGGATTCCGGAGGAGGAATACCCATGAATATTAATACTGCAGCAGTAATGAAAGAGGTTGTTGAGTCACCCAACCGCGACGAGGCCATATCCCGCAGGAATTTTGCCAAAAAGCTGCTGGGGGCCGGGGCCCTTTCCTCGCTCGGCATTTCCATTATTCCCGGCATGGCTCAGGCCTGGCTGGACGGCAGCTTTGCCCAGCGGGATGATTTGGCGGACGCGGTCAAGGTGCTGGTCAAGACCTACAGCGACACCACACCCTATCCGCACAAGTTCAACGACGGGCTGGTCAAGATGCACCTGCGGAATCTGGACTTTGCCGTAAGAAAAGGCATCTGGAAGGAACGGGCGGAGCATTATGTATGGACCCTGGGCGTGGTGGTGGACCGGCACATCAAGAAAGGCATCGAGATGTTCGGAAAGGACGCCTTTCTCTGGGGGAACTTTGAGCGCACCAGCTGTTCCTACCAGCTCTACGAACGCATTGAGATCAAGGATGGCGAACGCTGCGTCCCCTGCCCCTTCAAGCCCATCCTCGACCAGATCCAAAAGGGCATGGGCACCTACCAGATCACCTGGGAGGATGTGCATAACAAATGGTGCATTCCGGTCTGGTCGGGATTCGCAAGCAA
>CAZWCD010000075.1:0-13222 GCA_964632275.1 uncultured Thermodesulfobacteriota bacterium
CGGTCATGGCCCTGAGCTGCGAACGGGTCACCGGAAAGCCCAGGATGCCGACGCTTCGCTCCTGCATGCGGTCGGCAATAGTGACGAACAGGTTCCTCGCCTCCACCATCCGCATCTCGATGGCCACCAGCTCATTAATGACATCTTTTCTGTCCATGCCCCCTCGCCTCCCCGCCAACCACTATTTCAGCCCCGAATATTTCAGTACTGAAATAAATACACCGTCGCCAAAAAACAGTCAAGTCTTTTTTTGCCGGGAAACGAAGGCGCACGGCGGAAAAAATCCGTACGCGGCGGCAGAGTGATAGAGACGCGGCATTGATTCGGAGCGGACTACCGTGGAGGCTATCCAGAGAGGGTATTGCAAAGGAGGGTATGCTCGTTTAGCGCGGTGCAGATACAAAGATGAGAATGGACATGGTTATGCCGGCACGATCTGCAACAGGGAAATGGGACCGGACCGGCTAACCGATCTAGAAATGTTGCGTCTTTTCAAATTCAATGCCGAGGATGAAGCTGTTTTTCTTTGGCTCCATACACTTAATTTTGCCCTTAACAACTCTGGTATCCAGCTCACCCGGGAAAATATACTTAAGGATTAACTGGTTGGAGGCTGTGCGAATCGCACTATCAGTTAGAACGCGACATCCTTTCTTGCTGATATCCACAATAGTACCTTTGCACACTATGTTCCCGTATTCTAATATAGTATCAATTTTTACATGAAACCGCTGATGCAGCCTCCTGCTCCCCCCTCTTCGATCAGGCACGGTGTTAATCTTATCAAATATCCTTTTATCACCGCTGAAATACTCGCTCATTATCAGTTGTCAAGCCTCCTCGTTATAAAACAACTGCGTCGCGGGGGAAAAGCAAGGTTCCTTTAAACTACCCGCCTGGTGAGATGTATCCCGGCGTCAGGGGCAGATATATCACACCTTTGTTCACCAGGGCATGCACTGTCTGCAGCGCCTCTTCCTTTTGGTTAAAATCCCCGATCATCAAGCGATACCACGTGTCACGGGCTGAAAATTGCCGGGGCTCAATGAAAACATCTTTCCCCGTGCTTTCTTTCACGCGCGCAGCATATATGTCTGCCCATTGCGACGTTTCAAAGGTGCCGATATATACCCGGTAACCATCCTGCACGTTTCCCCGTATATACGTTTCCGCGGTAATGGGTAGCAGGGTAATTTTCTGCTGGTCGTCGATGTTCCGGACATCAACGATAGCAGGGTTTGCCTGCAGGATGAGATCATAGATGGTTTCATCGGCTTTACCGTAGTGCCTGATGGCAATGAAATATAAACTCCCACCTTCCTCTTTGAGCTCCACGGTGCGGGCATCCTGGTGTGCGCTGGTGGCAACGGGGGCGGGTGCCTCGCGATCCGGCTGGGATACCGCAGGCGCAGCAATGATGGACGGCTCCGATATGGAAGGTGCGGGTTCAGTGACGGCAGGGACTGTTGTAAGCGCATCGGGCACTACGATGCTTTGCTGGACAAGGTCGGGTGAGTTGGTGGCGAGATAACCGCGTGCCAAAACCAAAAGTAGTGAAAGAAACAAGAAAAGCGAGATGGAAAAAAAAAGGATAGATACACTTTTTAACAAGGCTATTTTTTGCTCATAGGCATTTGCCGCCTTTCTTTGACTACCGTCCGAGAAATACCGTACGTCATTATCGGCTGACATTCCTGACAGAAGGCTTTTGAGTTCACTGATATCCTTTGCTTCTTCCATTACCGCAGCTTCCCCCGCTCTCAATTCTTGATCATATCGGAGACAATTTCATAGATTGAAGCGGTAACCTCGCTGCCGGTAGAATTTAACAGGTGAGGATTGGTCAACTGAACCGACTTCTCTACCAGAGAATCAAAAGGCACCGGCCGCAGCACATCAATATGCACGCCAAGATATTTATCACTGACGATTTTAAGAATCTCGCCCACCTTTGCATCCTCACGTGACCGGACCATATTGACGATCAGTTTTATCCGGTAATTGTTCACCTCCTGCATAATCAGGGAAGCACTTGCGGGATCAAAACGCTCAATCGCCGACACCAGCTCCATGATCGAATGAACACCCTCCGCCCCGCTCGGGCTGATCAGGTGCTCTATCAGGCTGAGGACCTGGTTCGTGCGGGAAAAAATCCTGCTGAGCCTGCGACAGAGGGCACTTTTAATAAGCCCGTAGGCGTTTTGCACCGAGGTGGGAAACGGCGTTACCACAACTATCTTGACCGGGGTATAGACAAAAAAGTCCAATACGTTAAAGGACGTACCCGCACCCAGATCCAGCAAAATGTAGTCGGCATCCAGCTTGCTAAAATTCCTTAAAATGCGCTCCTTCTGGGCAAATTTGGGGTTGGCAAGACTGAGGATATCATCCCCGCCACTTATGAGATTGAGCCCCGGAATTGAGGTCTCCATGCAGAGATGCTGAAGGGAATCGACCCTTTTCTCCAAAAAATCATTGAGCGTATGAGCAGGGGATCTGATGCCTAAAAGTATATGCATGTTTGCCCCGCCCAGGTCGGCATCAATAATGGTCACCCTTTTGCCCATTTTCGCAAGCCGCGTTCCCAGGCTCAGGGTTATGAAACTCTTGCCCGTGCCCCCCTTGCCGCCGCCGATCGACCACATCTTGGGCATAACCGGGAATTTCGGCTCGTCCGCCGGAATTACAACGGTATCTGACCCAACATTTTCTTCCGTCTGTGTCGTCATAGATGTCTCATAGTTTGGCATTGCTTGACATACTATCCCATAAATTCCAGATGAGATTTTTATCTCCCTGGCCAAGGGACATATAATTTTGAACCAGCGCCTGATTATCCCCACTTAAGTTGTTAAACTTGATGCCGAGATATAAAAGGCTCCGGGAATCCTCCCTTCTCCTCCGGTGCCACCTGATGACACCTGAAAAGTCCATCTGGTGAACACCATCAGGGAAATTCAAAGCCAAGCTCATTTCCACCGTGGTATAGAGGAGCAGCGCTTCGCTAATTATGAAAAAATTATCCCTGATCTCAATCGAAACACCCCCCAGGGAAATATCCTGAATGAAGCCCTGGAAACTTGATTTGCCCTTTATGCCGCCCTCGTAGAAGCTGCAGGTAACCATGGCCGGGACACTGTGCCGCTTATCCTCCCGCCGATCGATCTGTTCTTTGCCCACATCATGTACTGTCTCCATAGGGCCCCTTTATTTACAGGTTACATGGTAGCGTTGATAATAATATGATGTGTTTTCTCATGTTGACGCTGTAGGCCTTATTAATTGCTGAGGAGCTGTTGTATGATGTTACCCTTTTCGCTGGTCGATTTGAGCCCCACGATATAATAGCCTTCTTCCGGCTCGACATGAACAACACGGGCGGCAATGCTCATCTGCGTAGTGCCTTTGGGGAGTGTCAGATGAAGGATGGTGCCTTCCCTTACTTCGGGTTCACTTACTTTTACTGACAGTCCTTCCTTGCTCACATCAACCAGCCAGCATTTTTTCGACGTTCCCCCTGATGATTCAGTCCCAGCCTTATAATTGCCGGCAATCTCAACATTATACCGTGGTGACTGTCTCCTCTCATCATTCAGTCCCAGTTGTAAGATAAGCTTTTTCAGCTCGATCAAGTCATGCGCCTCTTGCATCATGTTCTCCTTGAAGTGAAACTATGATTTGTCTCATACCGGCTCATGATGACTGTACATAAAGCAGCACACTCAATATATCCAAGTGTTGTGTTTGTCTGTTACATAAGGTATCGGTCTTTTTATAAAAAACTTAAAACAAAAGGGATTATTAGAGTGTCGGCATGAAGTTTGTTCTAAAAAGGACTTGAAACCGGGGAACAAAAGATATATAAGGAGGTGCAATATGAGCGAGTGGGCGATTAGCTCAGTTGGATAGAGCGTTGGTCTCCGGAACCAAAGGCCGTGGGTTCGAATCCCGCATCGCCCACCACTTGAAAATCAAGCACTTAGCAAACCGCTCGGTGCTTTTTTTTCGCCACTTGGCAAATAATTGCCAAAGATTTTTAAAATCCTCTTAACTGATTACAACCCATATGGATATATTGCGGTTCTAAAATGGTAGAAATAGTTTATGCCTCTTGTAATCGGCAAGTCGATTCTGTAAAGCTTTCTAGCAAGGTGCTGCGGGTATTTTCACCTCGACTGAGTGTTCCTGTCTGTCGTCAACAAGGGTAATAACCCTATCGAGTTGCTCAACTCCATCGACCGCCACCCGGATCTCTCCGTTGCCGTTCTGCATGAGTATGACAGCGATGTGGTAGACCGTTTCACAATACCGGTAGTGCACCTTGAACATTTTCCAGTCCGCAGGGAGGCATGGAGCAAAACGCAGTTTGTCCTTTACCAGCGTCAGCCCCAGGAGGGATTCCACGATAAACCGGTACAGCCAGCCGGCCGAGCCCGTGTACCATGTCCATCCGCCGTGTCCGGCATGGGGCGGGAGTGCATACACGTCTGCCGCGACAACGTATGGTTCAACCTTGTAGGTCGCAATACCCTCCGGAGATTTTGCGTGGTTCACCGGGTTGATCATGGACAATAATTCCCACGCCCGCCCGCTGTCACCTAGCTCAGCGAACGCCATCGCTGACCAGACTGCCCCATGGGTATACTGACCGCCATTCTCTCTGACCCCGGGGACATAACCTTTTATATAGCCGGGATTCAAATCCGATGTATCAAACGGCGGGTCCAGGAGTTGGATCAGCGCATGCTCCCGACTCACCAGTTGCTTATCCACCGCTTCCATTGCCATGCGCGAGCGCCCGGCATCGCCCGCCCCGGACAGAACAGACCAGCTTTGCGCAATCGAATCAATCCGGCATTCGGGATTCCCTTTCGACCCAAGCGGGGAGCCATCGTCGAAGTAAGCGCGCTTGTACCATGCACCGTCCCAGCCATGCTGCTCAAGGTTCCCTCGCAGCTTATCCGCCTCCCTGCGGCACTGTTCGGCGAACGAGACATCTCCCCGCATTCGCGCAACTTCAGTAAAGCGCATGAGTACTTCATAAAGAAAAAACCCCAGCCAGACGCTTTCGCCGGTACCATGTTTGCCCACAAGGTTCATACCGTCATTCCAGTCACCGGAGCCGATGAGCGGCAAGCCGTGCGCACCGTAGATGAGACCTCTCAGAATAGCCCGCACACAGTGCTGGTACAGGCTGGCCGCTTCTTCAGACCGGCCGGGCAGATCGTAGTATGAGTCCTCCTCCGTATTTACCGGGCGGCCTTCAACGAAGTGAATTGGTTCATCCAACACCCCCGCATCCCCTGTGCTCATAACGTAGCGGCAGGTCGCCAACGGCAACCAGAGGTAATCATCCGAACAGTGCGTACGCACTCCCCGGCCCGAAGGAGGATGCCACCAATGCTGGACATCGCCCTCACGGAACTGATGAGCCGCGCAGCGAAGCAAGTGCTCACGTACAAGGTTCGGCTCGGCGTATACGAGCGCCATAACGTCCTGCAACTGATCGCGAAAACCGAAGGCGCCTCCAGACTGGTAATAGCCGCTGCGCGCCCACAGACGGCAGGCGATGGTCTGGTACAAAAGCCAGCCGTTGGTCAGTGCATTGATGGACTGATCCGGAGTTTCCACCTGCACTGCACCGAGGGTGTGGTTCCAGTACTGCCACACCGCTTCAAGCGTGCTGCGCGCCGCACCCGGGGAAAGGAAGCGCTGTACCAGGCTGCTGGCGTCGGCTGCGCCACGCCCCACCCCGAGCGTGAATACAACCTCGTGCTCCTGCCCCGGGGCGAGCTCGAATGCAACCTGGATGGCCGAGCAGGGATCCAAGGCAGCCCCTATCCTGCCCGAGAGTCGTGATCGAGTCATGGCAGCCGGATTGCGAAGTGAACCGTTGCGTCCAAGGAATTCGGTCCGGTTGCCGCTCACCGTCCGCGTTGCATCGTCCGCGTCGAAAAAGGCAACCCGGTCGGCGAACTCGGTGTTGTATGAATTCCGCGCAAAGAGCGCCCCGCTCACCGGGTCAAATTCGGTGACCACGTGCATCGCTGATTTTGACCGCAGATCACCCAGCACCCATTCCACGTATCCCGTAGCCGAAAGCCGGCGTTGTCGACCGGAATTGTTCCGGAGCTTTAATACCGTGAACTTGATCGATGCATCCGGTGCAACATACGCCCACAGTTCAGAGCGGATGCCGTCCTCCGTGTGCTCGAAGACGCTATAGCCAAACCCATGCCGGCTGACATATGGCTGCAGGCTGCGGACAGGCAGCGGCGTTGGGGACCAGTAATGGCCGCTTTCTTCGTCACGAAGATAAAAGGCTTCTCCGCTCGAATCGCTCACCGGGTCATTGTACCAGGGAGTGAGGCGAAACTCATGGGCATTCTCGGCCCAGGTATAGGTGCAGCCGCTTTCCGAGATGACCGTCCCGAAGTTCGGGTTTGACAGCACATTGGCCCACGGCGCCGGTGTCGTGTTACCGAGAGCAGTGGTAATGACGTACTCGCGGCCATCCGGCGTGAATCCGCCCAGCCCGTTGAAGAAAATCAGATCGCGGTCAGGTAACGTGTCAACGGCCGGAGATGCAGCGCGATGGGACCAGGTCGTGGTCAAGCGCGGGACTGTTGCTTCCGCAAGCGCGCTGCGATTAACCTGGTCCACCAGAGACCCTCGGCTGTCGGTAATGATGGCCCGGGCGACTGACTGGAGCAGCATTCTATCCTCATTCGATATCTGATCACCGGGCCTCACAAAGATGCCCCCCGCTTTATCGGTGAAGTTGGCCTGGACACCTGCAGAAACAAGCCCGAGGATCTGATCGTGCAGCATTTGTCGGTAGCCGGCGTGATCCTCGTTCCAGATCACTAAATCCACCGCCAGTCCTCTCAGACGCCAGTAGGCATGGGCCTGCACCAGCTGTCGTACCAGCGCGATATGAGCCGGGTCCGAGATCTGCAGCAGTACAATCGGTAAATCGCCGGAAATGGAGTAGCCCCATAGACCGGATTGGCCGCGGTGATTCCTGGTGATGAGGCTTGGGTCTGCCCGCATCGAGGAATGGGCGTAGAGCACCGGGCCGGCCAGATGCCCGTAGAGTTGAGCGTCTGCTTCCGAGGCATTGATCTGCCGCAATGCCACCTGACTGTGTGTCCAGGCCAGATCGAAGACGCGATCCGCAAGGCGGCGATCCTGATATTTCTCGACAAGGGTTATGGCTGCATCACGGGTGATGCCAATGCCGGAGACAATATTGATCGTTGCCGACCCGTTCGGATCGAGTTTAATACGGTGTCGGATCGCAACAATCGGGTCCAACACAGAGCCCTGGCTGCCCGAGAGCGCGGCGGAGTCACTCATTGCACGGGGATTGTCAAGCGCATTCCCGCGCCCGATGAATTTCAGCCGGTCGGTCTCATAGGAAATGTCTACCGTATCTGTCCCGTGCACCGCCATAAGGTGAAACATCCATGGGGTCAGCTCATCGAGAGAGCGGGGCCGGCGCGTGCAAAGGATAGCCCGCCGCCGGTGAATGATCTCCGTCTGGACAAAGAGATTGCTGAATGCCGGATGCAGTGCGTCCGCGGCTGGTGCTGCAAGCACCACTTCCGCGTAACTCGTAACGTCAATAGTCCGGGCTGCGCGTGACCGGTTGGTGATGTGAATGCGACGCAGTTCGATGTCATCCTCGGGTGAAACGGCGATCTCGGTGTGCATGTCGATGCCGTTTTTGCGGCAGCGGAACTCAGCGCGCGACTCCGAGAATATTACTTCATAGGTCTCCGACAGTTTTCGTGCCGGCTGATAGGTGGTTGACCAGAACTCGCCGCTCACCGGGTCGCTGATGTAGCAGAAGGTGCCCCGGTTGTCGCAGGTGATGTCTTCGTGCCAGCGCGTGACGGCAATGTCATTCCAGCGGCTGTAACCGCCGCCCGCATTCGTAATCATTACGTGGTATCTGCCGTTTGATAATAACTGTACTTCCGGTATGGGGGTGTTCGGACTGCTGAGGACACGCACCGGTGTCTCCGGGACACCCGAAGCCGCACGTGAGCCTGAAAGCTCGGCGGCGGTATGGGCATAGAAGGCTGCGGCCTTTGGAATGCGCTCCTGTAGCAAGAGCGCGGTTGCCTGAAACGAGGGTTCCGATTCGAAGCGTTTCTGCATCGGACGGTTCAAAAGCAGAGAGGCCAGAGAGAGGAAGCTCATGCCCTGGTGATGTACCATGAATGACCGGACCACGGCACTTGATTGCCCGCGCGGAAGACGCGACGGCGTGTAGTCTATCGCTTCATAGAAACCGTATTTTCCTTCAAACCCGTCTTTGGCGAGCCGCTGCAGATTCAGACATGCCTCCTCGGGAGACACCATCAGTGCCAGCGCGGATGCATACGGTGCTACCACCAGATCTTCTGCCAGGCCGCGCCTGAGCCCCAGCCCAGGCACGCCAAACGCTCGGTACTGGTAGTTAAGCTGAGCGTCGATGGTGTTGTAGCCGGATTCCGAAATGCCCCATGGCACGCCGCGTTTTTTTCCATAATCAATCTGCCGCTCCACAGCCTCATTGCAGGTCTGGTCAAGCAGCGTGTTTTCATAGGACGGCATTACCAGGAGCGGCATGAGGTACTCGAACATCGAACCGCTCCAGGACAGGAGAATTTGCTCTCCTCCGGCACCGGTCAGCAGACGCCCCAAGGCAAACCAGCTCTCCTGCGGGAGCCGCCCCTGGGCAACTCCCACGAAGCAGCACAATCGCGCCTCCGAAGCCAGCAGGTCATAGTAACCTGAATCCAGCCGCCGCTCACCAACGTTATACCCGATAGCCAGAAGATGCCGCGCCTTATCGTACAGAAAGTCATATTTGATACCGGCGAGTTCACCTGTTTGCTGTGCAAGGTGCTCTATGGCCGCTATCCGCGACGTGGCGCGCTGACTCCCTACGGAAATGAACTGCCGGAACTGTGCTAACCAGTCGCTCTCCATGGCGGTTGGATCCGAGCCAGACCGATTCTCAATTGCCTGCAGCAGTTTCTCCTCAAGCCCTGCCAGCCCGCGCAGCGTCGGAATATTTTCGAAACTGAAAGACTCGCCAAGCCTATTCTGAGAAGATGGCAGCACGGTCCACGGGGCGAGAAATCCGAGTTCATCGAGAGCAGCCCGGGATTGACGGGCGAGGGCATGTGCCCACCATGCCGCCTGACTATCCGGTGTGGCATCGATCCTGGCGGAAACGTCCGCGGCGGAAGCCGTCAGCCGTTCGAGGCACAGCCGCAGCGCCGTGAGCGTGACCGGCGGGGATTCGCAGGCAGACTCCAGGTCCCTTTGTAGTTGAGCGAGTTGCGCCGAAGCGGGTACTCCTGAAAAATCCAGAAGAATCCCCAGGGTGTCGCGTAATCCCTCAAATAATTGTTCTCCCAGAATTGTCTGATCGGGAAGTGCAAGCAGACCCGGTCGCAATGTCAGCAGATGACCGGCAAGGTTTCCGCTGTCCACTGTCGAAACATAGAGAGGTGGCAGCGGTTTCAGAGACAGCGTGTCATACCAGTTGTAGAAGTGGCCCCGATACCGTTCCAAACCCTCCATCGTCTGGAGTGTCTGTACCGTGCGCTCGATCAGTTCACCTGCCACAATGTAGCCGAAGTCATAGGCAGATAAATACGACAGAAGCGCAAGACCCATGTTGGTAGGCGAAGTACGATGCGCGATCACCGGAGCAGGATGCTCCTGATAGTTATCCGGTGGCAGCCAATGGTCCTCCGGACCGACGAAGGTCTCAAAGAAAGCCCATGTCTTTCGCGAAAGCTTTCGAAGAAAGATGATCTGATCAGGTGTAAGCAGCGCTCTGCGGCGCTTGAGAGGCCGGCTGATCCACCAGGCTATAGCGGGGGAAGCAAACCAGATAATAAGTATGGGCCCTGCCATACCCAGTGCGGCCGGTCTCGCGAGAGCCAGATAGAGTCCCGATAGTAAGGCAGTGGCGGGGGCGATCCACATTGTCTGATAGAATGCGGCAAGGATTGTGCGGGCAGTGCGGTCCGGGTCGCTCGAGGGACTCCACTCCAGCAGCCGTTTGTGTGTGACCATCATTCGCCATGCCGTGCGTGCAATCGCATCCAGACTGGAGAGGGCCTCGTAGGGAAGACACGCGAGCGTAAATGCTGCCTGAGCGAAGTGCCGGCCGGTCGAGCGGACTACGGCGGCGAGATGTTGAATCAGTAGCACATCTCCCGCTTTCTGAAGCAGTTCCTGCGTGGAGGCAATCAGGGGAGGAATCAGGATGGTTCCGATCACCACCAGTGCCCACAGCCAGAGAGGTAACAGGACGGTACATCCCAGAAGCAAGAGCAGTGTTAATGCCAGAGGGACAAGGCTGCGCCGAAGGTTGTCGAAGATCTTCCAGCGGGATAACAGAGAGAGCGGATTCTTCCGGCGGGTTGCGCCCGGGCCGGGCACAGCCGGAAACAGCCAGCGTGCAATCTGCCAATCCCCGCGAATCCAGCGGTGCCGGCGGCTTACGTCTGCGCTGTAGCGCGCGGGATATTCCTCGTACACGATGACATCACTTAACAATCCTGTTCGCGCGTGGCACCCTTCCAGCAGATCGTGGCTGAGAATGCGGTTATCGGGAAACCGCCCGTTAAGTGTTTGTTCAAAAACATCAACGTCATATATCCCCTTGCCAATGAAGGAGCCCTCGCCGAATACGTCCTGATACACGTCAGAGACAGCACGGGTGTATGGGTCAATACCGGGCTCACCCCCCCACAGTCGCGCATAGCGGGACCGGTTCATGCCCGGCAGGCTCACCGCCACGCGCGGCTGAAGGATGCCGTATCCCTCAACCACGCGCTGCCTGTCCTGATCATACCCGGCGCGATTGAGCGGATGCTCCATGGCTCCAACCAGTTGCCATGCCGAGTCGCGCGGCAGCTGGGTATCCGTGTCAAGGGTTATCACATACTTCACGTTCGATAATACCGTTGTCTCGCCGACAATGAGCGAAAAGCGATCCCCCGGGTCGCCGCGCAGCAGCGCATTTAAGTCTGCAAGCTTTCCCCGCTTACGCTCGTAACCCATCCAGATCCGCTCCTGATGATTCCATCGTCGCGGGCGATGAAAGAGGAAAAAGGTGCAGTGCTGTACACGCGGGTACTTTTCATTAAGCCCATCGATGCTTTGCTGAGCCAGGCGCAACAACACCTCATCTTCAGGCATCGTCTCCTGAGGCGCATCGCGGAAATCAGTAAGCAGGCCGAAATGCAAATGCTCGTCCTGGTTAGCGAGGAACCGGACTTCAAGTGCCTCGGCCAGTTTTTCGATGTCTTGTGCGCTTGTAAGCATAGTCGGGATCACCACCAGCGCACGCGATTCCGACGGAATGCCTTCAGAGAAGTCCATACGAGGCAGGGGGTGAGGCTTTACCACCATCGTTGCCAGCCAGTTCACCAGTGCAACTGCCAGCTGACTTGCACACAGCAGCGAAAGCATACCAGTCAATCCGAGGAGCCAATCCCGCACTCCGCCGGCGTGCGCTTCTACCAATAAGCCCCCGGTAATAGCTGCCGTAATCAGGGCAATCCCTCCGAGATAGAGGAACAAAGGGAACCGGCAGCAGGTTCGCCGCAGAGTCTCAAGGGTAGACAGGCGCACCCCCGCTGTTCGTTCGAGCTGTGGCAGCCCCTTGTCAATCAGATAAAACCCGATATGTGCAGCACGACTGTTTCCGTCTTTGCCGGCGCTGTTCTCCCCGGCCAGATGAAGAGCTTTGCGTGCCACCTCCTCTTCGGACAGCTGACTGCTTTTGGCTATTTTCTCCACACGATGGCGGTAGCGATCACGGCTGGCAAAATCCATCCTGCCATAGACACCCGCAGGGTCGTCACGCAGCACCTGCTCGACAACGCTCATCGTTTCGACAAACTCGCGCCAGTCAATAGCCCCCAGAAACCGGAGGCTGCCAATGCTGTTGCTTACGGAAACCTGGTCGGCAGCCTGCTGCCGGTTCTCCGACTGCACCAGCTGTTCGATCGACAGTCCTGACTCGGAGAGTGTCTGCTCAATCCAGGTAAGTGGTATTGCCAAAGCGGGACTCTGTCCCTGCAACCGGCGCGCAAATTCTGCAACAAACGAGCTCACCATCGGCGGGCTTGATCGTGCCATGTCTGCAATCAACAAAATCAGGCTCTTCGGATCCTTCTCGGCAATCCCCGTCATCTGATCCGCCCAGTAGTCCGCAAGGTTTCGGTCGATCCTGTCAGCGGCGATCCGCGCTCCAACGCGCCGAAGGTTCTCGATCAGTGCCAGGCGCAGCATGATAGGAATAGCCCACAGCTCGCCTAACTTCAGTGCGGTAACCGCCTGGTAGGCTGTAACGAAACTGCTGAGACTTTCCAAATCCACCCGTCCATCACCGTGCGCGATCGTCTCCAGAGCAATGTCATACACTCGCGGAAGCCCAGCCGATGGGCCGTTCAGCAACCGCGGAAGTCCCTGGCTATACCCCTTTGGCAGGTGTCGCTTGGCCGTACGAATCTGTTCTTCGATGAGATAAAAGTTATCGAGCAGCCATTCCCCGGCCGGTGCAATACGGCGTTTTGCCGTGACTGCCGCCGTCAGTAGATTGCAGGCTCCAACCAGCACACCTTCATTGTCGCCTAATCGGGTCAGAAGTCGGTCCTGAGCACGTCCCAGAGCTATCTTGTGTGAGTCAGCCAAGGCTTTGCCATGCCGTCTCATCTGGTCGCTACTGAACAGTTCCGCTCGGAGCGGTGCCTCGTCATTGGCATACTTTTTTGCCACTCCAGTTCTGCGGTAGTTCTCCCACAAATGGAACACCTTCCCGAAAACGATCTTTTTGCTAAACTTCAAGGTTCACGTCTCCTCGGGTTAATAAGCACTTGCAGGGAGGCAAGGTCCGTAATGTGCGTTTAAATCAGTCTTTGTTTGATGTGCAGGTATATTCAACACCCTGCAAAACATATGGCATGAATAAAATGATGAGGCATAAGAATGAGGCTGGGTCTAGCGCACAGAAGTCTTTATGCCTGAGAAGTTGCTGGATGGCTTGGATGTTGTATTGATGAGAGCGTGTTGCGGTTGCAAGTATATGCAAGTTCCTCCAGTATGTCAATAACACCTTTTATTGACATGCCCTATGACAGGGGTCCTTCAACCGTGAGCAGCTTTACATCCCTGACATGCCATGGAGGATTGAAGGGTGATA
>CAZWCD010000076.1:0-4897 GCA_964632275.1 uncultured Thermodesulfobacteriota bacterium
GTGTGATGTCCCAGAAGTTCATTACATGCTTGACCTCGACATCAGCCTTGGTTGCGAGCGGAGCGAAGCAATTTCATGCCGTGTAACATGCTGTTCTCATACAATGAGATTGCTTCGTCGCCCGCCTCCGCGGGCTCCTCGCAGCGACTTCCTGTGATTATAAGTTATTTTTGGGACACGACTCTCGCAGCATCGCCGGCGCTGATCCCCGAATGCCCGGGTATATGCTTATGAAGCAGACAAAAAAATTGGGCAGGGGCTTGGAGGATTTTTCCCACCTCTTTCTTTCCGCACCGGATTCCGGCGTTGACGCTGCCGATTCAAACAAGGTAATGGAGGCGCCCGCGGTGAGTGAGGCGCCGGCGCGAGCGCGCACCATATGCATTGCCGGAGAACGGGGCGCGGTTGAAAAGGTTTTTTTAACCGTCCGCCTGGCCGCCGCCTTTGCCGGCCAGGGGAAACGCGTGGTGGTATTTGACGCGGACTTGAGCCTGCCGCGGCTGTGCATGTTCATGGACGGGGCCCCGCCCAATTCGCTGCTGCAGTTGATAGCCCGTCCGGCGAAGGGAAAGGCCGCGTTGCCGGAGCGCGACGGCATAACCCTGGTTACGATCGATGCCGATATTGCAACCGCCGCCGCCCTGGCCCCGGCGGAGCGTCTGCCGCTCATGGACGCCATCAGGAGGAGCATGGGACAGGCCGGCCTGGTCCTGGCGATGCTCTCCGGTGATTTGACCGGCGGGACACGAATTTTTATCGAGGCGGCGGATGACATCGTGGTGGTTACCCCCCAGCCGGTGGCTGAAATGATAAACGCCTACGGCCTGATTAAAAAGATCGTGCAGATCGATGAGCACGCGCGGGTGGGCATTGTAACCAGCAGAAGCGCCCTCTATCATCACGCGGACGGGGTGTTTGAGAAGATGCAGCGGGTGGTGAAGAAGTTTTTAAACAAGCCCCTGCTCAATTACGGCTATCTGCCGGATGATCAGGGCATCAACCGATTTCTCAACCGGGACAAACCGGCCGCAGCGGCAACGCCTTCTCCTGAAACCGCACGCTGCCTTCAGGCCATTGCGCAATCACTTGCGGGCGGGGACCTGACGCCGGCAGCGCATGCGCCGGAGGAACAAAAGACGGCCCTGGCGGAAAGGCTGTTCGCGTGACCATCGAAGCCATGAAGCAGGAACGCCACCATGACCGTGACCATTAAAAAGATCGATGTATTCACCAAGGAGGAAATAACCGCCCTGGTGGCTGAGCAGCATAAGGCCCTGGACGATGGCCTGGAGCTGATCGGCGAGCGGCTGGGTAAGAAAGGCGAAATGGCGTGGGACCTGGTGGGGATTGACAGCGACAAAAGGCTGGTGCTTATCCAGGTGGAGGCGCTCACGGCGGACCGGATCCTGTCGGCGCTGTTGCACCGCCTGGACTGGGCATGGGAGCATCTGGATGCCATTGCCCGGATGTATCCGGATCACGCAATCGACTGCAGCCGCCTGCCCCGGGTCGTAGTCATCGCCCCTGCATTTTCCCCCGCACTGCAAAGGAGCATGGGCTACCTGACCTACCGGGTGAGCATCAGCCTCTATGCCTATCGCTATATCCAGACCGATGCGGGGAAGGGACTGCTGCTGGAGCCGGTGATGAAGGGGGTGAAATACGACCGGATGCCGAAAAACGAGAGCGTGAAGGTCAGGGTCCTTGAGGTTCCCGCGCCCGCCAAGGTTACCACCGAGGAGATAATGGAATTTCTTCAGGAAGGCGCCGGCTAGGGTAGCGCGGCCCGGTGGCTCGCCGGCTCAGTCGACGATTAAAAGGCAGTTTTCCTCGCCGAAGGGATTGGCCACGTGCTCGGAACACTGCGGATCGTTTTCCCATCGGCCGTCAACCAGAAAGCGGTATTCGTAACGGCCGGGCGACAGGTTGAGATTGATCTTCCACACCCCTTTTGCCCCCTTCTTCAGGGGATTGACCGCAGGGTCCCAGGAGTTGAAGTCCCCCGCCAGCTGGACGCTTTGCGCATCAGGCGCTCTCAAGGTAAATGCCGCTTTTTTCGCTCGCTTCCTTCCCGCCGTTAAACCGGTTGGCTCTTTTTTCCCTACCATGTCCCACCCCCCGTTCTTTTCACTGCAGCACCGATTGTATGGTGAACGCGCGTGACGGTGAACAACCCGCCTGCCGCACTGATAATGAAGCCATTCTAACAATTTGCCCGGACATGTCAATGGCTAATTTGAGCGGAGGAACCGCCGCGCGCCGGGGAAAAACGTCAGGCTGTGTTTTTGGTGCTTGACAAAACATGCTATTTATGATGTTTTATCCCGATACTTATGGAGAGGAAGCTTGTCATCACCATCGACGGTCCGTCCGGGGCCGGCAAAAGCACCCTGAGCAAGCTGCTGGCTGAAAAACTTGACTATACCTATATTGACAGCGGTGCCCTGTACCGGGCGGTGGCGCTGAAGGCGCGGGAGCAGGGAGCGGATCCTGATGACGATGAGGCCCTCGGCCGGCTGTGCGGCGCTCTGGTCATTTCCTTTCGCCGGGAACATGACCGATTGGCGGTGCTGCTGGACGGCCGGGACGTCACCGACGCCATCCGGGCGCCTGAAATCAGCATGCTTGCCTCCCGGGTATCCGCGCGGAAGTCAGTGCGCGATGCGCTGCTCGATGTGCAGAGAAGGCTGGGAGCGAAGGGCGGCATTGTCGTGGAGGGGCGCGACATGGGGACGGTGGTGTTCCCCGACGCCGACGTAAAATTCTTTCTCCATGCCTCCCTGGAAACGCGGGGGAAAAGGCGGTTCCAGCAGTACCGCGACCAGGGCAGGCAGTATGACATCGGCGCCATCACCAGGGATATTGAGCGGCGGGATAGCGATGACAGCGGGCGGGCGCTTTCGCCGCTGAAGCCGGCGCCCGACGCCCGCATGATTGATTCAACCGACATGAGCATTGAAGAGGTTGTGGCAGCGATGCTGAAGGCGGTGCATCGGCAGCTGTCGCCCTCTCCAAAATAAAGAACCGGGGGTATTACCTAATGACAGAGTATGATGATGTTCGTTCCGAGGAAAAGGTGAAAGAGGTGCAGGAAGCAGGTGCAGACGGCTCTTCCGGTGAAGTCCAGCCGGCAGGAGGCTTTCAGGAGATCCTGGATAGCACGATCAAGGATCTGAAGGAGGGGGAAATCGTCCAGGGTGAAATCATCCAGATTACACCCGAGCATGTCATCGTCGACGTGGGATACAAATCGGAAGGCCGGATTCCCATTTCCCAGTTCAAGGACCGGGAGGGAACCGTGACCGTCAAGGTGGGCGACAGCGTGCAGGTGTATCTGGACCAGTGGGAAGACGATGACGGGGAGATTGTGCTTTCCAAGGACAAGGCCGATCAACTGCGGGTGTGGGAAGAGATCAACAAGGTGATTGAGAAAGACGGCGTGATCGAGGGTAAAATCAACGCGCTGATCAAGGGCGGGCTGGCGGTTGACATCGGCGTTCAGGCGTTTCTGCCCGGCTCCCAGGTGGACCTGCACCCGGTCAGAGATCTGGGCGCCCTCATCGGTAAGATCTTCAAGTTCAAGGTGCTCAAGTTCAACAAGAAGCGGGGCAACATCGTTCTTTCGCGCAGGGCGCTTCTGGAAAAAGAGCGGGAAAAGCTCCGCAAGGAGACCATCAGCACCCTCAAGGAAGGCGATATCATTGAAGGGATGGTCAAGAATATTACCGATTACGGCATCTTTGTCGACCTCGGGGGGATTGACGGGCTGTTGCACATTACCGACATCTCCTGGGGGCGGGTGACCAATCCGGCGGAGATGTTCAAGGTCGGGGAAAAGATCAAGGTCAAGGTGATCAATTTCGACCGGGAAAGCGAGCGCGTTTCCCTGGGCTACAAGCAGATCAGGCCGGATCCGTGGTCAAAGGCCGAGGAGAAGTATCCGGTGGGGGCCAGGATCAAGGGCCGGATCGTCAACATCACCAACTACGGCGCCTTCATTGAGCTGGAGGAAGGCATCGAAGGGCTGATCCACATATCCGAGATGTCCTGGATTAAGAAGATGAAGCATCCCTCGCAGCTCCTTTCCATCGGCGACGTGGTGGAGGCGATGGTGCTGGATCTTGACGTGCAGCGCAAAAGGATCTCCCTGAGCTTAAAGCAGCTGGAGCTCAACCCCTGGGTGATCATGGAGGAGAAATATCCCCCCGGCACGGTCATCGAGGGCAAGGTGAAAAATGTGACCGACTTCGGCATCTTCATCGGATTCGACGAGGGCATCGACGGCCTGGTGCACATCTCCGACATATCCTGGACGCAGAAAATCAAGCACCCCTCCGAACTCTATAAAAAAGGGCAGGAGGTGCGGGCGGTGGTGTTGAGCATCGACAAGGAAAATGAGCGGTTTTCCCTGGGCATCAAGCAGCTGGAAAAGGATCCGTGGGAGGGCATCAACGAGCGGTTCCAGCGGGGTCAGCACGTGACCGGCACGATTACCAATGTTACCAGCTTCGGTATTTTTCTCGAGCTGGGAGAGGGGATTGAAGGGCTGGTCCATGTGTCCGAGCTGGGCGACATCAAGGCGCAGAACGTCAAGTCCGGCGAGCAGCTCTCCGCCGTGGTCACCAACATCGACCGCAAGGGAAGAAAGATGAGCTTGAGCATCAAGGAGCTCAAGGACATGGCGGAAAAGGAAGACGTGGCGTCGTTCATGGATAGCCAGTCGAAAGGCACGACCGCCCTGGGGGAGAAACTGAGGGCCCAGCTGGGTTCGGTGATGCCGAGTGAAGCCGCGGAAGCGCCGGCGGCGCCGGAAGCCGACCGGACCCCGGCTGAAGAAACTGCGGTTGTCCCCGACGCCGAACCGGAAAGCGAAACATAAGGAGGAGGCGGGGCTGCC
>CAZWCD010000076.1:4997-6674 GCA_964632275.1 uncultured Thermodesulfobacteriota bacterium
GCCTATGAAGCGTTATCCCATCACAACCGCCTTGCTCCTCCTGCTTGGCATCTGCGCGGTTTTTTTTGCGCTGGTGCTGGCGCTGGGATATGTCGGCGAGGAATATTCCTACGGGCTGGGCGGAGAGAAGATCGGGATTATAAAAGTCGAGGGCACCATTGTAGAATCCGAATCCACCATTGAGAAGATCGTCAAGTACCGCAAGAACAGCGGGATCAAGGCGATCATCCTGCGCATTAACTCCCCCGGAGGGGTGGTGGCGCCGCCCCAGGAAATATATCAGGAGATCAAGAAGACCTCTGAGGAAAAACCGGTGATTGTGTCGGTGGAATCAGTCGCCGCCTCGGGGGGCTACTACATTGCCTGCGCCGCGGACATGATTGTGTCCAATCCCGGCTCCCTGGTGGGGAGCATCGGGGTGATGATTCCCATTGAGAACATCGAGGAACTGCTGCAGAAGGTCGGTTTAAAAAGCAAAATCCTCAAGAGCGGCAAGTACAAGGACATCGGGTCGATGACCCGCCCCATGACCGGGGAGGAGGAGGCCATTCTCCAGGAGCTGATCGATGACAGTTACAATCAGTTTGTCGACGCGGTCGCGGAAGGGCGGAAGATGAAGCGGGAAGAGGTGTTACCGCTTGCCGACGGCAGGGTCTTTACCGGCGCCCAGGCGATAAAACTCGGACTGATCGATAAGCTGGGCAATTTGCAGGACGCGATTGATATAGCTGCGGGGCTGGTGGGCATTGAAGGGGAACCGCAGGTTGTCTATCCCAAGAAGGAACGGCCTTCCATTCTGGACTTCATATTTGAACAGACTGCCGCGAGCATCGCCCGCGTCGTCGAATCGGCGCTGCGCGGTGTTCTGACCGGCGCGCTTACCGCTCCCGCCTCCTAGCCGGCATCTCATTTCACCCCCCGCCTCTGCCGGAACACGTCTCTCAGTCCTTGTCCGTTGATGGTTACCAACCCACAGCAGCGTGTGGCATCCGGCGCGTCTCATCAGTGCGCATAAACCCTGAAGCGAAGGAGGCGGCATCATGGAACAGGAATCTCAGCAGTTTTTCAAGGATTTCACCCGGTCGATACAGCATCTGGCCAAGGAGGCTCCGGACACAGTGAAGACCTTTAAATCGCTGCATGATCAGGTGATGAAGCCGGGGATCCTGGGAACCAAAGAAAAGGAATTCATTGCCCTGGGCATTGCCGTTGCCGGTCACTGCCTTCCCTGCATCCGCCTGCACACCCGCGCGGCGGCCGGCGCCGGCGCGAGCCGGGCGGAAATTCTCGAGGCGGCATCGGTGGCGGTGGTCATGGGCGGGGGGCCCGCTTATACCCATCTGCCGGAGGTGATGAACACCCTGGACGCCATGGGCATTGAATAACCCTGCGGATGAAGGGAGGATGTATGGCCATTGTGGAAGTAAGCATCGTGCCCCTCGGTCTGTCCACCACCAGTCTCAGCGGACAGGTTGCCTCGGTCCTGCAGCCGCTGAAGGAATCCGGCCTGCGCTACACCCTGACCGCCATGGGCACCATTATTGAGGGCGACCTGGACGCGGTGATGCGGTGCCTGCTCCGCATGCATGAAGTGCCTTTTGCTCACGGGGCGGGACGGGTCTACACCACCATTAAGATCGACGATCGCCGGGATAAAACGGCAACCATGGAGGGCAA
>CAZWCD010000076.1:6774-12981 GCA_964632275.1 uncultured Thermodesulfobacteriota bacterium
CTCGAGAAACTGGATCATCTGATCGACCAGGGCTGGGAGCTGGAGATCATCAAGTTGATTTCGGCGCTTCATCCCGCGGATATCGCCGACCTGATCGACGCCCTGGATGAAGAGAAGAAGAAGAAGCTCTTCGGGCTGCTCCAGATAGAAACCGCCTCCGACGTGATCATGGAGGTTGATGATCTATCGCGGGAACTGCTCATCGAGGACATGCCGCAGGACAAGCTTACCCGGATTGTCGACGACATGGAATCGGATGATGCGACCGACCTGATCGCCGAGCTGCCCCGGGAGCAGGCCCAGCACATCCTCGGACAGATTGACAAGGAGGATTCCGAGGAAGTCCGGGAGCTGTTGCAGTACGATGCGGAAACCGCCGGCGGCATCATGCAGCTGGAGCTGGTGGCGGTGCCGCAGGGCGTCTCGGTGCGCGATGCCATTGAGCATATCCGTTCGTCCGCCGGCGAGGTGGAGGACCTGCACCATGTGTTCATTGTCGATGAGGCCTACACGCTGGTGGGGGTTCTCCCGCTGCGCAAGCTGATTCTGGCCTCTCCCGCCAGCACCGTCGGATCAATCATGGATCCCGCGACCATCCGGGTCACCCCCGACGTGGATCAGGAGAAGGTGGCGGAGATATTCAGAAAGTACGACATGGTGTCGCTGCCGGTGGTCGATCATGACGGCAGGCTGCTGGGGCGGATCATGGTGGATGACGTGGTGGACGTCATCGAACAGGAGGATTCCGAGGACATCATGAAGATGGCCGGCATCCCCGAGGAGGACCTGGTCTACGGAGGCCATGTCCTGGCCATCACGCGGGTGCGGTTGCCCTGGCTGATTACCAATCTCTTCGGCGGTCTGCTGACCGGCTATTTGATGTGGCTCTTCCGGGTTGCGCTCCACGAGGTGCTGGCCCTGGTGACCTTCATCCCGGTGATCACCGCCATGGGCGGCAACATCGGCATCCAGTCATCCTCGATCATGATCCGCGGCTTCGCCATCGGCCGGGTTGATTTCGGCAACCTCCGGAAATTTTTGTTCAAGGAGATGCGCATCGGCCTGCTCATGGGGGTGGCCTGCGGCCTGGTTGCCGGATGCGCCGCCGTGCTCTGGCATAAGAATCCGGTCCTCGGGCCGATCGTTGCCCTGGCCATGACCATCGGCATCACCACCGCCGCCTCCATGGGCACCATGGTTCCGGCGTTTTTTAAAAAGATGAAAATAGATCCGGCCATTGCCGCCGGGCCCTTCGTGACCACGGCAAACGATATCGTGGGCATCATCATTTATCTGAGCATCGCGACACTGTTTCTGAAATTCCTGGCGTGAGCGCGGCGGGTACCCCAGTGCCATACTACAAGACCCCGGCGGTGATCCTTCATTCCCTCGACTTTGCGGAATCGGACAAGCTGGTGACGCTGTTCACCCGGGATTTCGGCAAGCTGCGGGGCATTGCCAAGGGGGCGAAGCGGAGCCGGAAGCGGTTCGGCAGCGGGCTGGAGCCCCTGACCTGCAGCGCCGTCTGCTTTTTTGACCGGGAAAAAGCCGCCCTGGTGCGGCTCGACCACTGCGATATCGTCAATTCCTATCCCCACCTGCACGGTGACCTGCTGCGGCTGGGGTATGCCGGCTATATCGCCGAGCTGATCAGCGTGACCGCGGCGGAACGGGAGAGCAGCGGCGAGCTGTTTGTCCTGCTGCTCAGCTTTCTCGAGCTGCTCAACCAGCCTTCCTTCCGGGAGGAGTTCGTCCGCGTGTTCGAGCTGCGCCTGCTGGCCCTGGCCGGCTATCAGCCGGAGCTGTACCGCTGCGTCATGTGCCGCAGGGAGGCGCATGACCGCCACCGCCACTGGTTCTGCCAGAGCAAGGGGGGGCTGATCTGCGGCAATTGCCTGCAGGATTCGCTGGATCACGCCCATCTTTCCTGGGGCACCATCCGGACGCTGCAGCGGGCGCAGACGATTGAGCTCGCGAAAATCAATCGACTCTTTTTTTCGTCCCAGGCCCGTGAAGAGAGCAGGAGGATACTGCCCCCGTTTATCGAGTACCGCATCGAAAAACCCCTCAAGTCTCTCCGGCTGCTGAAGCAGCTGGAGGGGAAAGGGGAACCACCCGTTAACCGCCTCGCGGCAGACAAGGCAGGAGCACCATGACCGTTGAAATGGATAAGATTGTTTCTTTGTGCAAAAGGCGCGGCATCATCTTTCAGAACAGCGAGATTTACGGCGGCATCGGCAACACCTGGGACTACGGGCCCCTCGGCGTTGAGCTCAAGCGCAACGTGAAGGAGGCCTGGTGGGATGCGGTGGTCTACCGGCGCGACGACATGGAAGGACTCGACGCCGCCATCCTGATGAATCCCACCACCTGGCAGGCCTCGGGCCATCTGGAAAGCTTCACCGATCCGCTGGTCGACTGCAAGAAGTGCAAGCATCGCTTCCGGCTCGATGACATCGGCGGCGCCGCCTGTCCCGACTGCGGGGGCGAGCTCACCGAGGCGCGCTCGTTCAATCTCATGTTCAAAACCTTTGTCGGACCGGTGGAGGAGGAGGCGGCGGTCACCTATCTGCGCCCCGAAACCGCCCAGGGCATCTTTGTCAATTTTGTCAACGTGCAGAAGATGATGCGGCGCAAGATTCCCTTCGGCATCGCCCAGATCGGCAAATCCTTCCGCAACGAGATCACCCCGGGCAATTTCACCTTTCGCACCCGGGAGTTTGAGCAGATGGAGATCGAGTTTTTTGTCAAGCCGGGCACCGACGAATCGTGGTATGAACACTGGGTGGACCAGCGCTTCCGCTGGTATCTCGACCTGGGCGTCAACCGCGACCACCTGCGCCTGCGCACCCACGAAGCGCATGAGCTGGCCCACTACGCCAAGGCCTGCGTCGACGTGGAATACCTCTTCCCCATGGGCTGGTCAGAGCTGGAGGGCATCGCCAACCGCGGCGATTATGACCTGCGCAGGCACGCCGAGTACAGCCGCAAAGACTTGAGCTACTTCGACGAAGCCACCAAGGAGCGCTACATCCCCTGCGTGATTGAGCCGTCGGCCGGCGCGGACCGGGCCACCCTGGCGATCCTGATCGATGCCTACCGCGAGGAGGAGGTGCGGGGAGAGAAGCGCACCCTGCTGGCGATTGCCAACCGCCTCGCCCCCATCAAGATAGCGGTACTGCCCCTGCTCAAAAACCGCGCCGACATCGTGGAGCTGGCGCGAAAGCTCGCCGCCGACCTGCGCAGCGAGGGCAAGACCGTCTATGACGATACGGCAAGCATCGGCCGGCTCTACCGGCGGCAGGATGAGGTGGGCACGCCCTACTGCGTGACGGTTGATGTCCAGTCGCTGGATGACCGTCAGGTGACGGTCAGGGACCGGGACTCCATGCGCCAGGTGCGCATCCCCCTGGACGGCATCAGGGAGTATCTGAAGAAATGCTTGGCTACGGGAGGGCTGGCTGAATAGGCCGGCATGCAATGCCTAACAACATAATGCTGAGAGGGAAAAGGTATGGCTCACAAGTACGTGTATGGTTTCGGTGACGGCAAGGCGGAAGGCAAGTCTTCGATGAAGGATTTACTGGGTGGCAAGGGCGCCAATCTGGCGGAGATGAGCGCCCTGGGCATACCGGTCCCGGCGGGGTTTACCATCTCCACCGAGGTGTGCAGCTATTTTTACGACAAGGGATCCTATCCCCCGGAGCTGGAGGGGCAGGTGGCTGATGCCCTTAAGAACATCGAGAAGGTGATGGGCGCCCGTTTCGGCGACCCCAAGAACCCGCTGCTGCTGTCGGTCCGCTCGGGGGCGCGGGCTTCCATGCCCGGGATGATGGACACGGTCTTGAATCTCGGTTTAACTGACAGCACGGTGGAGGGTTTGATCGCCTGCTCCGGCAACCCCCGCTTCGCCTATGACAGCTACCGCCGCTTTGTGGCCATGTTCGGCGACGTGGTGCTGGGACTGAAGCCGGAGGGCAAGGATGATATCGACCCCTTCGAGGAGATATTGGAGGAGAAAAAGAATGCGCGCGGGATTCACGTCGATACCGACCTTACCGCCGATGATCTAAAAGGGCTGGTCAGGGAATTCAAGGGCGCCATCCGGAAGAAAACCGGCAGGGATTTCCCGGAGGACCCGCGCGAGCAGCTCTGGCTTTCCATCGGGGCGGTCTTCAAGAGCTGGATGAATGAGCGGGCGATTGTGTACCGCAAGCTGAACAATATTCCCGCGGAATGGGGGACGGCGGTCAACGTGCAGGCGATGGTGTTCGGCAACCGCGGGGATGATTGCGGCACCGGCGTGGCATTTACCCGGGACCCGGCGACGGGCGAGAAAAAGTTTTACGGCGAGTACCTGATTAATGCCCAGGGGGAGGACGTGGTGGCCGGCATCAGGACCCCCCAGAAAATAGATCAGCTGAAAAACGACATGCCGGACATCTATGCCCAGCTGGTTTCCATTTATGAAAACCTGGAAAAGCACTACCGCGACATGCAGGACATGGAGTTTACCGTGCAGAACAAGAAGCTCTGGATGCTGCAGACGCGCACCGGCAAGCGCACCGGCTTTGCCGCCTTCCGCATTGCGGTTGACCAGGTGGCGGAGGGGCTGATCTCCAGGGAGGAGGCGCTGATGCGGGTGGAGCCGGAACAGCTCAACCAGCTGCTCCGGCCGGTCTTCGATTACGCGGAAAAGGCAAAGGCCATAAAGGCGGGCAGGCTGCTCTGCACCGGCCTGAATGCCGGGCCCGGCGCCGCCTGCGGGAAGGTGGTCTTTAATGCGGCCGACGCCGAGCGCCACGCCAAGGTGGGAGAAAAGGTGGTGCTGGTGCGGATCGAGACCTCTCCTGAGGACATCAAGGGCATGGACGCCGCCGAGGGTATTTTGACCGCCCGGGGGGGGATGACCTCCCACGCCGCCCTGGTTGCCCGACAGATGGGGAAGGTGTGCGTCGCCGGATGCGGGACCTTGAACATTGATTACCGCAAGCGCCAGATTGAGGTCAACGGCAAGGTGATCAAAGAGGGGGACTTCATTGCCATTGACGGCTCGACCGGCGAGGTGTTGGAAGGGGCGGTGAGCACCAACCCGTCGGAGGTCCTGCAGGTGCTCCAGGGAAAGGGGCTTGACGCGGCACAGGCCGGAACCTACCAGACCTATGCCCGGATCATGGGCTGGGCGGATGAGGTGCGCCGGCTGAAGGTGCGCGCCAACGCCGACCAGCCGGACCAGGCGGCCACTGCCGTCGCCTTCGGGGCGCAGGGCATCGGGCTCTGCCGGACGGAGCACATGTTCTTCGGGGGCGAGCGCATTGACGCGGTGCGGGAGATGATCCTCGCCGACGACCTGAAGGGCCGGGAAAAAGCCCTGGCCAAGCTGCTTCCCATGCAGCGTGAGGACTTCAAGGGCATCTTCCGGGCGATGAAAGAGCTGCCGGTGACCATCCGGACCCTGGATCCGCCGCTGCATGAATTCCTGCCCCATACCGACAAGGAGATAGAGGCGCTGGCAAAAACCATGGGGGTGTCGGCTGACACCCTCAAAGCGAAAGTCGATGCGCTGCACGAGGCCAATCCCATGCTCGGCCATCGCGGATGCAGGCTGGGCATTGTCTATCCCGAGATCACCGCGATGCAGACCCGCGCCATCCTGGAAGCCGCCTGCGCGGTGGCCAAAGAGGGCATCAAGGTGCAGCCGGAAATCATGATCCCCCTGGTGGGCCACGTGAATGAGCTGAAGGCACAGGAGAAGATTGTCCGGCAGGCGGCCGACGAGGTCTTCAAGGGGCAGGGCATAACCGTCGAGTATATGCTGGGCACCATGATCGAGCTGCCGCGGGCTGCGGTCACCGCCGATACCATAGCGCAGGTGGCCGAGTTTTTCAGCTTCGGCACCAATGATCTCACCCAGACCACCTTCGGCCTGTCGCGGGACGACGCGGGCAAATTCCTTCCCATCTATGTCAGGGAGGAAATCCTCCCGAGAGATCCGTTTCAGGCGATTGATCGGGAAGGGGTGGGTCAGTTGATGAAGTGGGGTGTGGAGCGGGGTCGCAGCACCCGGAAGAATCTCAAGGTGGGGATTTGCGGCGAGCACGGGGGAGAACCCAGTTCAGTTGAATTCTGCCACGGGATCGGCATGGACTATGTAAGCTGTTCGCCCTTCAGGCTGCCGGTGGCCCGGCTGGCCGCAGCCCAGGCGGC
>CAZWCD010000077.1:0-12959 GCA_964632275.1 uncultured Thermodesulfobacteriota bacterium
CCGGCATATAGACGCGGCGGATTTCCTGGAGCCGCTGTTTTATAGGTTCACCATGGCGTTCGAGCAGGAAGCGGTAGAGCTTGTTGTCCGGATCCTGCTCCTCCAATGCGCCCTTGACATCATCGTGCATGTGCACTCCATGAACGATCATGAAGGGCTGGACCAGGAGGCGGTTGATCCCGCTCATGATGAGGTCGCCCAAACTCTCTCCGAGATAGGGCGCCGGACTTTCCAGGTTGCCGAACGCGGCCCTGAACGGCGATGCAAAAAGTGACGTCAGCTGCCGGGCACACCCACCGTAAAGCCGTGCCGCATCGTCATCCGGCGTCCCGTGCCCGATAAAAACAATTCCCGTCCCCCCGGGGGGTACGTTCTTCATGCGTGACGCCACCTCATCTCGCACCACTGTGTATATCCGGTCATCGGGAAGGAGCGGCCGGGCGATGCGGATCTCTTTAAAGCGGTGTTCGCATTCCCGCGCCGTCTCCACGATGTCACGTTTGACCACCTGTCCCTCGATCATGAAAACCGGTGTGATTACCACCGTAAGATCCGGGTCGGCGGGAAGGCTTTCCAGAACCGCCTTGAGCTTCGGCTCTCCTACCCGCGAGGTAAAGCCCATGGGAATTCGCTGCCCAAAGCGCTCCTGAAAGCGCACCTGCATGCTGGTGTAAGCCGCCTTCGGATCCAGCGAGGTGCCGAAGGCGGCAAGTACGATCTGGCAGTTGGGAGGAAGGGGGTTTTTTGTTGTCATGTTTCTCTTCATTGCAGGTTCTTTATTTCAATTGCATACAATCCATACGTACGGTCTTTGTAGGGGCGACCGGCCGGTCGCCCCTACCCTGGCCACCATATTTGATCGCCTTGCTCGCCAAACATGTCATTCCCGCGGAAACTAGAATCCAATGTATCGTGCGCTTACGAAGGCCCGCATCACATTCATTATTATAATTGCCCCTCCCTCAATACCCTCGCCGCTTCCCTGGCAAAATAGGTAATGATAATATCCGCCCCGGCGCGCTTTATGGACTGAAGCATTTCCATCATGATATTTTTTTCGTCAAGCATGCCCCGCGCCGCTGCCGCCTTTACCATGGAATACTCGCCGCTCACGTTGTACGCGGCCAGGGGGCAGCCGAACTTCTCCCTGGCCCGGAAGATAATATCCAGGTAGGCAAGCGCCGGCTTGACCATGATGATATCGGCGCCCTCTTCTATATCCATCGCGATCTCCCGAAGCGCCTCCTCGGCATTGGCCGGGTCCATCTGGTAGCTTTTACGGTCTCCGAAACGGGGGGAGGAATCGGCCGCCTCGCGGAAGGGACCGTAAAAATGAGAGGCAAACTTGGCGGCATAGGACATGATGGGAAGCTCCGTGTATCCATTCTCATCGAGCGCAGCTCGTATGGCCCCCACCCTGCCGTCCATCATGTCCGAAGGCGCGACCATATCCGCGCCGGCGGCCGCGTGACTGACGGCGACCTTCTGGAGGATGGCCAGGGTCTTATCATTGTCCACCCTGCAATTCTCTATGACCCCGCAGTGGCCATGCGTGGTATACGCGCAGAGACAAATGTCGGTAATGACCATCAGATCCGGAAAAGACGACTTGATCGCCTTAATCCCCCGTTGCACAACGCCTTTGGGTGCAAAAGCCTCGCTGCCCGATTCATCCTTGCTGCCGGGTAGCCCGAAGAGGAGCACTGCCGGAATGGAGAGCGCGATCACCTCCTCCATCTCCTTGAGCAGCGAATCCAGTGAATGATGGTACACACCGGGCATGGAGGATATCTCAATCTTCTCACCCGCCCCTTCTTTAAGGAAGACCGGATAGATAAAGTCATCAGCGGCAAGGCGGGTTTCCTTAAGCATCCGCCTCAAAGGCTCCTTTGCTCGTAGCCGCCGCAACCGCTGCTGCGGAAAAGTCATACTAATGCTCCCGTTTTTTCTTTGCGCCATAGTAGGCGATTATGGCCTTTGCCAGACCGGACACGGTGTGAGGAGTGGCGGCGATGCTCACCTTGATACCGTGCTTCGCAATCTCCTGCCGGGTGACCGGCCCGATGGCAGCCACCGCCATTTTCTGCAACATCCGTTTTACCGGCGTTCCTTTCAGAAGCGACATAAAATTAACAAAGGTGGACGGGCTGGTGAAGGTAATGCAATCAACCGATCCCGTCTCAAAGATTCGTTTCATCTCACCGGCCTTCATCCGCGGTTTCCTGATGCGGTAGCCGATCACGTCTTCCACCCGGGCGCCCATCTTTTTAAGCGCCCGCGGCAGCAGGTCGCCGGCGATGTCTGATCGCACCAGCAACACTTTTTTCCCCTGCATCTGCTCGCCCCTGAATGCGTCAGCCAGATGCCGTGAGGTAAACACCGCCGGCACAATGCCGGGAGTAATGCCGTGCGTACGAAGCGCCTGTGCGGTCATTTCCCCCAGCGCGGCAATAGTCACGCCGCAGAGCAGCTCTTTTTTGATTTTCAGGAAAGCCATTCGCGAGACAAACGCATTCACCCCGTTCACACTGGTAAAGACAAGATAATCGTAGTCCCGCAATCGCCGCAGCGCACCATCGAGCCTCCCATAGCTGCGGGGTGGTCCGATCTCTATGGTGGGAAAGCATATCACCCGGGCGCCGGCCTCCTCCAGCAGATCTGCAAGCGTGTCCGCCTGCTCTGCAGCCCGTGTAATGACAATGGTTTTATTGGAGAGGGGCAGCGATTCAAACCAGGCGATCCGCCCACGGAGCTGTGCCACTTTCCCCACCACCATCACCGCCGGGGGCTTGATAGCCTTGCGCTTCACCAGAGCAATGATGGTGTCAAGCATTCCCTCCACCACTCGTTGATGAGGATAGGTTCCCTGCTCAATCACCGCAACCGGCGTATTCGGCGGCGCCCCTCCCGCTCTGAGTTCCCGCACGGTCCGCGCCATCGTTTTCACACCCATGAGGCAAACAACCGTATCAACCGCCCGGGCCAGTTTCTGAAAGTCCACTGTGGGGGCCTTCTTGGCCGGATCCTCATGACCGGTGACCAGCGCGACCGAAGAGGCGAAGACGCGATGGGTGAGCGGAATGCCGGCATAGGCCGGGGCGGCTACCGCCGAGGACACCCCGGGAACAACCTCAAAGGGAATGCCGCGCACCGCCAGCGCCTCACACTCTTCCCCGCCGCGGCCGAAAATAAAAGGATCTCCGCCCTTAAGTCTCACAACGTTCATGCCGCGCTTTGCCTCCTTGATCAGCAGCCGGTTGATCGCTTCCTGTTCAAGCATCCTGTGCCCCACCTGTTTGCCCGCGTCAATCATTCTCGCCCGCGGCTGGGCGTACTTAAGGATCCGTTGATTGACCAGGTGATCATAGACGATGACATCAGCTTCCTCGATGAGTCGCATGGCCTTGAGGGTAATGAGCCCGGGGTCACCCGGTCCGGCGCCGACGATATAAACTTTTCCCGGGGATGCGCTCATGGCTCCCCCCGCGTTTGCGCCAGCAGGCTGCGTCCCCCGCCCTGCAATACCCTGCGGGCCAGGATTTCACCGATAATTTCCCCCTCTTCTCTGCGGCCGAGCATCTTCATCCTCACCATATCCTTCCCGTCCGGAGAAGAGACAAATCCCCTGAGCAGCATCTCGCCGTCACTCAATTCCGCATACGCGCCTGCCGGCGTATGGCACCCGGCGCCAAGGGCATGCAAAAAGCTCCGTTCCGCCCTGACGGTGAGACCGGATTCCTGATCATGCAGCATTGCAAGCAGCTCCCTAAGCGGCGGGTTGTCCTCTCGCAGTTCGATACCGAGCGCGCCCTGTCCTGCGGCGGGAATGCAAACGTCGGGATGCAGATACTGGGCAATGCTGTCACCCCTGCCGAGTCGTTTCAGCGCGGCGGCGGCCAGCACCAGCCCGTCGGCAAAACCGTCATGGAGCTTTTTCAGCCGCGTGTCCACATTGCCGCGGATGTCCCGGATGACCAGATCACTCCGATAGCGCAGCAGCTGGGCCCGCCGGCGCAGGCTCCCTGTCGCGACCGCGGCGCCGGCGGCAAGGCTTTCCAGGTCCGCGCCGGTCGGGGAAATAAGCACATCAAGCGGGTTCTCCCGCGCGGTGATGGCCCCAAGCATAAGCCCGGCAGGAAGAACGACCGGAAGGTCCTTCATGCTGTGCACTGCCAGATCAATCTCGCCCGCGAGGAGCGCTTTTTCGATCTCACGGGTAAATGCTTCTTTTCCTCCCAGCTGGGACAGGGGTCGGGAAGGGTGCTGGTCCCCGGAGGTTTTGATGGGCACGATTTCCAGCTGGCGCTTCTCATCGAAGCTTAATAAACGATCCCTGACCCAGCCGGCTTGCGCCAGGGCAAGCGCGCTTCCCCGCGTGCCGATCCGTAACGGTGCACCGACCATTAGATGACCCCCAGCTTTTTCAGAACATCGCGCCGGGAGATCTTTTCCCCCCGGGCAAGCCGTTCCCTGATGGGCAATGACAGCAGGGATTGCAGCGCTTTTCTTTTTTGCTTCCCGGTCAACTGTGTGTTTTTGACGATTGCGCTTCTCGTTTCTCCGATGAAACGGGCATAGCGAATATACTCCGGCCCGAAAGAGCGCTCCAGGTCCATGCGTATTCTTCGTGACAGAATCGGCGCGAGGCCTTCGGTAGCAATACTAATGGTAAGCGGCCCCCGCTCCACCAGCGCCGGAACAATAAAATCGCAGTCCGCCGGGCTGTCCGCCACGTTGGCCAAAATGGATTTTTCCTTTGCCAGTCGTGCTATGCTGCGGTTTGTGTCAGCGCTGTCTGTGGCGGCGAATATGAGAAATGCGCCCGCACAGTCGGATGCCCTGAATTTTCTTTGACGCCACGGAATCTTTTCGCGACGTGCGAGCGCGCGGATGGCAGGAACCGCTTCAGGAGAAACCACCACCACCCGGCCGCCGCAGCGAAGCAGGGTCGCGACCTTTCGCGCTGCGGTCCTGCCGCCGCCCACCACCAGGCATTTCTTACCCGCGATAGAAAGATGCAGGGGATAGTATGCAGGCATGGTTTAGCCTCAAGGATCCATGGGCATATTGTATCAATCTGTAAAAAGGGGACGCTCTTAAAAAATTAAATATCTTTCATTGTATCAGCCGATATTTGTTGCCTGCTCAATGTTTTTTCCCGCTGCACGGCATACCTCACACCGGACATGCATCTCATATCGGAGAAAAGGGTATGATGAGGAAATAATGCCCATCCGTAGCCAGCCGATTACTTACCAGCACCTTGTTTATTTAATTATTTAAGAGCGTCCCCCTAGACTGTGCTGACTAAACCCAGCGCCCGATCCATCACTTCAAGGGTCGTGGCAATGTCTTTTTTGGTGTGGGCCATTGATACGAAATTGGTCTCGAATTGCGAGGGAGGAATATAAATACCGCCCTTCAGCATTGCCCGGAAATAGCGGGCGAACATGTGCAGGTCACAGCGCATCGCCTGCCGATAGTCCTTCACCTGCTGCTTTGAAAAAAAGAGGGTAAACAGGGAACCCAGTTGCGCGATCCGGGCTGACACCCCGCACCTGCTGATTATTTCTCCCAAGCCCTTGCAAAGCGTTGCGGTAATGTCGTCGATTTTTTCATAGGCGTCGTTCGATTGTGACAGTATGGTCAGCGTCTCAATCCCGGCAGCGGTTGCAAGCGGGTTGCCGGAGAGCGTCCCCGCCTGGTACACCGGTCCCAGGGGAGAAACAAGATCCATGATCTCCCTCCTCCCGCCGTAGGCACCGACGGGCAATCCCCCGCCGACAATCTTCCCCAGGCAGGTAAGATCAGGGGTAACCCCATACCAGTGCTGCGCCCCGCCGAAGCAGACCCGGAAACCGCTGATGACCTCATCAAAAATAAGCAGCGTGCCATAGCGGCCGGTCACCTCCCGGAGCAGCCGGAGAAAGCCGGGTTCCGGAAGCACCAGACCCATGTTGGCCGGGACGGGCTCCACGATCAGGGCCGCAATATGCTTTCCGTGTCGCTGAAAGGTTTTCTCTACCGACTCCGCGTCATTGAAGGGGATGCTGATGGTGTCCTGCGCAACCCGCGGGGTCACTCCCGCACTGTCCGCAATGCCGAAGGTCATGGAACCGGAGCCGGCCTTTACCAGGAAGCTGTCGGAATGGCCATGATAGCAGCCGTCGAATTTGACAATCCTGGTTCGTCCGGTATGGGCGCGCGCCAGCCTGATGGCCGACATGGCCGCTTCCGTGCCCGACGTAACCAGCCGCAGCTTTTCCATGGCGGGAAAAGCGCTGCGAATGAGGCGGGCAAGGATCAGTTCCCGTTCGGTGGCCGCACCGAAGCTTAATCCTTCAGCGGCGGCTTCGCGGACCTTTCTCACCACCCGGGGATGGGCATGACCGACGATGGCCGGCCCCCAGGAACCTACGTAATCAAGGTAGCGGTTGCCGTCAACATCGAAGAGATGGGCGCCCTTGGCCCGTGCAATGAAAACCGGATTGCCCCCGACGGCACGGAAGGCCCGCACCGGGCTGTTCACACCGCCGGGCAGGCTCTGAAGCGATTGCCGGTACAGCTGCCGGGAACGATGGCTACGGGCGCGAGAGTTCATTGAGGTCGATTTGAGAGAGGGCCTGCCTGATGAGACCTTCAGCCTTGTGAGCTTCCTGCTTTTTCCTGCCGAGGTTCTCCTCAATGATCTGGTTGAAATCTTCAAGGCTGTACAGGGTGACATCCTCTAGGGTGCATGTGTCCGGTTCCACATCCCGCGGCACCGCCATGTCAATGATGAGCAGGGGGCGCCTCCTTTTCTTCATCGAGGCATCCACCTCGTCCTTCCTCAGGATGACATGGGGAGCGGCGGTTGAGCTGATGATGATGTCCACATGGTGCAGCTCGCGCTTGAACTCATCAAAATGGATCGCCCTGCCGCCGAGGTATTGCGCGATGGCAGCGGCCTTATCATAGGTGCGGTTGGCGACAATCACCGTGCGGATCCCCCGCTCGCGGAGATACTGGGCAATCTGTTCATTGATCTTGTTGACCCCCACCAGGAGAATGGTCTGGCGCTGCAAGTCCGCCTTCTTTTCGGCCAGCTTTATGGCCATGCTGCTCAAGGACATGCTGCCCTTGCTGATGGCGGTCTCTCGCCGCACCTTTCTGCCCATTTTAATGGCGCCGTCAAAAATCCGCTCAATAAGCGGGTCGCTCGCATTGGCCGACCGCGCTTCATCATAGGCGTGCTTCACCTGCCCGAGGATTTCATTTTCACCCAGCAGCTGCGAGTCGAGGCCGGAGGATACCCGGTAGAGGTGTTCGATGACCGCCTTGTTTTCAAATGAGTAGAAGCTGCCCGCAAAATCGCCGGGGTCGACCCGGTGCACATCGCCGATAAACTGCTTGATATGTTCGCCGTTGAAACGGGGTGAGCGGCTGGTAATGTATATCTCCGAGCGGTTGCAGGTGGAGAGAATGGCGCCGCCCTCAACGTCCCGGCAGCATTTGAGGCGGCCCAGGGCATCATGCAACTTCGCCGAAGAAAACGAAAGCTGCTCCCTGACTTCAAGAGGTGCCGTCCGGTGATTAACACCCAGCACAAAGAGGCGTACAGGCATGGTCATGATTTTATTGTGTGAGAGAAAATTCCTTCGCTTCACTTTAGGTTCTTAGCGACAAAAAACCCTTTCCGAAAAAAGAGGGAAAGGGCGTTGGATCAAATGAATCCTACAACCAGTCATCTTCCCCTCGGAAGTATGATCATCTGCTGGTAAGGTTTTCTGACTCGTGGATCATCCTACTCTCTCCCTCCTTCCCGCCGTCACCTGCTACGGCAGTGGCTTCTTCCGGGAGATTTCGTCCCCACTTACAGCTGCGGGGCAGTGATGGATTTTCACCATCTTTCCTTTGCGGCACTTTATTTCACAGACAGGCTTATGATGTATCCGAAGGTATCCCTAATGTCAATGGTTTTTTCAATATGAACAGGGGCGTATGGCAATACGACTCTCACTTTTGGCCCCGAGCCTTGGAAACCGCCGCTGCTATGTCCAAGCGCTTTATGCCTGCTTTCTTTCCCTGTCTTCGTGCCTTTTGGATAAGATTTCCGAAAGCAGCCATTGAGGGCGGGGCGATGGATTTCAAAATCACCACATCTTTATCGCCTAAGACAACGAACTGGGCACCCGTTTTTAATTTAAGCCTCTTCCTGATTTCCTCCGGTATAACTACCTGACCTTTTGATGACATTTTCGTTGTTGCTAACTGTGCCATGGATCATTCTCCTTCCATTGCTGGTTAATCTTACCGGTAAGATTCTAATGCAGTTTAAAGATTAGAGCAAGACAAATGTAATGACAGAGGGAACGTAGGGGCGCATGCCATACGCCCTTACCAAACGAACCATGTCTGCACCAATGTCCTCATATACGCTTGCAGCCTTGCCTGTTATTCTGAATATCGCGAAGAACCTCTTCTTTTCAAGTATATGAGACCCTTCACTTCGTTTAGGGTTACAACAATAGAGATCCAAGTGCCTGACATACCGTACTACCTTGGAAATTTATTTTTTTTGAGCGTCCCCCCCTTTGCCAAAAATATATTTGATTCGTGGCCAAAAGGTGATGACGGACAAAGATCTCGCTGAACTCTATGGGATCGAAACCAAAGTGTTAAAACAAGCTGTTAAAAGAAATATCAGGCGATTCCCCGGAGATTTTATGTATGTGCTTATAAAACAATAAGTTAGCAACTTGAGGTCACAATGTGTGACCTCAAGTTGGGGTGGAATGGGATATTGCCGTAAGAAGATCGGGTTTGAGGTGGGCTGACAATTTTATGAGCATCTCCCTAATTGCCGCCGGGCTTGACATAACGCTTCAACTATGATACTGATGGCAGCAAATTGTTAGTGGTTTTTTTATTTGCAACTGCAATTCGGCACCGCCAGTTCAGTTCTTGCCATCAAGCAGCACGGAAGCGCGAGGTTAAAGTCGAGTGTAGCGGGACTTTAGCCTTCTTTTTTTAAGCAATAAAGCAGGATGTGTTAATGTAGCGGCGACCGGCCGGTCGCCCCTGCATTGTTACAAAGCATAGCATGAAATCAGGAGCGGAGTTTTATGGAAATCGGAATCATCGGGCTACCCCAAACCGGCAAGAAAACATTATTTAAGCTGCTCACCGACAGCGTGTCGGCAGATGAGCAGAGCGGCCAACATGGCACCAAAAAACCGAATATCGGTCTTTCCAAAGTCCACGATGAACGGCTTTATCAGCTTGCTGCCAGGTACAATCCCCGGGCGGTGACTCCGGCACTCATAAAGTATCTGCTGCTTCCCGGGCTGTCTAAAAATTCCCAGGAGAACCGTGAAGCGCTGAAAGCCATCAGCACCGTTGACGCCATCTGCCATGTGGTCCGCGCATTTGATGATGAAACGGTTTTTCACGTAGACGGGTCGGTGGATCCCCTCCGCGATATACGCTACGTCCATTCAGAGCTGCTGCTTGCCGACCTGATTTTCAGCGAGGGGCGGATTGAGCGGCTGGAAAAGGAACTCAAGAGGAAAAGCGAGCCGGCCCGGGAAAAGGAACTTCAGCTCATGCGATCGGTCGTGGAACACCTAAGCGGCGAAAAACCGCTTCGGCTGATGGCGCTCAATGATGAGGAGAAAAAGGTGCTGAACGCCTATCCCCTGCTCACCCGCAAGAACATGATCGTGGCGCTCAACGTGCACGAAAACGATATCGCTTCCGACGCACTCCTGCGGCGGGTGGAAGCCGCCTGCAGCGATGACGGGATCCATTGCGTGCAGGTTTCGCTTAAAATCGAAGAAGAGCTGGCCGCCATTGAGAACGACGAGGAGCGGATGACCTTCTGCAGTGAATTGGGGATCACCCGTTCGGCGCTGGAACAAATAACCCGATTGAGCTATGACGCACTCGACCGCATTTCCTTCTTCACCGTCGGGGAAGACGAGGTGCGGGCCTGGACCATTCCCAGCAACGCCTTTGCCCCCCAGGCCGGGGGCGCCATTCACTCCGACATCGAGCGGGGTTTCATCCGCGCCGAGCATATGCACTATGACGACCTGATTGCCTGCGGGAGCGAGCAGAAGGTCAAGGAAGCGGGCAAATTATCCCTGAAAGGAAAGGACTACCAGGTGCAGGACGGCGATATACTCAACTTCCTTTTCAATGTGCAGGACGGCAAGGGACGAAACTGAACGGCACGCAGGTAGGCAGCGCCCTGCCGGCCGAATTCCGGATTGATTTTTTTCAAAAATCTGCTATAAATAGAGTACCAGGCAACGCAAACCAACGATGGATCCCTGATGAAGCGCTCAGGCGACATCCCGGCTCAGGAACATAACGGTGAGAAGATCATCGAACTGCAGCGCAGGGTAGAGGGTCAGGCGCAGGGCGACGCTGAAAAGGGAGGCCAAAAAAGCGTGTTTGATTCGGGGCAACCCTACTATCTGAGCAGGATCAGGGAGGCAGTGGAGAACGCGCCCGACATCCGTGAGGAAAAGGTCGCCTTGCTGAAAAAGGTGATTGCCTCCGGGGAATACAAGGTGAACTCCCGGGAGGTCGCCGAGAAGATGATCAATGAATTCCTTGCTGATGATCCGCTGAAACGCTAAGGCCCGCCACCTACTTCTTCTCTCCGCCGGTTTCCACTTCTATCTTAAGTATCTCCGAGTTGCTTTCCGCACATGTGGTTTGCACCACCACCGGACCCGTTTTCGCCCCTGCCGGCACTTCCACGGTTATCCTGCTGTTTGTCCAGGAAATGACGTTGCCGCTTATATCAGGAGAGAAAATTACCTCTCCGGCCCTCTCCTTGTCCCCGAAGCGGTGCCCCCTGATGATTACCTGCTGGCCGGACCTGGCAAGATTGGGCTTGATCAGCTTTATGTACGGCTTTGGACAGACCTCCTTCTCGGTTTTTTCCTGCGCGAGAGCCATCCCAGCAAATCCGATTGCAAAAAGGAGCGAGAGCGACAAAACAATGGCACCTGTTCTTTTCCCGGCAATTTCCTTCACGGCCAGTACCTCCTTTCTATTATTGGTCCCGATGCATTTATAGTACCCCAGGCTCATTCGATTGACAAGCTATAATGAAGACCGTTACAATTGTAGGGCGACCGCCGGTCGCCCCCACAGCTGTTTGCAGTAACGGCAACGAGCAAGCATAAAGCCGGAACCCCAATCACATCAAGGGTTCCGGCTTTTCTTTCGCAGACATCTTCTTTACTGCACTATGCGCCCAGAGGCTAGACCAGATCGATTTCCTCTTTAAAAAATGAGCCATGGGGAAAATACTGGGTCAGCTCTTCCTTGGTAAATTTCTTGGACCGGGCAAGATCGTCATGCATTGCCTGCAGGTATCCCTTGGTAATGTAAAAATTACCGGTGTCAAAAAAGCCGGAAACCATGTTACCCAGTTCCATTACTTGATACACTTCCATGGCGCTGTCAAGGAGTGACTCTGAGTGCACCATGTTGCGAACAACCCGCTTGGCCAAATAGACTGCGTAATGGATTTCAGAGAGGGGAAACTTGTCATGATAGCGCTCTTTGCCCAGGTCGACAAAATAGGTGCCGAAATCCCGGCGCGACAACCCCTTGGTAATCCATTGGGCAAGATGGTCAAAAAATATCTTATTAACCTTTGCCAATCGCTCATCCTGCAGCTTCTGGTAGGTCTTCATATACTCCGACTTCCTGACCTCCCGACACCACGCCTTGGATAAGTCTTCGGTTCTGTTAACAATGGCATCCATGAACTTTTTGGAAATCATCGCTTCCCCCTTGTTGCAATAATATTAAGAATTCAGTGACATCTTTGCACAGCACAGAGCGTACGGCTACTATATATAATAAACAGCAATCCATGTCAACGTTACAGTTGTGGCCGCAGTGCACCCGGCGCGGTGATTGGGGAAGGCCTTGCCGAGCGCGTTCGCAGCTGCGCTTCCTCTACCCTTTAATCACGCCCAGCGGCCGGAGCCGGGCTACCTTCCGGGATATCCCCGTCTGGTGCACCACCTCCACCACCTCACTGACGTCCTTATACGCCTCGGGCACCTCTTCCGCCAGGGTTGCCCTTCCCTCGGCCATGACAATGACCCCCCGCTGTTCCATCTCCTGTGCTATGGATCTGCCCCTGCTCTGCTTGATCGCCTGGGTGCGGCTCATCAGCCGGCCTGCCCCGTGGCAGGTGGAACCGAACGTCTCCTCCATGGCCCTCTCCGTGCCGACCAGAATGTATGAGCATCTGCCCATGTCCCCGGGGATAAGTACCGGCTGGCCCACCTCCCGGTACACCGCGGGCACATCGGGGTGGCCCGCCGGAAAGGCGCGCGTCGCCCCCTTCCGGTGCACGCACACCTTCTTTTTCACACCGTCAACCGTATGCACCTCCTTCTTGGCGATGTTATGGCAGACATCGTAGAGCAGTCTCATGTTTAGATCCCTGGGGCTTATCTGCAGCGCCTTCTCCATGATTTCCCGCGTCCAGTGGGTGAGCGCCTCCCGGTTGGCCCAGGCATAATTGGCCGCACAGGCCATGGCGGCAAAATACCGCCTCCCCTGATCGGACCGAAGAGAGGCACAGGTGAGTTGCCGGTCAGGAAGCGCCACGCCGGTTGTATCCATGGCCCGGACCATGGTCTTTAAGAAATCGTCGCAGACCTGGTATCCGAAGCCCCGCGAACCGGAATGGATGGAGACGACCACCTGGTTTTGGAAAAGGCCGAAGGCCTGCGCCACCGCCTGGTCAAACACCTGGTCCACCACCCCGACCTCAAGAAAATGATTGCCCGAACCCAGGGTGCCCAGCTGATTCCTGCCACGTTCGAGGGCGCGCTGACTCACCGTTTCCGGGTCAGCCCCTTCCATCACACCCCCGTCCTCGGTCCGCTCCAGGTCCTCCCGTTCGCCGAATCCCTTTTCAACCGCCCACCGCGCACCTT